>CAUVEB010000001.1:0-273366 GCA_963550915.1 uncultured Leptotrichiaceae bacterium
TCTTCTTACCATATTTCTTTCTTTCAACCATTCTTGAATCTCTTGTTAAGAATCCTGCTTCTTTTAATACTGCTCTATATTCTCCATCAGTTTCTAATAATGCTCTTGATACTCCGTGTCTTATAGCACCAGCTTGACCTGAGTTTCCACCACCGAAAACATTAACTATAACTTTGTATTTATCTAAAGTTTCAGTTAATTCAAGTGGTTGTTCTACTATTTTGGCTAAGATTTCTCTTCCTTCAAAATATTCTCTCATGTCTTTCCCGTTTATAACAACTCCAGTTTCACCAGCAATTAATCTTACTCTTGCTACTGAAGTTTTTCTTCTTCCTGTTCCTAAATATTGTACTTTACTCATTTATTTTTTCCTCCTACTATTTACCCAACTTTTCTGGTTTTTGTGCGTTGTGTTCGTGTGTGTCTGTTACGTATAATTTAAGTCTATTGATTTGTTGTCTTCCTAATTTGTTTTTAGGTAACATTCTTTCAACAGCTTTTCTTATAACGTCAGTAGGCTTTTTATCTAACATTTCTTGTAAAGTTCTTACTTTTAAACCTCCAGGATATCCGCTGTGTCTATAGTATTTTTTATCAGTTAATTTTTTACCAGTAACAGCAATCTTATGTGCGTTTGTAACTATAACATAGTCTCCACCGTCAACATGTGGTGTGTATGTTGGTTTATCTTTACCCATAAGTTTTACAGCTATTTCAGTAGCTAACTTTCCTAATACTTTACCTTCGGCATCAACTTCATACCATTTTCTTTCAACTTGTTCTTTCTTTTGCATTACAGTGTACTTATTCACTTTTTTTCCTCCTAAAATTTAAACGTGAATAACGGTCCTTTGTGGGAAAGGATTTTTACTAGTAAAGTATATAATATTTTATTACTTATGTCAATTAAGTATTAAATATATTTTTTTTATTTATAATTTGTGATATAATTTTTATTATATATTTTCAGGAGATTTTATGAGAATTTTAGGAGTAGACCCTGGTACAGCTATTGTTGGATATTCTATACTTGATTTAGAAAATGGGGAATATAAGCTGATAGATTATGGTTGTATCTATACAGATAAAGATGATGATATGCCTACAAGGCTTATGCAAATTTATGATAGACTAGATACTATTATAAAGCTATATAAACCTGTGCAAATGGCAATAGAAGACTTATATTTTTTCAAAAACCAAAAGACAGTAATTAAAGTTGGTCAAGCAAGGGGAGTAATAAATGTAGTTGCTAAAAAAAATGGTCTTGAGATATTTGATTATACACCACTTCAAGTTAAAATGGGTGTAGCTTCTTATGGCCGTGCAACTAAAAAACAAATACAAGAAATGGTAAAAATGATATTAAAACTTTCTGAAATACCAAAACCAGATGATGCAGCAGATGCAATAGCTATTGCAATTACTCATTTTAATAGTAATAAAAATTACTTGATACCTAAAGTTAGCATGAAAAAAGAAAATTTAAAAAATTGTTCTAAAATAAGTGCAGAAGATTTTAAAAAAATGCTTAATAAATAAGTTTATGAAAGGGGAAGGCAATTAATATGAATATTGTACTATATGAGCCTGAAATACCATATAACACTGGTAATATAGGAAGAACTTGCGTTTTAACAAATACAACCCTTCATTTAATAAAACCACTAGGATTTGATATAGATGAAAAAACTGTAAAAAGAGCAGGGCTTGATTACTGGAAAAATGTAAAGTTAGTTATTTGGGAAAGTTACGAAGAATTTCACAATGCAACAAAAGATAAAAAAATATATTATGCAACAACAAAGACTAAAAATAAATATACAGATGTAAAATATGATAAAGATGACTATATTATGTTTGGTCCAGAAACAAGAGGTATACCTGAAACAATTTTAAATGAAAATAAAGAAAATTGCATAACAATTCCTATGATAAATATAGGTAGATCTCTAAACTTGTCAAATTCAGCAGCTATCATACTATATGAGGCACTAAGACAAACAGGATTTGAATATTAATTTGAAAGGAAAATAAGATGAAAAATAAATATATAACAACACCTATATACTATCCAAATGCAAAAGCACATATAGGTACAGCTTATACTACAATAATTTGTGATGTGTTAGCTAGATATGAAAGACTTTATGGTAATAAGGTAGTATTTACAACAGGTCTTGATGAACATGGGCAAAAAATACAGGAATCAGCATTAAAAAATAATGTTACACCTCAACAATGGGTTGATAAAATGAGTGAAGATTTTGAATCTTTATGGAAACTTTTAAAAATATCAAACGATGACTATATTAGAACAACTCAAGATAGACATTTAAATACAGTAAAAGAAGTTATAAAAAAAGTGTATGAAAATGGCGATATATATGCTGGAGAATATAAAGGGAAATATTGTGTGTCAGAAGAAACTTTTGTAACAGAAAGCCAATTAGTTGACGGTAAATATCTTGGTAAAGAAGTAATAGAAGTATCAGAACCTACATACTTTTTTAGATTATCAAAATATGCAGATAAGCTTTTAAAATATTATGATGAACACCCTAATTTTATATTACCAAAACATAGAAAAAATGAAGTTGTTTCATTCATATCACAAGGACTTCAAGATTTATCTATATCAAGAACAACATTCACTTGGGGTATACCACTTGAATTAGATGATAAACATATAATATATGTATGGTTTGATGCATTAAATTCATATCTTACAGGTGCAAATTACAGCAACGAAGAAAAGTTTAATGAAATATGGAATAATGGAGAAGTAATTCATTTTATAGGTAAAGATATATTAAGATTTCACGCTATAATATGGCCTGCAATGCTTATGTCAGCAGGTATAAAACTTCCAACTAGCGTTGCAGCACATGGTTGGTGGACTGTAAATGGTGAAAAGATGAGTAAATCTTTAGGGAATGTTGTAGATCCAATTGAAGAAGTAGAAAAATATGGAGTAGATGCATTTAGATATTATTTAATAAGAGAATCAACTTTTGGACTTGATGCAGATTATTCTCAAAAAGCAGTTGTAACAAGAATAAATTCAGACCTAGCAAATGATCTTGGAAATCTTTTAAATAGAACTTTAGGTATGCAAAAAAAATATTTTGGAGATACAGTTTTAGAGCCTAGTAAAAATGAAGAAGTAGAAGATGAAGTAAATAGTCTATATAATGAAACAGTAGAAAAAGTGTACGAAAAATTACAAGAACTTAACTTTTCAGAAAGCTTAAGAGTAATATGGAAATTAATTTCTAGAATGAATAAATATATAGATGAAACTGAACCTTGGATATTAGCAAAAAATGAAAATAATGACAGACTTAGAACAGTTATGTATACATTATTTAATATGATTTATAAAATAGGGCATTTAATATCACCAGTACTTGTTGACAGTAGTCAAGAAATATTAAAACAAATTGGTATAAATGATAATATTAATAGCAAAAATATATATGAAATAGGAAATTATCCTGTAAACACAGTTATAGGGCAAGCAAGTCCAATATTTCCTAGAATAGAAGTTAAAAAATCAGAATATGAAGAAGATTTAAAAATTCAAAATCCAATAAATATAGATGACTTTTCAAAAGTTAATATAAATGTAGTTGAAATTTTAGATGTTAAAAAAGTTGAAAATTCTGATAAACTTCTTAAATTTATTGTAAATACAGGAACAGAAAAAAGACAAATTTTATCAGGTATAGCAAAATATTATGATAATATAAATGAGTTAGTTGGTAAAAAAGTTTTAGCAGTACTTAATTTAAATCCAGTTAAATTGGTAAATGAATTATCACAAGGCATGCTTTTAACTACTAATGAAAAGAAAAAAGTATCTTTAATATTTATTGATAGTGATGTAAAAGTTGGTGCAAAGGTAAAATAATGAAAAAAACATTAATAAGAATAATAATAACAATATTATTAGCTATAACTCTGATATATATAAAGTATCCTAAAGATCAAGGAACATATTATGATAATTTAGAAAAAGCAATAATATTATATTATTCAGGAAATAAAAATGATAGTTTAAAATATTTCAATTATGCATATAAAAAAAATAGTAAAGAAGACCTACTATATTTATTTGTAAATCTCTTTTTAGATGAAGAAGATGCAATGAAATTCTATGAAGACAAAAGAGATAAAAGCGTAGGATTTGATTACTTTTTTGAAGCAATTATTGATTATGATATTGAAACTAAAAGTGAAAAATTAGAAAAAGCAATATCACAACATAATGAATATGCTCTTAATGAACTATATGGAATATATTATCAAAACTATAATTTTGAAAAATTATTTACTTTACTAGAAAAAGAAAAGGAAAATAAAGTTCATAAAAATAGCTATGACATCTTCTTTTCAAATAATTTAATTGATAAAAAAGATAAATTATTAAAAACTGAAAAGCTATATAACAAATACTTAAATGGAAATATATCTGAAGAAGAAAGACGAACTTTAGGAAATTTATTAATAAGTTTAAATAATTATTCTGCATTTGTTGATGCATATGACGTTTTAAAAATGTTCTTAAAAGAAAAAGATTTGAACGCCTTATTTGCAAAATACATTACTTTAGAAAGTGATACAAAAGAGGCAAAAGAAATATTTGATTTTCTTATTAATAAAAACTATAAAAGAGCTATAATAATTGATATTTATGAAAATAAAAATTTTTATAACATATCTAAAGATAATGAAGTTAACCTATATTTAGCAAATTTAGCTTATGACTATGATATGTGGAAACTTGCAACAAAATTGTATGATAAACTTGAAAAATATGAACCTGCACACCTATATAGAGCAAGATATTATAAAAATATGGGAGAAACAGAAAAAGCATATGAAGAATACAAAAAAGCATATTTATTTGATTCTTCTTACGAAAGTGCAGAAAATTTAATTGAGTTGTCGATTATGTTACATAAAGAAAAAGAAGCTCTAGAAATTACAGATAATTTTATTAGTAAATATAATGAGAAAAGATTACTTTTAGAATATAAAAATGCTAAATTAGAAGACAAGAAGAAATTTGCACTTGCAATGTGGCTTACAAATCCATTAGAGGCAAGCAAGCTACTACTTGAAATTACTGATAAAAAAGACAAAAGTAAGATAAGATTTTATACGAATTTTATAAAACAAAAAAATTAAAGATTGGTGGTAAATATGAAAAAAATTTTAACATTTGCTGTATTTTTGATGTTAATTAGCTGTAATCAAATAAATAACGATTGTAAAGATAATAAATGTAGTTTAGATAATAATGTTGAAAATACAAAAATGATAAAGCAAGAATTAATGAATGTAAATAAAGATATGATAAAAAAAGACTATAGTATTTATACTGCTATATGGTGCCCTCATTGTAGAGCACAATACAAGCATTTACAAGAAATATATGATAAATATAAAGAAAATTATCATATTGTAACTGTTGTTGCTGGGACTAATACTAAGCAAGAAGTTTTAGAATTTATGGCAGAAAATAAATATACTTTCCCTATTGTTTATGATGACGATTTACAATTAGCAAAAGAACTGGAAATTTCATCAATACCTGTTATATATGAAAATTTAGAAGAACTTGATATTGAAGGAATTAATGTAAGTGATTACTATGATAAATACAAAGATGAAATTGATGAAACTACAAGAAAAAGATTAGAAACTGTAAAACTAATAGATGAACTTGGTAAAATACATGAGGTTTCTGAAATAGCAAAAGGAGATGCTATTGTAATGTACGGAGCACCTTGGTGTCCTGATTGTAAAGCAGAAATTACAAGATTAAATAGCATAAAAGGTAAAAGAAAGATAGTATATATAGTAGATCCTAAGAAATTTACATATAATGAATATAAAAAGTTTGTATCAGAAAATACTCTTGATATGAAAATATATTACGCAACAACAAGAATGCAAGATATAAAATGGATACCTAGTGTATCAGAAGTAAAAAATTCTAAATTTATAATGAATTTTAGACCAAATAATGAATATATGGTGAAATAGGAGCATTATTATTTATGAAAAAAATACTATTAACTATTTTAATTATGATATCATCATTTTTATCATTTTCACAAAATAAAAAAGATGTTGGAATAAAAGCAATGTTTCATATCGGATATGATAGATTTTTTGTCATGAAACACATTAATTTATTATCAGAATTAGAAGCTTATAAAAAGTTTGAATTAAAAAATATAAATACAATAATTAATGTAGGTGGAGGAATAGACTTTTCAACTTATATTTGGAAAGAATATGATATAAATGTAAGACCATATTTTATGACAGAAGTAGGTGGTATTGTAGCTAAAGATATAAAAATGTTTGCATCTTTAAAGTTGGGTGTAGGGTTTGTACATTATCCTAAATATCCAAAATATACTAATATATCTACTAAAGCTCGTCTTTCACTTGGAATGACATATAAAGATCATGTAACATTTGAAATTGGATATAATAATCCTTCAACTTTTACAGTAGGTATTGGATCAAGATTTGAATTTTAAATATATTTACCAAAGATTTATTAGTCTTTGGTATTTTTTATTTATGAGGTATAATATATTAGGAGAGTGATTATTTATGAAAAAAACATTTATAATTATTATGATTGCTCTTTCTTCAGTTTTATCGTTTTCAGAAAAACTAGTACAAAAGAAAAAATTAGATTTAGAATTGAAAACTATGTTAATCGGTGGAGCAGATTTCACTATATTTCCACATGCTATTGTATCATTAGAGTTTGAAGTTTATAAAAAGTTTGAAGTAAAAAAGATAGATACCATTTTTAATGTAGGTGGAGGTCTAGATTTTTCTAATCGTTTTGATAATGCTTCATACGCAGCTATAATTGTACCATATTTTTCAACGGAAATAGGAGGATATATACTTCAAGATATTAGAATGTATACTAATATAAAAATAGGTGTAGGTTCTATTATAAATTCAGTATATACCGATTTTTTTCCAAAAGCTAGTCTTTCACTTGGTATGACTTATAAAGAAAATTTTACAGCTGAAATAGGAACTCATTTTCCAAGAGCTGTAACATTAGGCTTTGGATCAAGATTCGGATTTTAGGTAATATATTGGGAGAGTGATTATTTATGAAAAAACTATATGTAATTATTATGATTATTATTTCATCAGTTTTCTCATTTTCAGCATCAGCTAAAAAGTCTACAAATAAAACAAAAACTACAAAAAAAGTAGAAGTTGTAAAACCTGTTCAAAAGAAAAAACTAGATGTTGAGCTAAAAGCAATGTTGAGTGGTGGATATGACCATGTTGCAGATCAAAAATTTGTTATATCAGCAGAAGTAGGAGCCTATAAAAAGTTTGAAGTAAAGAAGATAAATACAATATTTAATGTAGGTGGAGGTCTAGATTTTACTAACTATTTTGATTCTTCAGAATACGAAGCTATAATAAGACCATATTTTTCAACAGAAATAGCAGGATATGTAAGTCCTGATGTAAGAATGTTTACAGATATAAAATTAGGTATAGGTATTTCTGCTAATAAGTACACCGTTATGGCTTATCCAAAAACGGGAATTACACTTGGTATGACTTATAAAGAAAGTTTTACAGTTGAACTTGCATACAACCTTCCTGTAACAATTTCATTAGGATTTGGAGCAAGATTTGGATTTTAGATAAATTTACCAAAGAATTTAATTTCTTTGGTATTTTTTATTAAACTTTAGACAAAATAATTAATATATGGTAAAATAATAAAAATTTATACAAAAAATATTACAATAGAGGTGTTATTATTTATGAAAAAAATATTAGTAATTTTTATAATTACAATCTCATCAATTTTTTCATTTTCAGCCAAACCAATGGAAAAGAAGAAATTAGGTGGTGAAGTAAAATTAATGCTACATGGAGGATATGATCTTTTTAAAGACCCTAATTTTCTTTTATCAGCAGAAATTGGAGCATATAAAAAGTTTGAAGTAAAAAAGATAAATACAATATTTAATGTGGGTGGAGGAATAGATTTTTCTAACTATTTTAATGATATAGAATACGTAGCTATAATAAGACCATATTTTTCAACAGAAATAGGTGGATATTTAAGTAAAGATATAAGAATGTTTACGGATATAAAATTAGGTGTTGGAGCTTTTATTCGTGAATCATTTGTTGAAGCTTTTCCAAAAGCTAGTGTTTCACTTGGTATGACATATAAAGAACACTTTACAGTTGAAATGTCATATAACACATTTTCAACAATATCATTAGGATTTGGATCAAGATTTGGATTTTAGATAATAAATTAGGAGCGTGATTATTTTGAAAAAAATACTAGTAATTTTTATAATTACAATTTCATCAATTTTTTCGTTTTCAGCAAAACCAATGGAAAAGAAAAAATTAGGTGGAGAAGTAAAGTTAATGTTACATGCAGGATATGATCCTTTAGTATTAAAAAAGACAGATATAGCATTATCACTTTCAGCATATAAAAAATATGATGTAAAAAGTATAGATGCACTTATTAACGTAGGTGGAGGAATAGATTTTTTAAACTATTTTGATGGTGATTTCTATGACGCAGGGATTTTAGGATATTTTGCAGCAGAAGTAGGAGGATATTTAAATCCTAATACAAGATTGTTTTCAGGAACAAAATTAGGGATAGGTCTTTTAACAGGAGGAGATATTGTTTATCAACCATTTCCTAAAGCAGGACTTGTGGTAGGTATGACATATAAAGAGAATTTTACAGTTGAACTTGAATTTTCTTTACCTTCTACATTTACAATAGGATTTGGATCAAGATTTGGATTTTAGATAATAAATTAGGAGTGTGATTATTTATGAAAAAAGTACTAGTTATTTTTCTTATTACAATTTCATCTTTTTTATCATTTTCAGCAAAACCAATGCAAAATAAAAAAGATGTTGAGCTAAAAACACTATTAAACGTAGGATATGATCATGTTATACCTGGACACATTAACTTATCATTAGAAGTAGATGCGTATAAAAAGTTTGAAGTAAAGAAAATAAATACAATATTTAATGTAGGTGGAGGTCTAGATTTTTCTAACTATTTTGTTGCAGATAAATATTATGGACTTGTTAGACCATATTTTTCAACAGAAATAGGAGGATATGTAAGCAAAGATGTAAGAATGTATACAGATATAAAATTAGGTGTTGGTATTTTATTTGGAGATAAAGGTCTTGGAGCACACCCTAAAGCAGGTCTTTCTCTAGGACTTACATATAAAGAAAATTTTACAATTGAAGTCGCAGGGAATTTTCCGGCAACAGTTTCAATAGGATTTGGTTCAAGATTTGGATTTTAGATAATAAATTAGGAGTGTGATTATTTATGAAAAAAGTACTAGTTATTTTTCTTATTACAATTTCATCAGTTTTATCATTTTCAGCAAAACCAATGCAAAATAAAAAAGATGTTGAGCTAAAAGCTATGTTACATGCAGGATATGATCCTATTATACCTGAGCACATTAACGTATTATTAGAAGTAGGAGCATATAAGAAATTTGAAATAAATAAAACAAAAGCTATAATCAATGTTGGAGGTGGTGTAGATTTATCAAACTATTTTGACGGAGATACATATAATGGATTTTTTAGACCATATTTTTCAACAGAAATAGGTGGATATTTAAGTAAGGATGTAAGAATGTTTACAGATATAAAATTAGGTTTAGGTGTTTTCTTTGGTAATAAAGGGACTTATCCACAACCTAAAGCAGGGCTTTCATTAGGACTTACATATAAAGAACACTTTACAATTGAAGTAGCAGGTAACTTCCCAGGAACATTTTCAATAGGACTTGGATCAAGATTTGGATTTTAATATATGTACCAAAGATGTATAATCTTTGGTATTTTTATATTTACATAAATTTCAAAACATTGTATAATTAACCTACCTTTGGTACTTGAGTTAATCGCAGGATAATATATCGTGAGGAAAGTCCGAACTTCATAGGGCGAGAAGGCAGTTAACGACTGCTAAAAGTAATTTTAAGGAAAGTGCCACAGAAAATAAACCGCAATGTATATTGTAAGGGTGAAACGGTGAGGTAAGAGCTTACCATTAGATTAGGAGACTAATTTAGATAGGCAAACCCCTTCTGAAGCAAGAATGGATTAAAGGCTAAAATAGTTGCCCGCTATGGTCTTTGGGTTATTCGCTTGATTTCATATGCAAATATGAAACTAGAAAAATGATTAACAAACACAGAATTCGGCTTATTAAGTGCCAAAGGAGTATTATGGTTGATAGTATATATATACATATTCCATTTTGTAATAGAAAATGTAGTTATTGTGATTTCTATATCTTAACAAATATGCCAAACATGTATGAAAAATATGTTGAGTATTTAATAAAAGAGATAAGGATGTATCCAAAAATAAAGTATGATACAATATATTTTGGAGGAGGTACACCTTCAGTATTAAATGTAGAACAAATAAAGAAAATATTAGATGAGTTAGATTACGATGAAAATACAGAAATAACATTAGAACTTAACCCCACTAATATGACGTATGAAAAATTAAAAGAATTAAGAAAACTTGGAGTTAATAGACTTAGTATAGGAGTACAAAGTTTTAATGATGAAATATTAAAACTTATGAATAGAGAACATAATGTAGATGATAGTATAAAAACATATAATGATGCTAGAAAAGCTGGATTTTCAAATATTTCTCTTGATTTAATATTTGCTATACCAAGTCAAACAATTAAGGATCTTGATTATGACATAGAAAATATAGGAAAATTAAATCCTGAACATATTTCAATATATTCTCTTATATGGGAAGAAGGCTCAAGATTTTCTAAGTTGTTAAGAGAGAAAAAAATAGAAAAATTAGATGAAGATACAGAAGCAAATATGTTTGTTACTGTAATGGATAAGCTTATAAAATTAGGGTATGAACATTATGAAATATCAAGTTTTTGTAAAAATAAAAAATATGGTAGACATAATATGAAATACTGGGATAATAGTGAATTTATAGGTGTTGGTATCAGTGCTTCAAGCTTTTACAACAATAAAAGGTTTGAGAAAATAAGAAAATTAAATGAATATTATAAAAAAATTGATAATAATGAAATACCAATAAATGAAAAAACAATTGAAAAAGTAACAAAAAAAGATTTAAGAGAATTAGAGTACATACTAGGACTTAGAAGATTAAATATAGGAATAAATTATTATGAAGATAATAAAGAAAAAATTGATAAACTAATATCTAAGGGATTAATTACTAAAAAAAATAATAGAATATACCTTACAAAAGAAGGAATATTACTAGGCGATAACGTAATATTAGAATTAATATAAATAAATTTTCAAATAAAAATAAAAGAATATTGATTTTTTTATATAAAAGTGTTAATATATTTAGGTAACAATTCACAAAATGAAGGAGGAGTAATGGCACACACTAAATCATCTAAAAAAAGAGTTGTTTTAGGAGAAAGAAACAGACTTAGAAATCAAGCAATAAAGAGCAGAGTAAAAACTTTCGTTAAAAAAGTACTTGTAGCTGTTGAAAGTAATAATGTCGACGAAGCTAAGGCAGCACTATCTGTATCTTTTAAAGAATTAGATAAAGCAGTAACAAAAGGTGTATTAAAGAAAAATACAGCTTCAAGAACTAAGTCAAGATTATCTCTTAAAGTTCATAAATTAGTAAAATAGTAAATTTTTATAAAAATTTAGTAAAGGGATTGTTAAAAATACAAGCCCTTTTTTATTTGTTTTTCAAAACATATATGGTAAACTTAAATAAGATTAATTTTAAGGAGTGGTCCTTTTGAAAGAACAAAATAGAGAATATCTTGTAATACTTATACTTCCTATACTTATGATATTATTTTCATTTATGCTAAACACCCCTTATGAAATATTAAAAGGTGAAATAGATATTATTAATGCAAATAATATTTTAATATCCGATTATTTTGTTATTGCAAATAAAGGAGCAACTTTTTTTAATGCAGGAATAATAGCGATAATAAATGTGTATATAATTTATAAGTTAAAATTAAGATTAAACGGACTTCTTATAATGTCAGTGTTTATAGTTTTATCATTTGGTTTTATGGGTAAAAATATATATAATATTATCCCTTTTTATATAGGTTCATATATTTATAGCAGAGTTTTAAAAAAAAGATTTAAAACTGTTATTGCAATTGCTATGATGTCGACAACTCTTACACCAATTGTTAGTGCATTACATGGATATGGATTTTTAATAGGTATATTAGTTGGATTTGTTATGCCAATAATAAGTAAACAAACTTTACATTATCATAATGGATATAATTTATATAATACAGGACTTGCAGGAGGACTTTTAGGTATTATTATCTATTCTTTATTAAGTGTTTATGGTATAAAATTTGATTTAAATAGTAAATATTATGAAATATATGATAATAGGATATTTTATTTTTTCATTCTATATTTTACTATTTTACTTATAATAGGAGTTTTAAATTCAAAAGACTTTATAATTAACACTCAATCGATATATAAGCATAGTGGAAGACTTGTAACAGATTTTGTACAAAAAGAAGGCTTTTATACTGTTGTATTCAATATGGGAGCCTTAGGTATCACATTAATGTTAATAACTAAAGTGTATATGCTATTAAACGGACCTGTAATATGTTCTATGCTTACAATAGTTGCTTTTGGTGGATTTGGTAAGCATTTAAAAAATACTTTACCACTAATGATAGGAGTTATGCTAGCAGAATATTTATTTAAAATAAGAATAGAATCAACAGTTTTTGTTATGACCATGTTTTTTTCTACAACTCTTGCTCCAATATCAGGGAAATTTGGTATTATAGCAGGTATATTTGCAGGTATACTACATTATGCATTAGCAATACAAATAGGTATAGTACATGGCGGAATAAATTTATATAATAACGGACTTGCAGCAGGAATGTTAGCATCAGTCTATGTACCAATAATAGAAGAAATAAAAGGTGGTGTTTTTGGTGGTAGAACAAAAGAAAAAAATAATAAAAATGACAGATGAAGTCTTAAAGTTCTTATTTCAAAAAAAAGCAAAAGACATTAATATATCTCTTAGTGAAAAAGATGATAAATATGAGCTGATAGCTAATTCAAAAACAAATATAAGTGATAAAGAAATGGAATATATAATATCTAATTTTGCAAGACATAAAGACTTAGAGTATGATTTTTACTGGGAGCTTATGGGAGAAAATTCAGAAGAAGATGAACTTGAGCTTTTATTTATACTAGCAGATGATGTTAGAATTTATTATGAAAATGACATATTTACTATGATAATAGAATTAAAAAAATAAAATGCACCTATTAGGTGCATTTATTAATTTAGATATTCTTCCATCCAGTTTGTTATATTTTCAAGTCTTGAAATTCTAGCAAGGGGTTTACCACTACGTGATAATTCATGATTTTCATTTTTGTAAACTACCATTTTTGATGGTATATTCATATCTTTTAATGCGGTAAGTAGTTGATATCCTTGATCAACTGGACATCTATAATCACTGTCTGCGTGGATTATAAGGGTTGGAGTAGTACAATTTTTAATATATTTTAATGGAGAAAATTCCCAAAGTGTTTTGAAGAAATCTTCTTTTTCAAATTTTGTATTGTTTTGATCATCAGAGAAATAGTACCCTATATCACTTACTCCATACATTGAAATCCAGTTAGATATTGAACGTTGAGTTGCAGCACATTTAAATTTATTTGTGTGAGTTATTATCCAGTTTGTCATAAATCCACCATATGATCCACCTGTAACTCCTAATCTATTCTCAGCGATATTTGGATATTTTTTAAGCACAACATCAACAAAATTCATTAAATCAGTATAGTCTATACTACCATATTTACCACGTATATCACTGTATTTATCTCCACGTCCATCTGAACCATGAGGATTTGTAAACATTACAACATAACCAAGATTAGCCCACACTTGCATTTCATGATAATATATTGAACCATAAACTGTTTTAGGACCACCATGTACATCAAGTATTGCCTTATATTTCTTATTCTTATCAAAATTTTCAGGTAAAATAACATAACCAACTATGTCAGCTCCATTGGAATTGAACACTATTCTATTTGGAGTTCCAGTATACATATCTTTAAATATATCATCATTAAAACTAGTTATTTTCTCATTTTCTTTATATATTTCAGCAAGCATATTATCTCTAAATTCTAGGGTATATAAGCTATCATTTACTGTAACAAATCCGTCAACACTTCCATTATTGTCTACTATAGTAGATAAATTGTTGTCATATTTCATAAGTACAGCCTTATTTTCAACGGTTGCAATAAAAGTTAGGATATTTGTATCATACTCAATATCATAAAATTTATTAAATCCCATTCTAGCATCTGAACCTACTGAATTTCCAAAACACACTTCATCATGGAATATAATTGAAAGGTCGTTACTTTTACGATTTATCCAGTATGGTTTTACATCTTGGTTTATACCGTATTTTTTCATATCTGTTGCAAGAGTAAAAATATTATCTTTTGTATATGAAACTACTGAAAAGCTATAATCTTTTTCAGGATAAACTTCTTTAGTTTTACCACTATTTATATCGTATTCATATATACCGTTGTATAATGAAAGCTTATTTTCAAATCTTGTGGCAATATATACTATCTTTTTTTCAATAAAATCTAAATCAAATGAGCTTACACTCATGTATTTATCATCTAATATATCTTTTATTTCGTTTGTCTTAGAATTAAATATGAATAAATGTTGTCTTTCATCATTTGTATATGTTCCACCATTTTCCCAAAAAGGAATTTCTTTAATTTCAACTCTAAAACTATAATCTTTTTCATTTTTTAATATTTCTTCTCTTTTTTCTTTAGTCATAGAATGTAAATTTTCATAATTTACATTTATAGTTGCAAGAACTAGAAATTTGTCTTCATCAATTTTTTTGATATCTGCTACTGCTAGTGGTATTTTAAAAATCTTTTTAGCCTCACCTTCACCAAGTGTCAACTTAAAAAATGTTGAAGTGTGTATATCGTCGTCTTTTTCGTTTCTTTTTAAAATTATACTATTATCATCATACCAATCTGAAAAAGTAGAATTATCATTTTCTATAAGGCAAATGTTTTTGTTATCTTTATATAAATAAAGACTGCTATTATACTTATTTTCTTTAACGTTTGCTTTTCTTACTGTATATGTAAACATATTCTTAGATTTATTAGGATTTAAATTAGATAAATATTTAAATTCATTCATAAGATTTATATTGATTTTTTCCATAAAATTATCATCTCCTTTTTTACATTTAATAGTACTATAATTTAGCTATTAATTCAAATAAAAATAATAAAAAAATACTGTTTGTAAGTTTGAATTTTACAGTCATTTTGTGCTATAATATCCTAGACAAGTTATATATTTAAGGAGTAGATTGTGGAAAAAATAATTGAACATGTTTCGTCAGAACTTAATAAGCCTATAAAAAGTGTTGAAAACACAATAAAGTTATATAATGACGGAGCCACAGTGCCATTTATAGCACGTTATAGAAAAGAAGCTACAGGTGGACTTAGCGAAGAAGAAATAAGAGATATTATAGATAGTTTTGTATATATGCAAAATTTAGAAAAAAGAAAAGAAGAAGTTATACGTTTAATTGAAGAACAAGATAAATTAACGCCAGAACTTAGAAAAAGTATTGAAGAAGCAACAAAATTACAAAAAGTTGAAGATATATATTTACCATACAAAAAAAAGAAAAAGACAAAAGCAGATATAGCTATTGAAAAAGGATTAGAGCCATTATCAGATATGATATTACAAGGTATATCTAAAGAAGAGCTATATAATAAAGCTACTAACTTTATAACACAAGAAGTTCTTAGTATAGAAGAAGCTATAGAAGGTGCATATTTAATACTTGCACAAAAAATATCTGAGAATATTAAAATTAGAGAATATTTAAGAGATAATTTACTTAAAAATGGTATTACTATCTCAAGTCTTATAGAGAAAAATAAGGAGTTAGATGAAAAACTTGTATATCAAGATTACTATAATCTAAACTCTGTTATAAAAAGCTTGCCAGCACATAGAATCTTAGCACTTAATCGTGGTGAAAAAGAGAAAATTTTAAAGATTACATTAGATTTTGAAGATGATAAAAAACAAGAAGTATACAAATACATATATAGCAATACATTTACTAACAGCAGTAATACTTTAAAAGAAGAGTTAATGTCTGTTATTATAGACAGCTATACAAGGCTTTTATTCCCGTCAATTGAAAATGAGGTAAGAGCAATATTAAAAGATGGTGCAGAACAAGAAGCAATAGGAATATTTTCAAAAAATTTAGAAGCATTACTTCTTCAACCGCCTTTATACAAAAAAACTATATTAGGTTTAGACCCTGGTATTAGAACAGGTTGTAAATTAGCGGTAATATCAAAAGATGGTTTTTTTGTGGAGTCTGATGTAATTTATCCTGTTAAAGGTGTTCATAATCAGTCTATGCTTGAAAAATCAAAAGAAAAATTATTACATTACATAAAAAAACATAATGTTGATATTATAGCAATAGGAAATGGAACAGCTTCAAGAGAAACAGAAGCCTTTGTATCTGAAAATATAAAGGGTCTTGAATGTAAATATATAATAGTAAATGAAGCAGGAGCTTCTGTATATTCTGCATCAAAACTCGCAGCAGAAGAATTTCCAGACTTAGATGTAACTGTAAGAGGGACTATTTCTATAGCAAGAAGAATACAAGATCCATTATCAGAACTTGTTAAAATTGATCCTAAATCAATAGGTGTAGGAATGTATCAACATGATGTAAATCAAAAAAATCTAGAACAAGAGCTTGATAACACTATTGAAAAAATAGTAAATAGAGTTGGAGTAAATGTAAATACGGCATCATTTGCACTACTTAGCTTTGTATCAGGAGTTAAAAAGAATATAGCTAAAAATATAGTTGATTATAGACAAGAAAATGGAGATTTTAAGGACAGAAAAGAACTTAAAAAAGTAAAAGGACTTGGAGATAAAGCGTTTGAACAAATGGCTGGATTTATAGTTATACCTGAATCAAATAATCCATTTGATAATACTATAATTCACCCTGAGTCATACCCACTTGCAAAAAAAATACTAGAACTTGTTGATTCAAATGAAAAAGAATTTAAAAAAGACTATGAAGATATAAGGCAAAAATTAAGAAATATAGGAATGGAAAAGGTAGTTTCTACTATGAAAGAATACGGAACTCAAACTGTAAAAGATGTATATGAAGCACTAATAAAAGACAGAAGAGATCTAAGAGATGAATATGAAACACCTATATTAAAATCTGATATTTTAAGTATTGAAGACTTAAAAGAAGGTATGGAATTAGAAGGTACAGTAAGAAATGTTGCTAAGTTTGGAGCTTTTGTTGATATAGGATTAAAAAATGATGCAATGATACATATATCAGAAATATCTGATGAATTTGTAGAAGATCCAACAAAATTACTTACAGTAGGGCAAATAATAAAAGTAAGAGTATTAAGCATTGATATACAAAGACAAAGAGTTGCACTTACAAGAAAAGATCCAAATTATGTAAAACCAAAAAGGGAAAACAATAAAAAGAATAAAAAACAAAATAGTGAAGCCTTAAAGATGAAAAAACTAGAAGATAGTTTAATTGCAAAAGGCTGGATGAAAAAGAAGTAGAAAAGGAGTATAAATAATGGCAGTTGATTATGCTAAAACACTAAATTTACCAAAAACAAGCTTTAAAATGAAAGCTAATCTTCCTCAAAAGGAAGCACTTATGATAAAGGAATGGAATAAGTTTAATTTATATGAAAAATTAAATGATAAAGAAAAACCTATATATTTCTTACATGATGGACCTCCATATGCAAATGGTAATATACATATGGGACACGCATTAAATAAAGTTTTAAAAGATATAATATTAAAATATAAAAGACTTAAAGGGTTTAATGCACCATATATACCAGGTTGGGACACACATGGACTTCCTATAGAATGGAAAATTATCCAAGAAATGGGAGATAAAGTTGCTAATATGTCAGCTTTAGAACTTAGAGCAGAATGTAAAAAATATGCATTAAAGCACGTTGAAAAGCAAAAACAAGACTTCATAAGACTTGGAATATTAGGTGAATGGAATAATCCATATATTACTTTAAGTCCAGAATTTGAAGCAGAAGAACTAAGAGTATTTAAAGAAATTTATGAAAATGGTTATGTATTTAAGGGATTAAAACCTGTTTATTGGTCACCAACAACAGAAACAGCATTAGCTGAAGCTGAAATTGAATATAAAGATGTTACATCGTCATCTATATATGTAAAAATGGAATTACAAGAAGATGCTTTATCAAAATTAGGAGTGGACAGTGCAAGTATAATAATATGGACTACTACACCTTGGACTATACCAGCAAATATGGGTATATCATTAAATCCAGAATTTGAATATGGACTATATGAAACAAGCAAAGGTAATCTAATAGTTGCAACTGAACTTTCAAAAGTAGCTTTTGATAAAATGGGACTTGATGCAAAACTAATAAAAAATGTTGATAGTAGAGATTTAGAAAACACACATTATAAGCATCCAATATTTGATAGAATAGGATTAATAATGTTAGGAGATCATGTAACACTTGATGCTGGTACAGGTTGTGTTCATACAGCACCAGGACATGGGGACGTTGACTTTGTAGTAGGTAAAAGATATGGTCTTGAAATATTAGTTGGTGTTGACAGTAAAGGGCATATGACAGAAAAAACTGGTAAATATGCAGGATTATTCTATAAAAAAGCAGATAAAATGGTAATTGAAGACATGAGAGAATCAGGACATCTTTTAAAATCAGAAGAAATTGTCCACTCATACCCTCATGACTGGAGAAGTAAAAAGCCTATAGTATTTAGAGCAACAGAACAATGGTTTATAAACATAGCAAATAGTGATATAAGAGAAAATGCACTAAAAGCATTAAATGAAGTTGTATTCTATCCTGAATGGGGAAGAAATAGAATAAATGCTATGGTTGAAACAAGACCAGATTGGACTATATCAAGACAAAGAGTTTGGGGAGTACCTATTCCTATTTTCTACAATTCAAAAGATGAAGTAATATATGAACCAGAAATTATGGATAGAATAATTAAAATGGTTGAAAAAGAAGGTACTGATATTTGGTGGAAATACAGTGCAAAAGAAATTATAGGCGATGAATTACTTGAAAAATTTGGATTACAAAATGAAGAAATAAGAAAAGAAAATAGTATACTTGATGTTTGGTTTGATTCAGGAGTTTCACATAGATCTGTTGTAATACCACGTGGATACAATAGACCTGTTGACCTATATCTTGAAGGTTCAGACCAACATAGAGGATGGTTCCAATCATCACTTATGACATCAATAGCAAGTACAAAAGATAAACCGTATAAGAGAATATTAACACATGGATTCGTAAATGACGGACATGGTAGAAAGATGAGTAAATCACTTGGTAATGTTGTAGTACCAAATGAAGTTATTGAAAAATACGGTGCAGATATATTAAGATTATGGGTTTCATCTGTTGATTACAGAGAAGATGTAAGATTATCAGAAGATATTCTAAATAGAATGTCAGACTCATATAGAAAGATAAGAAATACTGCAAGATATTTACTTGGAAATATATCAGATTTTGATTATACTACTTTAAAAGTTGAATATAGCGACATGGAAGAAATAGATAAATGGGCTATGGGAAGACTTGAAAAATTAAAAGAAAAACTTGAAAAGCTATATGATAATTTTGAGTTTTATACATTATTCCAAGAAATTACAAACTTCTGTATAACAGATATGTCAGCTTTTTATCTTGATATAATAAAAGATAGACTATATTGTGAATACAAAACATCACAAAAAAGACGTTCTGCACAAACAGTATTAGTTGAAATATTACAAGTATTAGTTCGTGTAATATCTCCAGTTTTATCATTTACAGCTGAAGAAATATGGGAGAAAATGCCTGAAAATATAAAGGAAGTTGAAAGTATACACTTAGCTTCTTGGGTAGAATTAAAACCTGAATATATTGATAATGATTTAGAAGAAAAATGGAATAAAATTTATCATTTAAGAAGAGAAATTAATAAGAAAATAGAAGAAAAAAGACAAAATGGAGAAATTGGTTTATCACTTGATGCAAGAGTACTTTTAAATGTACAAAATGATGAATATAATTTCTTAAAAGAATATAGTTTATGGGATACATCAGATATGTTCTTAGTATCACAAGTTGAATACACAGATGAAATATTAGAAGATACAGAAATACAAGGAATAACTGTAAAAATAGAAAAAGCTTTAGGTGTTAAATGTGAAAGATGTTGGAAATACAGTACAGAAATAGTACAAAACGAATTTGGTAATGTAACACCAAGAGATATGGAAGTACTAAGACTTATGAAACAAAACGGAGAATTAGAGGAAAATGAATAATAAAAAAAATAATCTATTAATATATGGTATAATCATTTTTCTTTTAACTAGTATAGACCAACTATCAAAACAACTTATGTATAATTTATCTTATGGTATACATGGTTATTCAATGAGAGTACTAGGTAATTTTTTAAGATTTACATATGTTGAAAATCATGGTGGAATATTTGGTGTTTTTCAAGGTCATATTAAAATTTTTACTCTTGTAAGCACTATTTTAATAGTCTACATTTCATTAGTGGAGTTAAAGAATTTTAAAAAATATAACACATTAACAAAAATAGCAACTTGCTTTCTTGTAGCTGGTGCTAGTGGGAATATGATTGATAGATTTTTTAGAGGTTATGTAATAGATATGTTAGATTTTAGAACTATTTGGTCTTTTGTATTTAATGTAGCCGATATGTATATTCATATAGGTGTATATATTTTACTATTTATATACATCTTTAAAAAAGGAGAATTTAGAAAATGACTTTTCAAAATATAATACTAACACTTCAAAAGTATTGGGAAGAACAAGGTTGTGTATTAGGAAATTCTTATGATGTTGAAACAGGTGCAGGAACATTTAATCCAGATACATTTTTAATGGCACTTGGACCAGAACCTTGGAAAGTTGCTTATGTAGAACCATCAAGAAGACCTAAAGACGGTAGATATGGTCAAAATCCAAATAGAGTATACCAACATCATCAATTTCAAGTGATAATGAAACCTTCGCCTGAAAATATACAAGAGCTTTATTTGAAGAGTTTAGAGGCATTAGGTATAAATTTAAAAGAACATGATGTTAGATTTGTAGAAGATAACTGGGAATCACCTACTCTTGGAGCTTGGGGTCTTGGTTGGGAAGTATGGCTTGATGGTATGGAAATAACACAATTTACATATTTTCAACAAGTAGGTGGACTTGAAGTTGAGATAACACCTGTAGAAATTACATATGGTCTTGAAAGAATAGCTCTTTATTTACAAAATAAAGAAAATGTATATGATCTTGAGTGGACAAAAGGTGTTAAATATGGTGAAAGAAGATTTCAATACGAATATGAAATGTCAAAATATAGCTTTGAAGTAAGTGATAGCAGTATGAATTTCACCCTATTTGATATGTATGAAAAAGAAGCAAATAATTGTATAGAACATAAGCTTGTATTACCTGCTTATGACTATGTATTAAAATGTTCACATACATTTAATAATTTAGATGCAAGAGGATCTATAAGTACAACTGAAAGAATGGCATACATACTAAGAGTAAGAGATTTAGCTAAGAAATGTGCTGTACTTTTTGTTGAAAATAGAAAAGAATTAGGATTTCCACTTTTAAAAAAAGGAGATAAATAAATGAATTTTTTATTTGAATTAGGACTTGAGGAATTACCTGCAAGATATGTAGATATAACTTCAAATGAATTAAAAAATAAAGTTGTAGATAAATTGGTATCAAATAAAATTTCATTTGATAGCATAGAAAATTTTAGCACACCTAGAAGACTTTCTTTTATTATAACTAATCTTTGTGAAAAGCAAGAAGATATAAAAGAAGAAAAGTTTGGACCAAAGTTAGAAATTGCAATTAAAGATGGTATGCCAACAAAAGCACTACTTGGATTTTTAGCAACAAATGGATTAGCTGAAAATGAATATGAAATAGTAGAAACTGAAAGAGGAGCATACACAAAAATTACAAAGCATACAAAGGGAAGAGAAACAAAAGAAATACTATGTGAAATTTTAGATACTAGTATAAGACAATTAGAATTTAAAAAAGCCATGAAATGGTCTGATAAACAATTTAGATTTGTAAGACCTATAAAATGGATAGTTGCTATGTTAGATGATAAAGTTATAGACTTTAGTTTTGAAAATATAAAGGCATCAAATATAACAAGGGGTATGAGAGTTTTTGCAAGCCAAGAAATTTTAATTGATAAAATTGAAAATTATGAAAAACTTCTTTTTGAAAATTATGTAGTAATAAGAAGAGATAAAAGAGAAAAAATGCTACTTGAAAGCATTGAAAAAAATTGTAACACAGATACAGAAAAAGTAGTAATATCAAAAAAATTACTAGATGAAGTTGTAAATCTTGTTGAATATCCATATGCTATAAAAGGTGATTTTGATGAAAAATATTTAAAATTACCAGAAGAATTAATAACTATAACTATGGAAACACATCAAAGATATTTTCCTGTTAGAACAAATGATGGTAAATTAACTAATCATTTTGTTGTTATTAGAAATGGAATAGACTACTCTAGTAAAGTAAAATTAGGTAATGAAAAAGTAATAGAACCAAGACTTGCAGATTCTAAATTCTTCTTTGATGAAGATTTAAAATGCAATATGAATGATTGGATAGAAAAATTAAAAAATATTACTTTCCAAAAAGATATGGGAACTATTTACGATAAAGTACAAAGAGCTAAAAAAATAGCTAAGTATTTAGGTGCTGATGATAATACTATGCGTGCTATAGAGCTTTGTAAGGCAGACCTTGTGTCAAATGTAATAAACGAGAAAGAATTTACAGGTTTACAAGGTATGATGGGTGAAATATATGCACTTAATAGTGGTGAAAATAGTAAAGTTGCAACAGCAATAAGAGAACACTATATGCCTAGATTTCAAACTGATACATTACCAAGTTCAATAGAAGGAAGTATATCTGCTATAGCTGACAAGTTAGATACAGGTATGGGAGCTTTTTGTGTAGGATTAAAACCTACAGGTTCAAAAGATCCATATGCAATTAGAAGGGCTATACAAGGTATGGTTTCAATAGCACTTAATGAAAAACTTGATATAAACTACGAAGATTTATCTGCCAAAGCATATGAAATATTTAGTAGTGATAAAAAAGTACTTAGTGAAAATGTACTAAGTGACTTTAATAATTTTGTGTGTCAAAGATTAGAAAATGTATTACAAGAATTTTATTCAAAAGAATTAATTTCATATATTATAGGTATTGAAAAGAATTTTAAAAATATTATTGAAAAACTTGATAAGTTAAAAATAATTGAAAATACAGATGATTTCAATGGATTAATTACTATATTAAAAAGAATGAAAAATATTGTAAAAGATAATAAGTGTATTGATGTAAATGAAAACTTATTTACTGATGAATATGAGAAAGCTATGTTTAATCTATATATCAAATTAAAAGATAAAAGTTTTTCAGATATTGTAGATATCTTAACTACAAATTCTAGTATAATAAATTCATATTTTGATAATGTAAAAATAAATGTAAGCGATGAAGATATAAGAAAAAATAGACTTGCATTACTTAGTAATATTTTAAATATATGTGCTAATGTTATCAGAATATAATTATAGGAGAGCTTATGAAAAAATATACTTTTGTTTTTCTATTAACATTTACTATGTTTAGTTTTTCAGAAAAATTAGAATTTTATAAAATAGAAAATGAAGAAAATAATAAATCAACAGTTGGTATGGGTATGCAGTATAAAGGGCTTAGCCTAGAAGCTGTTTATCAGAAAAAGTTTGCATATATTCAAGATAATGAAAAATTAAAAGAATATTTTAAAAATGGTAATACCATAGGTATAAATTTTAACTATAACATTGGAGATATTAAAAGTAAAAGACCTAAAATTTTAGTTGAAAATAGTAATGATAAAAACGATAGTACTCTTCTTAATGTTATAAAAAATGACTATAAGCTAAAAAATAAGAATAATATGGATGAACTTTACTCAAGCAATACAAATAAAATACTAAATTCAGGTATATTAATACTAAAAGAAAATAGTAAAACTCAAAATGAGCTTATAAAACAAAGAATAAGTAAAGTTTCTAAAATATTAAAAGTAAATTCTAATAAGATTGTAAAAATATATGGGGAAATAAAGGGTGTAAAAGTAAATACACAAGTAAACTCAAATAATGGATATTTAAGTTCAAATAAGTTAGTGTTATACTTTGATAAGGAGAAATAAAATGGATTTTGAAAGATTTACAGATTTAAATGAACATATTGAAGATAATGCTACTAATAATTTAAGACCAAAAACTTTTGACGACTATATAGGTCAAGAAAAGTTAAAACAAGCAATGAAACTATATATCAAAGCAGCAAAGCTAAGAGATGAACCTGTTGATCATATATTACTTTATGGACCACCAGGGCTTGGTAAAACATCTCTTGCTTATGTTGTTGCAAATGAGATGAATAAGAATATTAAAATAACATCTGGGCCTGTACTTGAAAAATCTGGAGACTTAGCTTCAATTTTAACATCGCTTGAAGACGGAGATATCTTATTCATAGATGAAATACATAGACTTAATACTAGTGTTGAAGAAATACTTTATCCTGCTATGGAAGACGGAGAAATTGACATATTAATAGGAAAAGGACATGCAGCTAAAAGTATAAGAATAGAGTTACCTAGATTTACATTAATAGGAGCTACAACTAATGCAGGTAAATTATCAAAACCACTTCGTGATAGATTTGGTGTAACACATAGAATGGATATGTATACAACAAAAGAGTTAGAACATATAATAAAAAGAAGTGCAAGTATTTTTGAAATTGAATATGAACAAGATGCAATTGAAAGTATGGCAAGAAGAAGTCGTGGGACACCAAGACTTGCTAATAGACTACTTAAAAGAGCAAGAGATTATGCCACTATAAACGGAAATGGTAAAATAGATGCTAAATCTGTAAGTGGTATATTAAATATGCTTGAAATCGATGAATTTGGACTTGATTCAATGGATAGAAGTATACTTATAAAAATAATTGAAAACTATAATGGAGGGCCTGTAGGTTTAGAAACTCTTTCAATTCTATTAGGTGAAGATAAGAGAACAGTTGAAGAAGTTTATGAACCATATCTAATAAGCCAAGGACTGATTAAAAGAACACATCGTGGTAGAATGGTTACAGACAAAGCATATATACATTTAGGATTAAAGGAGAAGCCTTAATGTTAAGTATAGTTGTTGAAAAGCAATGTATAAAAAAAGATGAAATATATATATCAGATAAAAAAGATATAAATCATATTCAAAATGTACATAGACTTAATCTTGGTGATAGTTTAAGAATAGTAGACGGTGAATATGAGTATATATGTAAAATATCAAAAATATCAAAAAATGAAATAATTTTACATATAGTAGATAAATTTGAAAATAAATATAGTTTAGATATAAATATAGATGCAGCAATATCAATTATTAAAAACGATAAAATGAATTTAATTATTCAAAAATTAACTGAATTAGGCGTAAATAATATAATACCATTAAAAACAAAAAGAGTTGTAGTAAAAATAGATGAAAAAAAAGAAAAATGGAATGATATTGTAAAAGAAAGTATGAAACAGTGTAGAGCTGTTAAAAAAACTGATATTTTAAGCATAAAAAAAATAGATGAAATTGATTATACAAAATATGATAAAGTAATTTATTTGTATGAAAATTCAAATAATTCACAAAAAATAACAGAAGTTATTACAAATAAGGATAAAAATATATTGTATATAATAGGTCCTGAAGGTGGATTTGAAGAAAGTGAAGTAGAGTTTTTTAAAAATAAAAAAGCTTATGAAATAAGTTTAGGAAACAGAATATTAAGAGCTGAAACAGCGGCTATAACAGTAGCAAGTGTTATATCACATATTTATGGTTATTAGTCGAAAGGAGATAATATGAAAAAAAAGTTACTTATTGGACTAGCATTCTTTTTATTAACTGCATGTGGAATGAATAAAGATTTAGGCGAACAAAATAAACTTGTAGTTTCTGATAGCAAATATTATATATATTATGATAATGAAATACTTGAAATACAAAAAGGTGTATATATTACTAATGAAAATAAAATTGAAGATTATTTTTCATCATTTTTAGGTTTACATGTAAAAGATGAGAAAAAACTATTATCTGATTTAGAAAGATATTTTCCTCATAAAATAAATGGTGTACAAAAAGGAGAAAAGCCTAAAAATTTCAAATCAATACCAAGTATAAAAATAGGGGATAAAGTAATTGTAAATAGTTTACAATTAGAGTATTTACTAGCAGAAGAGACTTTAATAGCTGTAGATGATACTTCTGATATAATAAAAGTAAAAGAAGCAGTTGATGCAAATCTGGAAGGTAAACTTGTGTATATTCTAAATGCTAATAGAATGGCAGGCTTTGCTAAAAAATTAGGTATGGCATTTGAAGAAAATCTTAAAATGAAATATATAGCTGAAAATTATTCAAAAGAATCAAATGTTTCATATATAATAAACAATAAATTATCACAAGAAGACTTTGATAAGTTTGTAAATAGTTTAAGTATAAAATACATTAAAGTAAAAAAAGATGATAAATTAAAACCTGAAGCAGATGTTATACTAATAACAGGTAACGATGCAAAAGTTAACTTTACAATCGAAGTATTAAGTACAAGCGAAAACAGTGAACTTAAAACTTTACTTAGTGACTATAAGTTAAAAGTACAAAAAAGTAATGAAAATATATCAGAAACTACTATAAAACATAGAGCAGAAGATATATTAATTGCAAAAAAATTACTTGGATATTTACCAACAGCTAAATTAGTACAAGATGATAGTATAACTGAAAATAAAATAGTAATTACAACTAATAAATAAGGAGAAAATTAGTGTTAGATATAAAATTTCAAATAGAAAAAATCGTAGAAGCAATAGAAAATAAAAAAGGTGAAGATATAAAAGTATATGATATGAGAGGTAAAACACCATATTATGACTATTCAATAGTTTGTACTGGATCTTCAACAAGAAATGTTGATGCAATAACAACAGAAGTTAGAGATAGCATGGATATAGTAAAATCTGTTGAAGGATTAGACTCTTGTGAATGGGTTTTAATTGATGGTGGAGATGTTATAGTAAGTGTCTTTACTAAAGATGCAAGAGATTACTATAAATTAGATGAACTATATGGAGAAATTTAGACAATGAAAGTAAAAAGAGAAATAGATAAGGAAGATGAAGGCAAAAGAGTCGGATATTTCTCACTAATTCTTGTAATAGTATTTTTAGTTTTTATTTCAAAACTAACATATCTTCAAATTATAAACGGAGAAGGATATAGAGAAAGAGCGGTAAGAAACAGTCTTAGAACTAATACTGTAAAAGCTGTTCGTGGTAAAATTTATGATGTTAATGGTAAGATACTTGCTGATAATACAACAGGGTATAAGATAATTCATAAATTTACTAAAAGTATATCAGAATCTGAAAAGAAGATACTTATTGAGATGCAAAAAAATAAAATAGATGCATTAAAAAATGAAACTAAACAAAGAGCTAATAAGCTAAATGAGATTTATGACGATATTACATATATTTGTGAAATTTCAAATTCAACTTTTGAAGATATTTTAGAAGTTTTTTATAAAACAGTACCAACTGGTTTTGATAAAGAAATAACTGTAATTGATGATATAGATATACAGCTTGCACAAAGAGCTGTTGAAAAATTATCTAATGAGAGAGTAGATATAGTAGAGTATAATAAAAGATACTATCCTAATAAACATTTAGCATCAAATGTAATAGGTTATGTAAAATTAATAAGCTCTAAAGAATATGAAAGTTTAAAAGATAGTGGTTATACTGCACAAGATCAAATAGGTAAAAAAGGTATTGAAAAGCAATATGATATAAAACTTAAAGGTGAAGACGGTCAAGAATTTGTTGAAGTTGATGTAAAGGGAAATATAATAAAAAAAATTGATGAAATAAGTGCTGTGGGTGGTAAAAATATATATTTATCACTAGATAGTAGACTTCAAGAACAAGTAACTCAAAGTTTTAAAAATCAGTCAGGAAGTTTCATAGCCGTAGATGTTAAAACTGGTAAAATAATAACTATGGTAAGTGCTCCAGAAATTGATTTAAACATACTTAGCTCAAAAATACCGCAAAAATTATGGAATGAATTACTAAATTCAAAAGCAAAACCACTTGCTAATAAATCAATAGCAGGACTATATCCTTCAGGTTCTACTTTTAAAGTAGTTTCAGGATCAGCAATACTTGAAAGTGGTATAAGTCCATATCAAAGCATTTATTCAACAGGAGCATATACTTTTGGTAAAGTAACTTTTAGAGATTCGCATACATCAGGACATGGAGTTACAAACTTCTATAAATCAATAGAAGAATCAGTAAATACATATTATTATCAATTATTACAAAAAGTACCTTTTGAGCTATTTGTAAAAATAGCATCAGAATATGGAATAGGTCAAAAAACAGGTATTGATATACCAGGAGAACAATCAGGAGTATTACCTACACCAGAATGGAAGAAGAAAAAGTTTACAAGAAAAAGTGATAGTGTATGGCTACCTGGTGATTTAATAAACCTATCAATAGGACAAGGATATCTTTTAGTAACACCAATTCAAATGTTAATGGTGTATCAAGCGATAGCAAATAATGGTAAAATGCTATATCCTACATTAGTAGATAGATATATTGATGTAAACGGAAATGTTGAAATGAATAATCCAAAATTAAGAAGATATTTAGATATTAGCAGTACAACATTAAAAGAATTACAAAAAGCACTTGAACTTCCAGTTAGTGGAAGTCATGGTACAGCACAAATTTTAAGAAGAGCTGATTTAAAAGTCTCAGCTAAAACTGGAACAGCACAAAACAGTAGTGGTAGAAATCACTCTTGGATAGCTGGATATTTTCCAAGTGAAAATCCTAAAATTGCTTTCGTAGCCCTTGTAGAACAAGGAGGATATGGAGGAGTTGCTGCCGGACAAAAAGTTAGAGAATTCATAGAAAATTATTATATGATAAATAATTTAGAATAAATTTAAAGAAAGGAGATATCTGTGGAAGATACAAAGAAAAAGGTAGTTCAAACTAAAAAAACAAGTATGTCAAAAAAACTTTTAGAAATAACTAGAGACCCATTTTTAGATATGAATACACAAGAAAATGAAGAAGTTATAGTTAAGAGCGAAGATTTTAGTAAGAATACCAAGAAGAAAAAAGAAACAAAGTCAGAAGAGATTGTTACAGATAAAACATATGTTATACCTCTAGGTGGACTTGAAGAAGTTGGTAAAAATATGACTTTATTCCAATATAGAGATGAAATTGTAATAATAGATGCAGGACTTTCGTTTCCATCAGACGAACATTTAGGTATAGATATTATAATACCTAACTTATCTTATCTTGAGTCAAATGTTGATAAGATAAAAGCACTTTTAATAACACATGGTCATGAAGACCACATAGGAGCAGTACCTTATTTATATCAAAAATTAGGAAATCATATAGATATGTATGGTACAAAGCTTAGTATGGCACTAGCAGAATCAAAATTTGATAGAAAGGACATTAAAAAGCCTAAAATACATACAGTGCCAACAAGAAAAGTTATAAAGATATCAAAATACTTTACAGCTGAATTTATAAGCATAACACATAGTATAGCAGATTCTTGTGCTATATGCCTTAAATCTCCAACAGCAACAATAATACATACAGGAGATTTCAAAATTGACTTATCACCAGTAAAAGGGGATGGTTTTGATTTTGCAAGAATGTCAAGACTAGGTGAAGAAGGCGTAGATATGCTGTTATCTGACAGTACAAATTCACTTGTAGTAGGTTATACGCCATCAGAAAGAGTTGTTGGTAAAAATATTGATGAAGAGGTTTCAAAGGCAAAAGGGCGTGTAATACTAGCAGCCTTTGCATCTCATGTGCATAGAATACAACAAATAATAAATGTAGCTATAAAATACAATAGAAAAATAGCTATTGACGGTAAGAGTATGCTTAAAATATTTGATATATGTCAAAATTTAGGATATCTTGATATACCAAAAAATTTAATTGTTGATATAGAAAAAGCAGAAACTATGAGAGAAAATGAAGTATTAATAATATGTACTGGAACACAAGGAGAGCCACTTGCAGCACTTTCAAGAATTGCAAATGGTACTCATAAGTACATAACATTAAGAGAATCAGACACTGTTATAATCTCATCAACACCAATACCAGGTAATGAAAAGGCAACAAGTAAAAACGTAAATCAACTTTTAAAAAGACAAGCAGATGTTGTGTTTGAAAAATCTGTAGGTGTACACGTTTCAGGTCACGCAAGCCAAGAAGAACAAAAGCTTATGTTAAACCTTGTTAAACCTAAGTACTTTATGCCAGTGCATGGTGAATATGCAATGTTAAAAAAACATAAAGAATCAGCAGTTATGACTGGAGTACCTGAAGAAAATGTAATACTTGCAGAAAATGGATTTAAAATTGAACTTACACCAAACTCTTGTAAGGTTGTTGGTAAAGTTCCTGCAGGACTTACACTTATAGACGGTTCAAGAATAGGTGATGTAGGTAATACAGTATTAAAAGATAGACAAAGTCTAGCAGATGACGGTATATTTGTTGTAAACATCCCTTATTATAAGACAGGGAAATTTGGAGAACAATTTGAAATTGTAACTAGAGGATTTGTTTATACTAAGGATGCAGAGCAACTATTACAAGAAACAAAAGAAATGATAAGATTAGAACTTAAAAATATAGAAAGTTCAAATATACAAGAAATATCAAAAATAAAACAAATATTAAGAGGTAAAATATCAGATTATCTATATAAAAAGACAGATAGATCACCTATGATATTACCAGTAATACTTGAAGTTTAAATAAATATAAATTAAGGGCCTACAAGCCCTTTTTATATTTTTTAAAAATAGCTAAAAAAAAGTCATCATTTATATTGACAAATAGTCATAAAATTGGTATATTATATAGGTATCTATGGGCAGATGTCCGAACTGGCTAAGGAACTGGTCTTGAAAACCAGCGAAGGTGTGAAAGCCGTCTGGGTTCGAATCCCAGTCTGCCCGCCAGTGGTGAAGTGTTAGAGTGGCCGAATATGCTCCCCTGCTAAGGGAGTGTCCAAGTAATATTGGACCGTGGGTTCAAATCCCACCTTCACCGCCACTTTTTTTATGTGCTTCTAGCTCAATGGATCAGAGCATCTGACTACGAATCAGAAGGTTACAAGTTCGACTCTTGTGAAGCACGCCATGTACCTAAAGGTACTTTTTTTTTAACGTAATTTAGTGTAGGAGTATATATGCTAACAAGTATTAAAATTAAAGAATATAATATATATCAAGATACAGAGTTACAATCTGTAACTCTTGATTCAGTGCTTATATCAGACTTTGTAAAAATTAATAGAAGAAGTAAAAATATTTTAGATATAGGAACAGGTAATGCAATAATACCAATACTTATATCTAAAAGAACAAGTGCTAATATAACAGGGGTTGAGATTTTAGAAAAGTCATATAATATAGCACTTAAAAATGTAGAAGAAAATAATTGTAGTATTAATCTAGTAAATATGGATGTATTAGAGTATGCAAAAAATAAGCATCAAGAATATGATATAATAATATCTAATCCACCATATTTTGATGATGAAGAAAATGTTTTGCAAATGAAACAAAATGCATATAAACAAATTGCAAGAAATTTTAAAAAATTAAATTTTGAAGATTTAATAAGAGTAAGTTCATATATGTTAAAAAATAATGGACATTTTTATGTTGTAATAAGAGCTAAAAGTTTAAACAACTTTATAATCCTTTTAGAAAAATATAATTTATCTGCAAAAGTATTAAAGTTTGTTTATACAAAAAATAATACAAATGCAAAATTAGTTCTTATTGATTGTATAAAAAATTCATCAAAAGATTTAATAGTTGAAAACCCTATATATGTATATGATGAAAACGGCAATAAAAGTGAATATATAAATAGCTTATACTCAACTAATAATTGAAATGCTAAGCTGATATATGGTAAAATTATTTAGTAAAATAGAAAACATAAAAAAGAGGTAAAATAATATGGAACTTTCAGAAAGAATAAAAAATATGCAATATTCGCCAATAAGAAAATTAGTTCCTTACGCAGATATGGCAAGAAAAGAAGGAGTTAGAGTATACGGTTTTCACATAGGACAACCAGATGTAAAAACTCCAGATTCATTTTTTAATGGAATATTTTCTTACCAAGAAAAGATAGTGAAATATACTAATTCACAAGGACTTTTAGAGCTTCTTGAGGCTTTTGAAACATCATACGAAAAACTAGGTATAAATATTAAAAAAGAAGATATACTAATAACAAATGGAGGAAGTGAAGCCTTACAGTTTGCAATATTATCTATTTGTAATAAAGGAGATGAAGTATTAGTTCCAGAACCTTATTATTCAAATTATGATAGTTTTTTAAGAACAGCAGATGCTAAACTAGTACCTATAGTTACAAAAATTGAAAATGGTTATAGATTACCTAAAAAAGAAGAAATACAAAAATTAATAACAAAAAGAACAAAGGCTATTATGTTTTCAAACCCTTGTAATCCAACTGGAGTAGTATATACAGAAGATGAAATGAATATGATAAAAGAAATAGCAATTCAAAATGATCTATATATTATTTCAGATGAAGTTTATAAGCAGTTCATATACAGCAATCAAAAGTTTAAATCATTTCTTAATGTAGAAGGTGTAGAAGACAGAGTAATAATGATAGATAGTATCTCAAAACACTATAGTGCTTGTGGTGCTAGAATAGGAGTTGTTGGTTCAAAAAATAAGGAAATAATATCTCAAATATTAAAACTTTGTCAAGCAAGATTGTCAGTATCTACAATAGAGCAGTATGCAAGTGCAAGTTTACTACGTGGTATTGATTTATATATAAATGACGTTGTTAACGAATACAAGATAAGAAGAGATACGATGTACAAAAAGCTAAATGAAATAGATGGTATAACAACATATAAACCTGATAGTGCTTTTTATATCATTGCAAAATTACCGGTTGATGATATTGAAAAATTTACACTTTGGTTACTTACAACATTTAGACATAATAATAGTACTCTAATGTTTGCACCAGGACCTGGTTTTTATTCAAATGAACACTATAACAATGGTATACAAGAGGCAAGATTTTCATTTTGTACATATAATAGCAAACAAATTGAATATGGTATAGAACTTCTTAAAATAGCATTAGATGAATATAAAAAAATAAATAATGGAGAAAAATAGTATGTATACAAACGAAATAATAAAAAATATTGAAATATCACTTATAAGACAAATAGCTTTAAAAATGAAAAAATATGAAGACGGTATAGATTTGACTATAGGAGAACCAGTTCAAGACTTACCATACGGTGTTAAAGTTGAAATGAGTAATAAGGTAATAAAAGAAAAATTAGGCTACACACAAACAGGTGGTATGCCAGAACTAAAAAAAGAAATTGTAAATTACTATAACAAATACTTTGGTTCAGATTATGAGATAGAAAATTGTTTAATAACAGTTGGATCAACTGAAGGATTATCAACTTTTATTAGATATTTTGTGAAAAAAGGTGATGAGGTTATAATGCCAACACCTACTTATCCAGGTTATGCACCAAATATAAAAATGCAAGAAGGTGTAGAAGTTTACCTTGATACAAGCGAAAATAACTACAAACTTACTGCAGAAATGTTAGAAAATGCAATAACTGAAAAAACAAAAGCAGTAATATTAACATATCCAAATAATCCTGCAGGTATAACTTTAGAATTAGAAGAAATGGATAAAATAGCAGATATTATTAGAAAGCATGATATATATGTGTTAAGTGATGAAATATATGCAGCACTTGCCTTTGAAAAATTTAATTCATTTGCTAGATATAAGGATTTAAAAGATAAAATAGTAGTTATAAACGGATTTTCAAAATCACATTCTATGACAGGATATAGAGTAGGATATATGTTAGCATCTAAAAGCTTAATTGCTGATTTTATGAAATTATCACAATATACAACAACAGGAGTATCAACTGTAGGTCAATACGGAGCAATAAAGGCATTACAAGATTATCCAACAAGGGAAGAAGTAGTACTAGAAAACAAAGAAAGAGTTGAATTTTTTGTAAAAGGTCTTGAAAAACTTGGGTTTGATGTTATAAAACCAGAGGGAGCTTTTTATGTTTTTGCTGGATATAGTAAATTGTCTAAAATGAATTCACTTGATTTTGCAAATCATATAGTTGAAAATACTCATGTTGGAGTAGTGCCAGGTATATGTTTTATGGTTGAAAATTATTTAAGATTTTCTATAACACAAGAAATACCATTACTTGAAAAAGCACTTGAAAGAATAGAAAAGTGTTTAAAGGAGCTTAAAAATTGAAAAAAGGGGATATAGTTGAGTTCTATATTTCAGGAGTTGATTATCCAGCAAAATTTTATGGATATTTACCAGATGATGATAGAAAATATTACTGTAATATTAATTTAAGACAAGGTCAAAAAGTAAGAGGAAGAATAGGTAAAATAAAGAATAATAAAGTTGAAGTAAGAGATGTTGAAATTCTAGAATCAGACACAAAAGCTTTTTGTAATAGTTTTAATAAATGTGGTGGTTGTAGTTTTCAGTACTATAATTACAAAGAACAACTAGAAATAAAAGCAAATCACATAAAGCAAATGATAATATCAAACATTGGCACTGACTTTATATTTGAAGACCCTATTGAAAATCCTAAACAATTAGAATACAGAAATAAAATGGAATATAGTTTTGGAAATGAAGTAAAAGACGGTGAAACAATACTAGGTTTACATAAAAAAAATAGTTTTCATGATATTGTTGATGTAAGTGATTGTAGACTTATAGATTTAGATTTCTCTAAGATACTAAAATCTACTAATACATTTTTTCAAAATAAGAATATTTCTTTTTATCATAGAGTAACACATAAAGGTTATCTAAGAAATTTAGTTATAAGAAAAGGTGAAAAAACTAAAGAGATATTAATAAATTTAGTAACTAGTTCTGAAATTAATGATGATGAAATGATAGAAGATTATAAAAAAATGTTATTAAATTTAAGTCTTACAAAAAAGATTACAGGTATATTACATACTATAAATGATAATCTATCAGATAGTGTAGAATGCGGAATAGAAAAAATAATATATGGTAAAAGAGATATTACAGAAAAATTATTTGATTTAAGCTTTGATATTAGTCCATATTCTTTTTTTCAAACTAATTCAAGTGCAGTTGAAAAGCTATATTTAAAAGTAGCAGATTATCTACAAGAAATAAATAACGGTAATAATGTAGTGTATGACCTATTTTCTGGAACAGGAACAATAGGACAAATAGTATCAAAATATTCTAAAAAAGTATATGGTATAGAACTAATAAAAGAAGCCGTAGATAAAGCAAATGAAAATGCTAAAAAAAATATGATAGATAATGCGACATTTATAGCAGGAGATGTTTTTGAAAAATTAGATGATATAGAAGAAAAACCAGACATTTTAATACTTGATCCACCAAGAGCAGGTGTTGGAGAAAAAACAATAAATAAATTAGTTGAATACAATGTAAAAAATATAATATATGTTTCATGTAATCCTAAAACATTAGTTGAAGATTTAAAGGTATTTAAGAAAAAAGAATACATTTTAAAAAAGGCAACTTGTGTTGATATGTTTAGTTATACAACTCATATGGAGACTATAGTATTATTGTCCAAAAGGGGATAATTTAATATGATAGCTTTTAAAAATAGATTAGAAGGTATAAAACCACTATTATTTTCACTACTATTTTTTCTTATGCTACTTATGGGAGTATGGTTTTCATATAGTCTGGTAAAAAAATATAGAAAAAAATATGGTGAAAATAAATTTTTTTATTGTGATGAAGATATTTTCATTATTAGAAAAAAAGAAATGAATAATATTTTATAAATTTAAAAAATGTACTGCAACTAAAATAATAGCTGCAGTTTTTTTATGGATAAACTATTTAAAAATTTAGAGAAAATGCGTATAATATTGTATATAAATGATTTAAAAGATAATGAGGAATTAGTATGAGTGGAAGATTAATTTTTATTGCAATGATTTCTTTTTTAGGAATTAGTTTTTTTGCAATTATACTAGGAATGTATCTTTATATGAAAAAAAATGTTTCAAAAGGGAAATCATTATTAGATGAAGCGGTAAACACACAAGAAAATACTTCAAAAATGACGTTTGAAGAGTTTTTGGTATATATATCTGCTATATTTGTAGCATTACTATTTGCTGTTAAACTTATGGATATAGGAGGTACAGGATTTTCTAATTTAGCTACATTTATTGTTTTGCCCCCAGTTATGGCATTATTTAATGCAAGAAAGCGTACTGGAAGATCATTAGTTGTAATTATGGCAGCTGTTACCTTTTCATTTTATATGTTTATGGTTTATATAATAATAGGTACTCCTGTAAAAGCACCAGTGCTTAAGATTAATAATACAAAAATCATAATGTCGCATACAACAGTTTCTGATATTGAAAAGGCTGGATTTGATATCTATATCAAACAAAACGATAATCCTAACAAAGATTATGATACAATACTTTCTTCAGGTAGTTTTGAAAAATATACTTTTGATAGAAGTGTTTTTGTAAAAAAAGGATTTCAAAGAAATAATTGTGCTGTAGCTTATTCATCGTATCTATTAGTAAAAAATGGTGTTGTGCTTGGAAGTATAGGTCTTTATGGACACAAAAACAAAGATATTGCACTAGAAGACTCTAAAATTATTCATTTTAAATGTGATGAAAATTGTGTTACTAAAGCAAGAGAAAATTCTATAACATATTATTTAAATGATATTGATTTAATAGCACCATTAAATCATGATGTTTTAAAAAAGAAATTTAGTAATAAATTGTGGTTAGTTCCACCTAAAAATATAATAGATGTTACTCAGTTACATTATGGTATAAAATGGACGTCAAGTAGTGATCATCTTTTTTGGAATGAATATTATGCATACATTAATTTTGATGAAAAAAATTATATGACAGGATTTGAGATTTCAACTGAAGTAGCACGTGATTGGAATAAGTGATTAATATAAAAATAATTGTAGGTAAAGAGGTGGAAGCTCTATGAATAAAAAAATGAATAAAATTAATAAAGATATTTATAGCAGCATTAAAGCATTGATGGATAATGCAAGAAATAATGTTGCAAGAGAAGTTAATAATATCCTCATTCAAACTTATTGGGAGATTGGTCGAATTATAGTGGAAGAAGAACAGGGAAATTCTGATAGAGCTGAGTATGGGAAACAATTAGTAACAGACTTATCAAAGAGGCTCACAAAAGAATATGGCAAGGGATTTTCAAAATCCAACTTGTTTAATATGAGAAATTTCTATTTGAGTTTTCCGATTTTCCAGACACTGTCTGGAAAATTAAGTTGGTCGCATTATTGTGAACTACTTTCTATAAGCGATGATAATAAGAGAAGTTTTTATGAAAAAGAAACTATTAACGCTAATTGGTCTGTACGAGAGCTAAAAAGACAGATAAAAACATCACTTTTTGAGAGACTTCTACTTTCATCAGGAGATGAAAATAAAGAAAAAGTATTAGAGTTAGCCTTAAATGGTAATGAAATAAATAAGGCAAGTGATGTTGTAAAAGATCCTTATGTATTTGAATTTTTAGGAATACCAGAAGAAAAAGTGATAATGGAAAATGATTTAGAAAAAGCACTGATAAATCATATTGAAAAATTCCTGCTTGAACTTGGAAAAGGTTTTATGTATGTAGGATCACAACAAAGAATAACACTTGGGAACACCCATTATTATGTTGATATGGTATTTTATAATAAGATACTAAGAAGTTATGTTTTGATTGAATTAAAAACAGGAAAACTAATGCCTGAAGCAGTCGGACAAATAAATATGTATCTTAATTATTACAAAACTGAAGTTAATGACAATACGGATAATGAACCGATTGGAATTATCCTTTGTACTGATAAGGACAGTATACAAGCAGAATATGCACTTGGCAGTTTATCTAATAATATATTTGCTTCTAAATACACTTTATATATTCCAAATAAAGAAATTTTAGAAGAACAAGTTGAAAGAGTTTTAAGTATTTACCAAGAAAAGTTAATGAAAGATACAATTAGTTAAATTACATATAAATTATATATAAATTATTAGAGAAGTGGGAAAATAATCCACTTTTCTTTTTATTACAAATAAAAAGCCCTTTTTCAAGGGCAACTATCAAGTATTTATAATAAAAACAAATTAAAACAAATTAATAATAAAAATATAAATAAAATAATTCCTAAAATATTTATTCCATTTTTTAAAATGAAACCAATTAATGAAAAAAATAAGATGATTGGTGCAAAAAATATGAAAAAAATTCCAATAGCAATTCCAGAAAATGCTAAGAATATTCCTAATGTAAATAGTATAAACATCATCATAAAGCTGATGAATAAAAACATAAAACACCTCCTATTTTTTTTAGTATATAATAATTTAAAAATAAATTCAATCATAATTTGATTTTTAAATATGCTAAGTGCTATAATGTGGTAGGAGCGTGATTTTTTTGAAAAAAATATTTATAACAATTTTTATTATATCTTCATCAATTTTTTCATTTTCTGCAAAACCAATGCAAAATAAAAAATTAGATGTCGAATTAAAAACAATGATACATGGAGGATATGATCCACATGAAAATCTTGGAACTATATTTTTAGAAGTAGAAGCATCTAAAAAGTTTGATGTAAAGAAAATAAATACAATATTTAACGTAGGTGGGGGGATAGACTTCTCTAACTATTTTGATGATGAGCATTATATAGGAGTAATTAGACCATATTTTGCAACAGAAATAGGAGGATATGTAAGTCCTGATGTAAGAATGTATACAGGTATAAAATTAGGGATAGGTCCTAAGTTTGTAAATGAAGCTGGATCAACTTTCATACCTAAGTTAAATGCTGTACTTGGAATTACATACAAAGAAAAATTTACATCTGAAATAGGATATCATTTGCCAGCTACTATAACACTAGGAGTTGGAGCAAGATTTGGATTTTAATTTTGTAGTAAGGAGATATTAAATGAAGAAAATTTTACTTATAATTTTAACAATAATGACAACTTTAGCTTTTTCACATGAAATGAAAAATAAAAAAAATGATATAGAATTAAAAACAATGATACGTACAGGATTTAATCCATTAAGTAAAAGTATAGCATTAGTAGGAGAAGTAGCTGCTTACAAAACATACAGATTTGAAAAACCTGATGTTATGGTCAATGTAGGTGGAGGAATAGATGTTGGTGCTTCTATTAGAAGTGAAAATACAAAATATTTTGGACTTGTAAGACCATATTTTGCAACAGAAATAGGTGGATATGTAAGTAAAGATGTAAGAGTGTATGGGGATATAAAATTAGGACTTGGAATACTTTTTACTGATAAAACAGCAAGCCTTTTTCATAAAGCAGGAACTTCAATTGGTGTTACATATAAGAAATTTACATTTGAATTAGGATATGATTTACCAACAGCAATATCAATAGGATTTGGAGCAAGATTTGGATTTTAAAAAGGAGACACTCAAATGAAAAAGACTATATTTATTATTTTAACAATGATGTCAATATTGACATTTTCAAAAACTAATAATGCTGAATTAAAAGGAACTACACATATAGGATATGATATATTAACTGAGCATACAGTTCTTATGGGTGAATTAACTTTATATAGAAAATTTGAATCTAAAAAGACAAATGCAATATTTAATATAGGTGGAGGAATAGATGTTGCAGCTTATTTAGGACCATATAAACAAAGAGATAAATATGCCTTTATATTAAGACCATATTTTTCAACAGAAATAGGTGGATATGTAAATAAAGATACCAGAATGTATACAGATATAAAATTAGGTATAGGTTTTGCTAATACAGAAAATACAATAGGTCCACTTCCTAAATTTGGTCTTGGACTTGGTTTAGTGTATAAAGAAAATTTTACAGCTGAGATAGCATATAATTTTCCTGTTGCTGTAACATTAGGTATAGGAGCAAGATTTGGATTTTAAAAAGGAGATACTAAAATGAAAAAGATTATATTTATTTTAACAATGATGTCAACATTTACATTTTCAAATGATATTAGAAAAAGTATTGTTGAATTGAAAGGGACTGTAAGTTCAGGATATGATTTCTATATTAAAAATGCAGTTTCTATTAATGAACTAACTGTATATAGAAAATTTGAAGAAAAGAAAATTAATACAATATTTAATGTAGGTGGAGGTTTAGATATTTCATACTATTATGGAAAAGCATTCATATTTAGACCATATATAGCAACAGAAATAGGTGGATATGTTAGTCCTAACACAAAACTATATACAGATTTAAAATTAGGTTTAGGTTTAGCAACTGATTTTAATGATATTAAACCATTTTCTAAAGTGGGAGTTGGATTTGGTGTGCTTTATAAACATGTTTCTGTTGAGATAGGATACAATTTTCCAGGAGCTATAACATTAGGAGTTGGAACAAGATTAGGATTTTAAAATTTATTTGAAATGAAAATAAAATAATGATATACTAAATTATACTAGAGTATAAGGGTACTACAAAATTTTTGGGCTTTACTCAATCTTAATGGGGTTATCCCTGCAAAATATGCCTCATGCAAATCACGAAAGACATACGAGCTTACACGGATTCTGTACGTATTTTGTATATGACTACCACCTGTCCATAGTAACAGGCGACCAAAAATTTGTACTAATACTCTAGTTATTTTTTAAGGAGATATTATGGCTAATATTAAAATACTTGACGAAAATGTTTCAAATATAATAGCGGCAGGAGAAGTTGTTGAAAATCCAGCATCAATGGTGAAAGAACTTCTTGAAAATTCACTTGATGCTAATGCAAAAAATATATTTATTAGTGTTGAAGATGGTGGAACTTATGTTAAAATTGTAGATGATGGTGTAGGTATGGAAATATCTGATATTTATCTATCAATTGAAAGACATGCAACTTCAAAACTTAGAACAAAAGAAGACATTTTTAATTTAAATACTTTTGGTTTTAGAGGAGAGGCTCTCGCTTCAATTAGTGCTGTTTCAAAAATGACACTTACATCAAAGACTAATTATATGAAAATAGGGCATAGAATAATAGTTTTAGGCGGTAATATTGTAAAAACAAGTGATACAGCATGCAAAACTGGAACTACTATTGAAATACGTGATCTATTCTATAATACACCTGCTAGAAAAAAATTCTTAAAAAAAGAACAAACAGAAAGTAATAATATAAAGGATATAGTTTCAAAAATAGCACTTGCAAACTATAATGTAGCAATAAAGTTAGAAATAAATGGCAAGCTTAGTATATCAACTAGCGGTAACGGAATGGAAAATACAATATTTGAAATTTTTGGTAAGAATATATTTAAAAATTTAAAGAAATTTGAATATGGTTATTTAGGAACAGAAGAAATTTTTAGAGGTTCAAAAAACTATATTTACACATATGTAAATAGTAGATATTGTAAGTCAAATTTAATTGAAAGAGCAGTAATTGACGGATATTATACAAAACTTATGAAAAATAAGTATCCTTTTGCCATTATTTTCTATGATGTAAATCCAAGTGAAATAGATGTAAATGTACACCCATCAAAGAAGATTATAAAATTTTCTGATGATAAAATAGTGTATAAACAAATAAGAACGGCTATTGAAGACTTTTTCTATAAAGATGATAGAAAAACTTGGACTCCTACTTCGTATACTGAAAAAACAAAAAGTATTAATGTACCTGAAAATGTAATAAGTGATAATACTAAAAATACATATATACAAAGTCTTTTTTCAAACGTTGAAGAAGATAAAAGTCTTGATTTTGAAATTTTAGCTCAAGTATTTGATACTTATATAGTTGTAAAAAATAAAGAAAGTATTGATTTTTATGACCAACACGCATTACATGAAAGAATAAGATATGAAGAGTTAAAGAAAAGATATACTGAAAATAAGATGACAAGTAAAAAGCTTTTAATTCCTGAAATTGTAGAATTTACTACATCTGATAAAGATGTAATAATAAATAATATAGATATATTTAAAGATTTTGGTTTTGATATAGACGAAATATCTGAAAAAGAAATAGTTGTTAGAGAAGTACCTGATTTTGAACTAAGAAACACGACTCAAAATATTATAAAAGCGATAATAGATAGCTTATCACACAATTATGAAATTAAGGATATAAGAGAGAAAATAATAATATCAATGGCTTGTCGTAGTGCGATTATGGCTGGTCAAAAACTAAAAATTGAAGAAATGAATGCACTTGTCAAAAAAATACATGAAATAAATAAATTTAATTGTCCTCATGGAAGACCTGTTATATCAAAAATAACAAAAGAATATTTAGATAAATTAGCAAAAAGAAAATTGTAATAAGAGTAAAAATTTTCACTTGTAATTTTTGTCTAAATATGTATAATAGGATAAGGGGTTTAAATGCTTAAAATTAATATTATTTCTATTGGTAAGGTAAAAGAAAAATACATCTTAGATGGAATAGCAGAATTTTCAAAAAGACTTAGCAAATACACAAATTTTAAAATAATTGAGCTTAGTGAAGAAGAAGATAACAGTACTGCAGTAGCAAAAGAAACGAATAGAATACTTGAAAAAATATCAAAAAGCAAAGGATATAACATACTTTTAGATATTAGAGGAGTTAATATAAGTTCAGAGCAACTTGCAAGTAAAATTGAAAATTTAACATTAAATTATGATGAAATCAATTTTATCATAGGTGGCTCAAGAGGTGTAAGTGATGAGCTTAGACAAAAAAGTGATTTTTTACTTAGTTTTTCAAAAATGACTTTTCCACATATGTTATTTAGGCTTATGTTAATAGAACAAATATATAGAAGCATTTGCATAATAAATAATATTAAATATCATAAATAACGGAGGAATATATGTACTCATTTGGAGAGGAATTTACTTATACTGTTGATGATAGTTTAGAATATTTTACTTGTCTTCATAGCATTGAATATGATGATAAAGAATATATTATAGCAGAAAATGAATATGGTATAAAAAAAGTGTTTGAAGTTGATGAAGATGAAGAAGAACTTTATATGATTGATGAAGATGAAGAAGATACAATTTTAGATATTTACGAAAGACATCAGTTTGAAAACGAACATCCAGATATAGAATATGGTTTTGATAACGAAGAAGATGAATATGTTGAATCAAATGATACAGACGGTCTTAGTGTTATCATTGACGAAGATGAAGAAGACGAAGAAGAAAAAATGTCAGAACAAAATTATGAAAATGATGAAATTTTTAGTGATATGGACGATTTTTTAGATGATTTTTTTGAGGATGAAGAATAAAAATATGACTATAGATATTTTAAGTACATATGAGTATAATAAAGATAATATTGAGAAAATAGAAAATATAGGATTACAAGCAGAATATATAGGAGATAATACATATAAATGTATATACAATGAATGTGAAAATATATTTTTAACATTTACTTCAAATTCGCTTATTGTTAAGAAAAATTGCGATGTTAAATACTCTAAACAATATAAATTAAATGAAGAAATGACATCTACACTAGAATTAAATGGACTATTATTTTATAATAAAATAAAAACAGTAGATTTTAAAAATATTGATAATGAATACAATATAAAAGCAATTGAATATACTGAAAATAATGAATTTTTAAGTAATATAACATTAAATATAAAGATAAATAAAGGAGAAGTTTAATGTCAAATGATACAAAAGCTACACCAAGTACTAGCTATATTATGTCTGAAAAGATAAAAAAAGTTGAAGAATTAAAATCTATGGGTATAGAGCCTTATGGAAGATTTTTTGATAAAAAAGACAATATAATTGATATTTTAGAACACGGTGCAGATGAAGAAAAAACTTTTATTACAGCAGGTCGTATAGTTTCTTATAGAAGAATGGGTAAAAATGGATTTGCACATTTAAAAGATGAAACAGGTAAAATACAATTTTATGTACAAAAAAATGAAGTTGGTGAACAAGAATATGAAATTTTCAAAAATCTAAGTGTTGGAGATTTTGTAGGTATTGAAGGTCATCTATTTACTACTATGACAGGAGAACTTACACTAAGAGCTCATAAGTACACTGTTTTATCAAAAAATATACGTCCTTTACCTGAAAAATTTCATGGTTTAACAGATGTTGAAATGAGATATAGACAAAGATATGTTGATCTTGTAATGAATGATAATGTAATGAATACAATGAGAGCAAGATTTGAAATTATAAGATACATGAGAAGATATTTAGAACAAAAAGGGTTTATTGAAGTTGAAACACCAATGTTACATCCAATAGTAGGTGGAGCTAATGCAAAACCTTTTATTACATTTCATAATTCATTAGATCAAGAAATGTACCTAAGAATAGCACCTGAACTTTATCTAAAAAGATTATTAGTTGGTGGATTTGAAAAAGTATTTGAAATTAATAGAAACTTTAGAAATGAAGGAATATCAATAAAACATAATCCAGAGTTTACTATGATGGAGCTATATCAAGCATATGCAGATTACAATACAATGATGGATATAACAGAAGATTTAATATCTAGTTTATGTATGCATTTACATAAAAAACATGAAATTGAATATGAAGGTCAAACTGTAAATCTAGCAAAACCTTGGAGAAGAGTAACTATGCAAGATATAGTTATGGAAAAAACAGGTTATGATATAGAAAAAATGCAAAGTGATGAACAAGCTGTAAATTTTGCAAAAGAATTAGGTATACATTTAGAAGAAAATAAAACATATACAAAATATGGTATATTAAACTTATTATTCGAAGAAAAAGTAGAAAGTACAATAGTTAATCCTACATTTGTAACAAAATATCCAAAAGAAATATCACCATTATCAAAAAATTCACAAAATAGTGAAGATTGGGTAGATAGATTTGAATTATTTATTACAGGTAGAGAATACGGAAATGCATATTCAGAATTAAACGACCCTAGAGATCAAAAAGAAAGATTTGAAGATCAAGTTAATAAGAAAAACTTAGGGGACGATGAAGCTTGCGATATGGACTATGACTATATACGTGCTCTTGAATATGGAATGCCACCAGCAGGTGGTCTTGGAATTGGAATAGATAGACTTTGTATGTTACTTACAAACTCATCATCAATAAGAGATGTTATACTATTCCCAACATTAAAAAAAGAAAAGAATTTTGACTAAGCTATTGCATTTGCAATAGCTTTTATAACAAGGAGAAATATGAAAGCTATAGGAGAAGGTTTTAAATTTTTAAAAGGAAGTATAAAAAAACATCCAACAAGGGATGTTAATTTAGAATATTTATCAAAACAAGATGCGGTTTGTGTACTTGTAGTGGATAATAGTCTTGAAAATGTATTTCTTGTGAAACAATATAGAGCAGGTAGCGATAATGACACATTAGAAGCAGTTGCAGGCTTAATAGATGAAGGTGAAAATCCAAGAGAAGCAGCTTTTAGAGAAATGCTTGAAGAAACTGGATATGATACTCATACAATTGAAAGCTTTTATGATATAACTAAAAAAACAGCTTTTTATGTAAGTCCTGGATATTCAACTGAAAAACTATACTTTTATATTGCAAAACTTAAAAAAGATGCACTTGCAAAAGAGCAAAAATTAGATATTGGTGAAGATATTGAAGTTGTTAAAATGAGCATTAAAAATGCACTTGAAAATACAGATGATTTAAAAACAGTTTATATACTAGAAAAATTAATTTCTCTTATTAAGGAAAATAGTATATAAAAACATTGGAGAATTAATGGATAACTACGAGAATATATTAGGATATACTGTTGAGAGAAAGAAAGTAAAGAATATAAATTTAATTATAAAGCAAGATGGGACAGTTAATATTTCAGCACCATTTGGACTTGATAAATACTATATTGAAAATTTTATTAATTCAAAGAAAAATTTTATTGAAAAGCATGTTCAAAATGCAAAAAAATATGCCACTTTAAAAGAAAATTTAGACAATTATAAAAATAATTCATATATTTCTTATCTTGGAGTTAAGTATCCACTTAAAATATATATTTCAGATATAAATAAGTTGAAATTTGAGCAAAATATTGTTAAAGTATATATAAAAGAATATATAGAAAAAGATGTAAAAGATATAATATACAGGTGGTATTACAACAATGCGATAAGCCTATTTAATAAAAGATTTGAGTATTATAAAAACCTTATGGGTGAAAATGAGGATATCAGACTTATTATAAAACCTATAAAAGGTAAATGGGGATTTTGCGTACCTAAAAAAAGAGAAATAGCACTAAATATAGAGCTTATGAAAAAAAGTGTAGAAGAGCTTGATAGTGTAATAGTACATGAAATATCACATTTAAGATATCCAAATCACAGTAAAGATTTCTATAATTACATAGACATATATTTTAAAGATTATAAAAAGATAAATAAAAAATTAAATTATAATATATAAGGAGCGATAATATGGAACAATGGTTACAAAGAGTACAAAATATGTTAGTAGAACTAAATATTGACGGTTTAATTTTAACTGACTATTTTAACAAAAGATATTTTTCAGGATTTACAGGAACAACTGGGCAAGGTTTAATACTAAGAGATAAAAAATATTTCTATTCAGATTTTAGATATATAGAACAAGCTACAAACCAAACTAAACCATATGGTTTTGAATTTGTAAGAATAGCTAAAAATGGTATTGAAACAATAGCAGAACACATAAAAAAACATAATGTAAAAAGACTAGGTTTTGATGATATGGCTATGCCTTATGCTCAATATCAAGCATTACAAAAAGCTTTTGGAGATGTTGAGTTTGTACCTGCATCAGAAGCAATGTTAAACTTTAGAAAAATAAAATGTGAAAAAGAAGTAGAATTTTTAAGAAGAGCAGCAGAAATAACTGATATAGCTTTTAAAGAAACACTTAAAATAATAAAAGAAGGAATAACTGAAAAAGAAATAGCAGCACATCTTGAATACATACAAAGACTAAATGGTGCTGATGATAAATCATTTGAAACAATAGTTGCAAGTGGACATAGATCATCAATGCCTCATGGTGTTGCAAGTGATAAGAAAATACAAAAAAATGAATTAATAACAATGGATTTTGGTTGCTATTATAAAGGGTATGCATCTGATATGACAAGAACAATATTCTTTGGAGATGAAATACCAGAAGAACAAAAAAGACTTTATGATTTAGTATATCAAGGACAATCACTTGGAATTGAAATGATAAAACCAGAAGTATTAGGTAAAAATGTAGACCAAGCAGTAAGAGATTACTTTGAAGAAAACGGAAATATGTCAAAATATTTTGGACATAGCCTTGGACATAGCTTTGGTCTTGAAGTTCACGAACCACCATATTGCTCACAAATAGGAAATGAACCATTAAAACCAAATATGGTTATGACAGTAGAACCAGGACTATATATTGAAGGTAAATATGGAGTTAGAATAGAAGATGATTTATTAGTAACAGAAAATGGATATGAAATGCTAACAAAATCACCAAGAGAACTTATTATTATAAAACCTGAATAATAATATAAATGATAGACTGATATTAGTTAGTCTATCATTTTTTTAAATTGCAATTGAATAAGTGCTTAAATTGTTGTATTATAATAATATAGAAATATGAGGGGGCAAAAATATGTTGGAATTTGATGATATTAAAAAGGCATATGACAATATTAGAAATTCTATAAAAAAGACACCTTTAGTAGAATGTGCTACATTAAATGAGCTTACACAGTCAAAAGTACTATTAAAACTAGAAAATTTGCAAAAAACAGGTTCATTTAAGGTAAGAGGAGCATTAAATAAGATAATTAATTTAACAGATAGCGAGAAAAAAGCCGGAGTTATAGCTTCATCAGCTGGAAACCATGCACAAGGTGTAGCATTAGGTGCAAAAGAGGCAAAAATAAAAGCAACAATAGTCATGCCAGAAACAGCCCCAATATCAAAAGTCGTTTCAACAAAAAATTATGGTGCTAGAATAGTTCAATATGGAAGTATTTATGACCATGCCTATCAAAAAGCACTTGAAATTCAAAAAGAAGAAGGGCAAGTTTTTCTACACCCTTTTGATGATGAATATGTTATTGCAGGTCAAGGAACAATAGGACTTGAAATACTAAATGAATATAAAGATATAGATATTATATTTGTGCCTGTTGGAGGTGGAGGTATTTTATCTGGAATAGCACTTGCAGTTAAAAGTATTAATCCTAACATAAAGGTAATTGGAGTTGAAGCAGAAAATGCATCTTCAATGAAAAAAGCATTAGAAGTTGGTAAACCTATATTTATAGATGACTGTAAAACAATAGCTGACGGTATAGCAGTTGCTAAAGTTGGAGATATAACATATGAACTTGTTAAAAAATATGTTGATGAAATAATAACAGTAAGTGATGATGACATAGCACAAGCATTACTATTTTTACTTGAAAAAGCAAAAGTAGTTGCAGAAGGAGCAGGAGCAACTTCTCTTGCAGGTCTTATGTCTTCAAAGATAGATATTAAAGGTAAAACTGCTTGTTGTGTAATTTCAGGCGGTAATATTGATGTTAATAATATAGAAAAAATAGTAAATAAAGCACAAATACTTCAAGCTAGAAGAGTAAGATTTGTAGTATACCTATCAGATACTGTGGGTCAAATTAATAAGCTTACTAAAATTTTAATGAATAATTATGCAAATATATTATATCTAAATCAAACAAGATACAATATAGATCTTAATATAACAGAACAAGAATTAAGTGTTGTTATTGAATGTAAAAATAGAGAGCATAGTGAACATATATTAAATGAACTAGAAAAAGAAGGATTTAAGATAAAAAGAAAATAATAGGAGTAACATTGGGAGTTTTAATAAATACTGTATCAGTTTTAATTTTTTCATCTCTTGGAATGTATTTAGGCGATAATATTAATAAACTGGTAAAAGAAATAACAATCAAAGTTTTAGGATTAGCTATATTAGTTAAAGGGATACAAACTCTTTTATCAGCACAAAATTACAAAAATCCTATAATATACATGATAATAGCTTACCTTATAGGCACGACATATAAATTTGATGACAAACTAACAAAATTAGTGAATTTACTAGAAAAGAAATTATCAAATAGAACAGGTAATAAATTTGCAAAAGGCTTTATTATATCAATAACATTTACTTGTGTTGGAGCAATGGCAATACTTGGCTCATTTAATGAAGCTTTATATAACGACAGAAGTGTTGTATACACTAAAACAATTTTAGATTCAATTATAACCTTTATTATGGCTGCAATATATGGAATAGGAGTAGTTTTCTCATCTGCTTTCATCTTCTTGTATCAAGGATTTTTCTTCTTATTTGCACTTAAAATAAAGCCATATTTAACAGTAGTTGCAATTAGAGATATTAGTATAGTTGGAAGTATGTTTTTAATTTTACTTTCAATTAATATGATATTTGATAAAAAAATAAAGGTATTTAATGCTATACTTGCAGTATTCTTACCAATTTTCATTGAGGTTATAAAATTATGAATAGTTATATAATATTGGCAATAATATGTGTTTTAGGTTTACTTAGTAAGAATAAAGTACTATTTTATGCGACACTTACATTAATGATAATAAAAATATTACCATATAATTATAAAATGTTTAATTTACTTAAGAGTAAAGGTTCAAGTATAGGAATATATATTTTGACTCTTGCTATATTAGTACCAATTGCTATAGGAACTATAGGTGTAGATGAAGTTTTTAAGGCTATGAAGAGTAAAGATGGTATAACTGCATTACTAATTGGTTCAGTAGTGTCAATATTTGCAACAAAAGGAATAATGTTTCAAGAAAATGAACCACAATTAGTTATAGCACTTACTACAGGTATAATTTTAGGGATAGTATTTTTTAAAGGTTCTGCAACAGGGCCTATTATAGCAAGTGGAATGACTTACTATATATTACAATTAATTGGTAAAAAATAGAAAAGGAGATAATAAAATGCTAATTAGAAGTCAAAGAGTATGGATTGCAAATCAATTTATACCTTGTATTATTGAAGTTGTTGGAGAAAAAATCACAAAAATCATGGAGTATGACAAAGATGTAAAAGTTGATTATGACTTTGAAGATAAAAGAATTTTACCAGGGTTTATTGATGTACATACACACGGAGCAGTAGGATTTGATACTAATGACGCAGATGAAGAAGGACTTAGAAGATGGTGTGAGTATTTACCAAGTGAAGGAGTAACAGCATTTTGCCCTACAACAGTAACACAAACAGAGCAAGTATTAACAAAAGCTGCAAATAATGTATTAAATGTTTCTAAAAAGGAATATAAAGGAGCAAGAATTTTAGGAATAAATTTTGAAGGACCATTTTTAGATGTAAATCACTGTGGAGCTCAACCAGTTCCTTGTATTGTAAAACCTGATTTAGAAGAATTTAATAGATTTCAAAAAGCTTGTGATAATATGATAGTAATAATTACACTTGCTGTTGAAAAAGATGAAAACTATGAAATGACAAGACAACTTGCAAAAGACGGTGTAATTATAAGTGTAGGTCATAGTGGAGCTACATACGATCAAGCAGTTATGGCTTTTGCTAATGGTGCAAGACTTATGACTCATACATTTAATGCTATGACAGGATTACATCATAGAGAACCTGGTCAAGTTGGTGCTTCAATGCGTATAAGAGACTGTTTTGCTGAAATAATATGTGACGGTATACATGTAATACCTACAGTACTTAACACATATTTTGCAAGTAAAGGTCCAGATCACGCTGTAATGGTAAGTGACTCACTTTGTGCTAAAGGGTTTGAAGCTGGTGAATATTACCTTGGTGGAGAAAAATTCTTTATCTATCCTGACGGAAGTGCTCACAGAGAAAGTGGAGCATTAGCAGGTTCAACATTAAGAATAATAGACGGACTTAAATTATGCGTTGAAAAAGCAATGGTTCCTTTTGAATCAGCACTTAATTCATGCACATTAAACCCTGCAAGATTACTTAGAATTGATGACAAAAAAGGTAGAATAATGGCAAATTATGATGCAGACTTAGTTGTAATTGAAGATAACTATGAAATAGTAAAAACAATGGTAATGGGTAAATTTGAATATAGTAAATAGGCTAGTTAAGAGATGACTTAATGTTATCTCTTTTTTTCTTGTAATTTTTTCTAAATATGTTATACTTTTACTAAAGGAGTAGCGATGATTGAAAATTTTAATAATGCAACACAGTATGCTAGAGACCTATTTTCTGATGAAAAAGATATGCTTTCTATAAAAGAATATGGAATTTTAAATAATGTACCTATAATAACAGATGAAGTTTTAAATTTTATGTTATTTTTAGTAAAAAATAATAATTATAAGACTTGTCTTGAAATAGGGACTGCAATTGGATATTCTAGTAAATATCTTGCAAAATATATGAGTGTAGATACTATTGAAATTGATGAAAATAGATACAATATAGCAAAAGAAAATTTAAAAGGAGTAGATGCTACTATTTATCATGGAGATGCTCTTACTATAATACCTGAAATTGACAAAAGCTTTGATTTTGTATTCATTGATGCATCTAAGAGTCATAATATGGAATTTTTTAATTTATCATATGAAAAGTTAAATGAGAACGGTATGATATTCATAGATAACATTATGTTTCGTGGTTATGTATCAGATGATGATTATAGTAAAAGATATAAGACAATAATAAAAAAATTAAAAGAATTTATTAATTATTTAAACAACAATTATAACTTCGTACTACTACCATTTGGAGATGGAGTAGGGCTTGTTACAAAGAAAGGAATAAAATGAAAAAATTAATGATTTCAATAAGCTTAGTTGCTTTTTTAATGTCATGTTCATACACTTCAAAAGATTATAGGGAGTTAAGAAAAAAAGTAGTACCTATTGAAAAACCAGTTGAAAAACCTAATTTAGGTGATAAGAGTAATGAAGATATTTTAAACAGCGAAGACTTAACAAAACAAGTATTTGATAGAAAAACAAGAAAAATAAATAATAACTTAAAAGGTGTTTGGGTATCAACTGTATATAATTTAGATTTTCCAAAGAATAAAGGATATCAACCTGAAATGCAAAAAAAAGAAATAGATACAATAGTGGAAAATATAAAATCATGGGGATTTAATGCTATTTTCTTACAAGTTAAACCTACTAATGATGCATTATATAATTCTAAAAATCTACCTTGGTCAACATATTTAACAGGTACTGAAGATGCACATCCAGGATATGACCCACTTCAATACTTTATAACAAAAGCACATGAAAATGGAATAGAATTACATGCTTGGATAAATCCATATAGAGTTTCAATGACAAAAGATACTAGCAAATTATCGGCTAGAAATGTTGCAATACAACACCCAGATTGGGTATTTGAATATGACGGTAAACTATATTTAAATCCTGGTAAACCTGAAGTTGTTAAATATTTATATGAAAATATAGAAGAAATTGTTAAAAATTATGATATAGACGGAATACATTTAGATGATTATTTCTATCCATATCCAAGTAATAATAAGAAATTACCTAATTTTGATGTTGAAGAATATGAAAAATATAAAAGAAAATTTGCTTTTTCAACAGTTGGAGATTTTAGAAGATCAAATGTTAATGATCTAATTAAAAACTTATCTACATCAGTTCATAAATTAAAACCACAAATCTTATTTGGTGTAAGTCCATTTGGAATATGGAGAAACTCAAATAATGATTTAACAGGTTCAAATACAAATGGTTTACAATCATATGACGATCTATTTGCAGATAGCGTTAAATGGATGAATGAAGGTTGGGTAGACTATATAGCACCACAAATATACTGGAATGTAAACCATCAAAAAGCAGACTATAGAGAACTTGTTAAATGGTGGTCAGATGTAGCTGAAAAAACAAATACACCTTTATACGTAGGAGAAGGTATTTATAAGGTAAATGAATGGGCTAATGGAGAATTAGCATTACATAAAGATATTAGAAATAATAATGCTGGTGTAAAAGGATATATTTTATTTAGATATGAAATATTACTTAAAAATCCTTGGATAATAAACGAAGTGGATTAATATGCAATTTAAACTAGATTCTAAATTTAAGCCTACTGGTGATCAACCTCAGGCTATAGAAAAAATAGTAAAAAATATTGAAAATGGTATAGATGAGCAAATTTTATTAGGTGTTACAGGATCAGGTAAGACATTTACAATTGCAAATGTAATTAATAAATTAAATAGACCTGCACTAATACTAGCACCTAATAAGACACTTGCAGCACAGCTATATAATGAGTATAAGAAATTTTTTCCGCATAATGCAGTGGAATATTTTGTTTCCTATTATGACTATTATCAGCCTGAAGCATATATACCACAAACAGATACATATATTGAAAAAGATTCATCAATAAATGAAGAAATAGATAAATTAAGACATGCTGCTACGGCAGCTCTTTTAACAAGAAGAGATGTAATAATAGTAGCGTCTGTTTCAGCAATATATGGTCTTGGTTCAAAAAAAGCGTATAATGATAATACTATACCTATAGATAAAGAAGTTGGTATAAGTAGAAAAGAATTAATAAAAAGACTTATTGAGCTTAGATATAATAGAAATGATATGGTGCTTGAAAGAGCTTGTTTTAGGATAAAAGGAGATACAATAGATTTATTACCTCCATATCAAGATACAGCGTATCGTTTCATATTTTTTGATGAAGATTTAGAAAATATCTATGAAATAAATCCTCTTACTGGTAAAAAAGTAAAAGATGTAAAAAGACTAGCAATAATGCCGGCTACACACTATCTTTCAATCATAGATAATAATAATATGTTTGAAAAAATAAAAGAGGAATTAAAAGAAAGAGTAGCTTTTTTTGAAAATAATAATAAATTACTTGAAGCACAAAGAATAAAGCAAAGAACAGAATATGATATGGAAATGATAAAAGAGATTGGATATTGTAAGGGCATAGAAAATTATTCAAGATACCTTGCAAATAAAGAACAAGGAGAAGCTCCAGATACTCTAATAGACTATTTTCCGGATGATTTTGTAGTGTTTATTGATGAATCTCATATAACAGTACCACAAATAAGTGGTATGTATAATGGAGATCATTCAAGAAAAAGAATTTTAATTGAAAACGGTTTTAGACTACCAAGTGCTTTTGACAATAGACCTTTAAAAATAGAAGAAGTTTTTAGTAAAATAAAAAAGGTTATTTATGTATCTGCTACACCAAGTGATTATGAACTTACAAATTCAAAAGGTGAAATAGTAGAACAGATTATTAGACCGACAGGGCTTGTTGAACCAAGTATAGAAATAAGAAAAACAAAATACCAAGTTGATGATTTATTAGAAGAATTAAAAAAAGAAATAGCAAATAAAAATAGAGTATTAGTTACAACACTAACTAAAAAAATGGCAGAAGAATTAACAGATTACTATAATGAGCTAGGTCTTAAAGTAAGGTATATGCACTCTGGTATTGACACAATTGAAAGAGTAGAGATTATAAAAGGTTTAAGACGTGGAGAATATGATGTATTAGTTGGAATAAATCTTTTAAGAGAAGGACTTGATATACCTGAAGTTTCTCTTGTTGCAATACTAGAGGCAGATAAAGAAGGGTATTTAAGATCAAGAAGATCTCTTATACAAACTATGGGAAGAGCAGCAAGAAATATATCAGGTAGAGTAATACTTTATGCAGATACTATAACAAAATCAATGAAAGAAGCAATAGAAGAAGTTGATAGAAGAAGAAATATACAAAAAGAGTATAATATAAAAAATAATATTACTCCTAGAACAACAAGTAATAGTGATATTGACTCATTAGTTGAATATGATATAGATGATAATATTAATAGTGAAAAATTAGAATTTAAAAATATAAAAGAAATTGAGAAAAAAATATCTAAACTTGAAAAAGAAATGAAAAAATACTCAAGTGAGCTTAATTTTGAAAAAGCTATTGAAGTTAGAAATACTATAACACATTTAAAGAAAATACTTATGGAGGTTATGTAGTTTGAAAACATATAAAATAGGTGAAATTAATAATATAATAAAAGAATATCTTGAAAGTGTTATATTCTTAAAATCATTTTGTGTTGAAGGTGAAGTATCAAATATTACATATCAACAAAGACATATGTATTTTACTTTAAAAGATGAGAATAATAATATAAAATGTGCAGGTTTTAACTATATCACTAACGATATCCCAAGAAATTTAAAAGAAGGTGATAGTGTAAAAGTATATGGTAAGATTAATGTATATAATGTAAATGCAAGTGTACAAATAGTTTGTAATAAAATAGAAAAAGTTTCAAATATAGGTGAGCTTTATAAAAAATTAGAAGAGCTAAAAAAAGAATACATGCAAAAAGGATATTTTGATGAAAGTCTAAAAAAAGAAATTCCAAAATATCCAAAGAGAATTGGAGTAGTTACAGCACATACTGGAGCTGCTATACACGATATAATAGATACTAGTCATATAAGATATGAAAATATTGAAATATATCTTTATTCTGCAAAAGTACAAGGAGAAGGAGCAAGCACTGAAATTGCAAAAGGTATAGAAGTATTAAACGATAAAAGCTTAGAATTAGACTGTATTATTGTAGGTCGTGGTGGTGGAAGTATAGAAGATTTATGGGCATTTAATGAAAGAGAAGTAATTGAAGCTATATATAAATCAGAACTACCAATAATTTCAGCAGTGGGACATGAAGTTGATTTTTTACTGTCTGATTTAGTAGCGGATTTACGTGCAGCAACACCAACTCAAGCAGCACAGTTATTAGTTCCTGTAAAATCTGAAATATTAAAAGATATATCAGAAAAAAGATATAAATTATCAAATCTTTTAAGTCAAAAAGTAAAAATACAAGAAAAAGAATTAGAAAATTTAAAAAATAATTATTACTTTAAAGAATTTTATACAAATAGAATATTAAATAATTATGAATTAATTGATAAATACAGTATAAGATTATCAGAGCTTATAATCCAAAAACTAAATTACAAAGAAAAGATGAATAAAATAGATATGCTTAGTAAAAATCTTGATAGGATAATATTAAATAAACTTGAAAGATATAAGCTTATTACATCAGGAATTAAAAGTTCATTATCAAAATATGATATACAAAATATATATGATAGAGGTTTTAGTATAAGTCTTATTAATGGTAAATTAATAAAAGATGTTGATGTAAAAAAAGGTATGAATATAAAGACAAAATATAAAAATGGTGAAGTAATAAGTGAGGTTAAATAATGAATAAAAGAGAAGATTATTTAAGTTGGGAACAATATTTTATGGGCATAGCATTCTTATCAGCACAAAGAAGTAAAGATCCTACAACTCAAGTTGGAGCTTGTATAGTAAAAGATAATAAAATAATAGGTATAGGGTATAATGGATTTCCGGTAGGAAGTAATGATGATGAAATGTCTTGGGGTAAAACTGGAGATATTTTAGATACAAAATATCCGTATGTAGTACATGCTGAGCTTAATGCAATATTAAATAGTATTAAAAATTTAGAAAATAGCACTATATATGTCACTCATTACCCTTGTAATGAATGTGCTAAAGCAATAACACAGTCAGGTATAAAAAAAGTTGTATATTATTCAGATAAACATAAACATCATGAGCTTTTAAAAGCATCAACAAAAATAATGGAAAATGCCAATATAAATATAGTAAAATATGAAAATGAACAAAACAAAATTGAAATTTTATTTAAAGATTAATAATAAAATAAGAATTATAGACTTTAAAATTCATTTGTGATATAATTAATTAGTTAATTATTATGAAAGGTGGTGAATCCGTTTTTATATTAAAAACGGGAATTTGCAATGACAAATATTAAATATCAAACAATGATAGAAGATATCTATGCAAGAGAAATATTAGACTCAAGAGGAAATCCAACAGTTGAAGTTGAAGTATACTTAGAAGGTGGAGCAATGGGAAGAGCTTCTGTACCATCAGGAGCATCAACAGGAGTACACGAAGCTGTTGAATTAAGAGATGAAGATAAATCAAGATACTTAGGTAAAGGTGTATTAAAGGCTGTTGAAAACGTTAATACAATAATTGCAGAAAATATAATCGGTATGGATGCTTTAAATCAAGTTGAAATAGATAGAGCTATGATAGAACTTGATGGAACACCAAACAAAGCTAAATTAGGAGCTAATGCAATATTAGGTGTATCACTTGCAGTTGCTAAAGCAGCAGCAAACCAATTAGGTTTACCATTATATAGATATTTAGGTGGGGTTAATGCAAAAGAATTACCTGTACCAATGATGAATATATTAAATGGTGGAGCACATGCTGATTCAGCTGTTGACGTTCAAGAATTCATGATACAACCAGTTGGTGCTAAAACATATAAAGAAGCATTAAGAATGGGTGCAGAAATATTCCATCACTTAGGTAAATTATTAAAAGCAAATGGAGATTCTACAAACGTAGGTAATGAAGGTGGATACGCACCATCAAAAATTGCTGGAACTAAAGGTGCATTAGACATCATATCTAAAGCAGTAGTAAATGCTGGTTATGAATTAGGTAAAGATATTACATTTGCAATGGACGCAGCATCTTCAGAATTTTATGACAGCACTAAAGGTAAATATGTATTCAAAAGAGAAGGTGGAGAAAAAACATCTGCTGAAATGGTTGCTTGGTACAAAGAATTATGCAATGAATATCCAATAGTATCAATCGAAGATGGTCTTGCAGAAGATGATTGGGAAGGATTTGCATTAATGACAAAAGAATTAGGAGATAAGATTCAAATAGTAGGAGACGATTTATTCGTTACAAATACTACAAGATTATCAGAAGGAATTGAAAAAGGAATTGCAAACTCAATCTTAATTAAATTAAACCAAATTGGAACATTAACTGAAACATTAGATGCAATTGAAATGGCTAAGAAAGCTGGATATACTGCAGTTGTTTCACATAGATCAGGAGAAACTGAAGATGATACAATAGCAGACGTAGCAGTTGCAACAAATGCAGGACAAATTAAGACTGGTTCAGCTTCAAGAACTGATAGAATTGCTAAATACAATCAATTATTAAGAATTGAAGACGAATTAGCAGGTCAAGCAATATACAAAGGAATAAAAGCATTATACAATATTAAATAATGAATATGAGAGTTTAAGTGTATACTTATACTCTCGTTTTTTATTTATAAAGTACTTGAAAATTTACTGTAACTTTGATAAAATAATAACATAGTGAATAAAAAAAGAGTATAAATATTAGGAGGAATCAAATGAAGTATAACTATAAAGATTTAGGTCTAGTTAATACAAGAGAAATGTTTGCAAAAGCAAATAAAGAAGGGTATTCAGTACCAGCTTTTAACTTTAACAACTTAGAACAATTACAAGCTATAATAGAAGCATGTGTTGAAATGGGAGCACCAGTTATATTACAAGTATCACCAAGTGCAAGAAACTACATAGGAAGAGATATGATACCTTGGATAGCTAAAGCTGCTGTATCATATGTTGAAGCTTCAGGTTCAGATATACCAGTTGCATTACACCTTGATCATGGTCCAAGCTATGAAATAGCTGAAGACTGTATCTTAAATGGATTCTCATCAGTAATGATAGATGCATCTAAATATGATTATGACGAAAACGTAGCATTATCTAAAAAAGTTGCAGATTTTGCACATAAATATGATGTAACAGTTGAAGCTGAATTAGGAGTATTAGCAGGTATAGAAGATGAAGTATCAGCAGACGATCACATTTTCACACAACCAAGCGAAGTTGAAGACTTTGTTTCAAAAACAGGTGTTGACTCACTTGCAATTGCAATAGGAACTTCACACGGAGCATACAAATTTAAACCTGGAGACGATCCACATATAAGATTAGATATCTTAAAAGAAATCGAAAAGAGAATACCTGGATTCCCAATAGTATTACACGGTTCTTCATCAATACCACAAGAATATGTAAGAATAATCAATGAAAATGGTGGAAAAATACAAGACGCTATGGGTATACCTGATGATCAATTAAATATGGCTTCAAAATCAGCAGTTGCTAAAATTAATGTAGATTCAGACGGAAGACTTGCATTTACAGCAGGAGTAAGAAAAGCATTCTTTGATAATCCAGCAGAATTTGACCCAAGAAAATATCTTGCTAAAGGTAAAGAATTTATGAAAAAATACTATAAAGAAAAAATAGTAGCTGTTTACGGTGCAGAAGGTGCATATAAAAAAGGAACAGAAAGAAAGTAAAATAAAAATTGAAAAAAACATATGATAAAAGGGTCATTTATTGACCCTTTTAATAAATAGGAAGGAATAAAAATGGCAAAATATGTTTTTGTTACAGGTGGAGTAGTATCATCTTTAGGTAAAGGAATAACAGCGGCCTCACTTGGAAGACTATTAAAAGAAAGAGGCTATCGTGTAACTATTCAAAAATTTGATCCATATATAAATGTTGACCCAGGTACTATGAGTCCATATCAACACGGTGAAGTATTCGTAACTGAAGACGGAATTGAAACTGACTTAGACTTAGGACACTATGAAAGATTTATAAATGAAGAACTAACAAAATATAGCAATATAACTAATGGTAGAATAATGTCAGAAATACTGTCTAAAGAAAGAAAAGGGGAGTATTTAGGTGCAACAGTTCAATATATACCACATGTTACAGATGAAATAAAGAAAAACATTTTAAAAGCAGGAACTAAAACTGATTCAGATGTAGTTATAACTGAAATAGGTGGAACTATTGGAGATATTGAAAGTACTGCATTTATTGAAGCAATAAGACAATTTAAAAAAGATGTAGGAAGAGAAAATGTAGTATATATACATGTATCTTTACTACCTTATTTAAGAGCAGCAAAAGAATTAAAAACAAAACCTACACAACAAAGTGTTAAGATAATGCAAAGTTTAGGAGTAACTCCTGACATAATAGTACTTAGAAGTGAATATGATGTACCACAAGATGTTAAGAAAAAAATCGCTTTATTTTGTGATGTGGATGAAAGCTCTGTAATAGAAGCGTTAGATGCTGATAATATTTATGAAGTACCTATTAATATGGAAAATCTAGGACTTGCTGATGAAGTATGTAAAAAATTAGGATTAAAAAACGAAAAACCAAATCTTGAAAAATGGAAAGAAATGGTATATAGATTTAAAAATCCAAAACATTCTATAAATGTAGCAGTTGTAGGAAAATATGTTGAATTAAAAGATGCGTATATAAGCATACATGAATCAATAGAACATGCAGGTTACAGTTATGCAACAAAAGTTAATATTGACTACTTAAAAGCAGAAGAGTTTGATATAACAGAATTAACAAAATATGATGGTATCTTAGTACCTGGAGGATTTGGTGGAAGAGGTATAGAAGGTAAGATATCAACTGTAAGATATGCAAGAGAAAATGAAATACCATTTTTTGGAATATGTCTTGGTATGCAAATGGCAACAATTGAGTTTGCAAGAAATGTATTAAAATTAGAAGATGCAAATTCAGAAGAGTTTGATATAAATACTAAAAATCCAGTAATACACCTTATACAAGAACAAGAAAATGTAGACCATATGGGAGCTAGTATGCGTCTTGGTGCTTATCCTTGTGTATTAAAAGAAAATAGTGTTGTTAGAGAAGCATATAATCAAGAAGTTGTAAACGAAAGACATAGACATAGATATGAATTTAATATGAAATATAGAGATCTATTTGAAAAGAATGGATTTGTTATTTCAGGAATATCACCTGATAATAATTATGTTGAAACAATAGAAATACCAACACATCCATTTTTTGTTGCTTCACAATATCACCCAGAATTTAAGAGTAGACCAAATAAACCACATCCTTTATTTAAAGCGTGGATAAAGGCAATTATTGACAAAAAAGGAATACAAGTATGATGAAATATATGTCCATATTTTTCATATCAATGTTACCTTTCATTGAGCTTAGAGGTTCAGTTGTTTATGCTCAAGTATTAAATCTTGATATATATACTGCACTTTTAGTAGCAATTATTGGTAATATGATACCAGTACCCTTTATATTTCTTTTTGAAAGAAAATTATTGGAATATGGAAGTAAGAAAAAATATACAGCTAAATTATTTTCGTATATGTTACAAAAAGGACATGATGCAGGAGAAAAATTAAAAAATAAAAGTAAAAATGGGCTATATATAGCACTGTTATTATTTGTAGGTATACCATTTCCAGGCACAGGTGCTTGGACTGGTGCACTTGCTGCAAGTATACTTGATATGGATTTTAAAAAAAGTATGATTTTCATCATACTTGGAATAACTTTAGCTGGTGTAATAATGAGTGTAATTAGTGTAATAGGATTTAGATTTATCTAAATCTTATTTTTTTGCAATATAGACTCTAAAACCTTGTTCAATTGTATCACACAATACACTGCTAAAAATTTGTTCTAATTTTTTTTGTGTAGATTTTGCACCATGTTTTGTCATAATAACACAAATAAAAATACCATTTTCATTTAAATGATTAAAGCTTTCTTCATAAAGCCTAAAAATATTTTCTTTGCCAGTTCTTATAGGTGGATTTGAAATTATTAAATCAAAATTATTTGTAATATTTTCATATAAATCAGATTTTATTATATTATAATCTTTAATACCATTTAATTTTAAATTTTCGTCCGATAGTTCTAAAGCTCTATTATTTATATCAGATAGATAGATATTAATATCTGAAAAGATTTTTTTTAAAATTACACCTACAACACCATATCCACAACCTATATCAAGTATATCTAAGCCTTTAGTATTAATTTCTTTTAAATAGCTGATTACACTTTTTAGTAAGATTATAGTACCACCGTCAACATGAGCTTTTGAGAATATACCATTATCAGTTATAAAAGAATAATTTTTATCTAAAAAATTAAACGAAATATTTTTTCTTTTTGATTTTATATTAGGATTTTCACAAAAATAGTGTTCCATTATATTTCCTTTCTAAGTAAGTATCTAGGACTATTATCAAAGTATTCATTTTCAAGATATTCACTAACTTCAAAGCCTAAACGTTTGTACATATTAATTGCTATCTCATTACTTATTTCAACAGTAAGCTCTACATTAGTTATATTATATTTTTTTAGATCATCAATTGCAAAATTTAAAAGTTCAGTTGCATATCCTTTAAATCTAAAATCTTTATTAGTAGATACGCCGTATATGTATGCTTTGTCAGTATTAGAAAATAGGACTTCTATAACACTTATTATATTTTTCCTGTCATATATAGCATATGTTTTACCGTATTTAGTAAAAGGACTTATATTGTATCTTCCAACACCAGCTTCACCAAAAACTTCATCTTCATATTTATAAATTCTATATAATATGTCTTTATCTTTTTTTGCATCAAGTACTTTTTTAATCATATATAACCTCTTTCAAATAAAGACCACTTGCTGATAATATTTTTTTAAATTTCTTAGTTTTTTGTAAATTTAGTTTATTTTCTATTTCAAGCTTATCTTCGTATATACAAGATGCAACTATCATTCGAACCATTGAACGTAGAAAAGAATTTCCAGTTATGGTAATAATAAAGGTGTCGTTTTGTTTACTTGCATATGCGTTTATTATATTTCTTACAGTATTCTTATTTTCTTTATCTTTTTTTGAGAATAATAGAAAATCATGTTCACCTATAAATAGTTTTAACTTTTCATTAAGTATATCGATATCTATATTTTCATTTTTTATAGCTGTAATATAGTTTGCCTCAAAAGGACTAATATCTTTTTCATATTTTAAGTGGTATACATATGTACGGTATTTTGCATCATATCTTGAATTAAAATTACTGCAATAACTAATCTCATCTATTTTTATTTTACCATAAAGTGTCTTATTTATTTGTTCTTTTATTGCATATAAAGGAATCTCTTTTTTTATAGTAAAATTAGATACTTGAGCTAGAGCATGAACGTTTGTATCAGTTCTACCAGATGTAATAAGATTTATTTTTTCATTGAATACATTAAGTAGTACTTTTTCAATTTCTCCTTGTACAGTTATTTTGTCTTTTTGTCTTTGCATACCATAAAATTTAGAACCGTCATAAGAGTATTTTATTTTTATATCCATTTATCTACCCACTTAGTTTTTTTAGGAATACCTTTTAAAATATTACCATTTTTATCTATAGTATATTTATTATTTGCTATATCATATAAAGGTTTATCAGAAATACTATCAGAATAAAATGATAAAACCTCAAATTCTCCAAGTAGTTTTAATCTGTTAACTTTTTCAGTATTTTTACAATTTTTTGATACCATTTTATATTTTTCATATTTTGTTGCTATAAGTACATCAAAACCAAGCTTTTTGTATATCTTTTCTAATAAAAAATCAGGAGATGCTGATATTAATATCAGAATATCACATTCTTTTTTATTTTTTTTAATTTCGTTATAAAAATATGGAAAAATTTTGTTTCGTTCTTTTTCCCAGAAAAGACTTATATCACTATCTAAAACATTATCATCTATATTATTTAAAATACTAAAAAAGATATTTTTTGTTTTTTCTAAACTAGCTATATTAAAGAGTATAAGAAATAAATTAAATATGAATTTTAAAATTAAATGTGGATGTTTACTTAAAAAAAACAATATGAAATTAATAGAAGTTTCACCGTTATATACTGTTTTATCAAAGTCATAAATTATAGCCTTTTTCATATAAATCTTCCTCCATAGTTTTAAAACCTATTTTCTTTAATTCATTTAAAATATCAATTTTTAGTTCGTATTTATTAAATATATCACGAGCATTATCGTCTAGTAATATAGCTTCACTTACTAACAATCTACCAGATATATTTTTGTTATCATTTTTTGTCAAAAGTCTTTGTGAAATTATTAAATTTAAGGAATCAAGAAGTAAATATTTTGGTATATTCATATCAATAAGCCTTGAAAATGTTGAAATGCTGTCGTTAGTATGAAGAGTAGCAAGTACTAAATGACCAGTTAGAGATGCACGGATTGCAATTTGTGCAGTTATTTCATCTCTTATTTCAGATACGATTATTATATCAGGATCAGCTCTTAAAGAACTTCTTAGTATAGTTGGAAAATCAAGCCCTATATTCTCATTTACTTGTACTTGTATAACATCTTTTACCTTGTTTTCAACAGGATCTTCAATTGAAATTATTTTTTTGTTATAAGTACTTAGCATTTTGGTAAGAGATAGTAAAGTTGTTGATTTACCACTACCTGTAGCACCAGTGATAAGTATAAGACCATAGGGCTTATTAATAGATATTAAAATCTTTTGTATAATATCATAACTAAATCCTAAACCTTTTAGTGATAAATCATCTAATTGGCTATTTAAAATTCTTATTACAACACTTTCTCCACTAATACTAGGAATAACACAAACTCTTAAATCATAATTATCAAAACTTATACTTCCGTCTTGTGTTAATCTTTTTTCAGCAACATTCATTTTTGCCATTATTTTTATTCTTGAAATAATTTCACTTGCAATATACGTATTATCTTCTAATTCATGTAATATACCAAATACCCTATATTGTATTATACATTTACCATAATAATCTAATATATGTATATCACTAGCTTTTTGCTTTATAGCATTTGAAATAATTTTATCTACAATTTTAATTGTATTTTTATTGATAAAGACATTGCCAAAAGCAATGTCTTTGTTTAGTATATTTTCCCCCATTTGTATTCCTGTTATTTTGAACTACGATTAAGTAATTCATCTAATAGTAGCACATTTTGTGCTTTAACTGATGAATATATTAGCTTTTTAATAAGATTGTACCATTTTAAATTTGCATTTAAGTTTTCAATTTCTTTAACAGACGCTCTTATTTGCATTACAAGATAGTCTTGTTCATCATATGAAAGTAATATTTTTTTCTTTTTTTCTCTTTTTTGACCTTTTTCAACATGAACATGTTTTTTTAGATAATCAAAAAATTCAAATACATTTTCCATTTGATCTTTGTATTGAGCCATTTGCTTTTTAAGTTCATCAATAATTTGATCAAGATATTTTTGAGAATTTTTTGAAAGTGTTATCTCAACTTTTCTTTTACCTTTGCCTATTTTTTGAATTATCATTCCCATTTTAGCTTGGTTTTTAATGTTAAATAGTTCCATATCGTTTATTTTGTTTGAATTAATCATTTTCCCCTTCAAAAATGTAACCTCCTAAATTAATAATTTTTTCAAAAGGTATTTCACCCTCACGTATTAGTGCGTATTTTTTATCAATATATGAAATAATTGTAGATGGAATACCTGTTAATATTTGGTCTGATGTTAATATACATTCTACATTTTCTACTAAATCCTTTGACAGTTCACTTACTGTTTTGGCAGGGGGGTTGCCTGAAATATTAGCACTTGATGTCATTAATATTCCACCAACAGATTCAATTAATTCTAATGTTAGTTTGCTGTCTGGTATTCTAACTCCTATAGTTTCTCCCACTATATCATACATTTTAGGTTTTGCACGGAAAATAACAGTCAGAGCTCCTGGCATGAAGTGATTTATAATATTTTCATCAATATCTTCTGCAATATCATAAATTTTATCTATGCTAGAAACAAGTGCTATAATTTTCTTGCTTTTATCTCTTTTTTTTAATCTATAAATTTCATCAACTGCTTTTTTTGTAGGTATTGCACCTATTCCATAAACAGTATCTGTTGGAAATATGATAGGGCGACCACCTAGTAATATTTCTTTTGCTAATAATAGATTTTCTTTATTTGATTTCATCAATTTCATGTGGTAATGCAAAAAGGTCGCTTATTGGTTCTTCCTTGTATATTCTACTTATTGTTTCAGCAAACATTGAGCTTGAAGAAACAGTTACAAGTTTATCAAATTGTTGTTCAGGAGCAAGTTCTATACAGTCTGTAACAACAACTTTGTTGAATGCTGAATTTTTAAGTCTGTCAACAGCAGGGTATGAAAATACAGGATGTGTAGCACAAGCATATACTTCCTTAGCTCCAAATTTAAGTAGAGCTTCTGCTGCATTACATATAGTACCAGCAGTGTCTATTATGTCATCAATTAAAATTGCTTTTTTACCTTCAACGCTACCTATTAAATTCATAACTTCAGATACATTAGCTTTTGGTCTTCTTTTATCTATTATAGCAAGTGGAGTATGTAACCAACTTGCAAGTCCTCTTGCTCTTTTAACTCCACCAATATCAGGTGAAACTACAACAGTATCTTCAGATGTGAAACCGTTTTGTATAAAGTATTTTGCAAATATAGGAAGTGCTTCCATATGATCAACTGGAATATTGAAAAATCCTTGTATTTGTCTTGCGTGTAAATCCATTGTAACAACTCTAGTTGCTCCTGCTGTTGTAAGTAGGTCTGCAACTAATTTAGCTGTAATTGGCTCTCTAGGGTTTGCTTTTCTGTCTTGTCTTGCATAACCATAATATGGTATAACTGCTATAATTTCCTTAGCTGAGGCTCTTTTTAATGAGTCAATAAACACTAGTAACTCCATTAAACTTTCGTTAACAGGTTTTGAAGTAGATTGTATTATAAAGACTTTACAACCTCTAACAGTTGTATTTGCTCTTGCAAAAGTTTCTCCATCTGCAAAATGAATAATATCTCTATCTCCAAGAGGTATATTTAGCTTATTTGCAATTTTTTCTGCAAGTTTAATACTAGAAGTTCCAGCAAAAATTTTAATTTCGTGGTCAAACATTTTTAAACACTCACTTTCCTATTTAATTTTATCGATTATAACTTGTTTTGCTCTTCCAAATGCAAGTTTATTGTTGTCTACATTTTTTGTTATTACACTTCCTGCGGCAGTAAGTACTTCGTCACCAACATTAACAGGTGCAACCAGTATAGTATTACTTCCTATAAAAGCATTTTTTCCAATAATTGTTTTGTGTTTTTTTACACCATCATAATTACAGGTAATAGTACCAGCTCCAATATTAGTATTTTCACCAATTTCACTATCCCCTATATATGTTAGATGTCCTGCTTTAACTCCGTTTTCAAGCACTGAATTTTTAATTTCAACAAAGTTTCCAACATGAACCATATTTTTTAAATATGCACCTTTTCTTAAATGAGCAAAAGGTCCTATAGTTACCATATCTTCAATTGTTGCATATTCAATAACACTATTATCTATTTTGACATTGTCCTTTATTATACTTTGTTCAATTCTACTTGAGTATATTACACAGTTACTACCTATAATAGTTTTTCCTGTAATAATAGTATTTGGATATATAACAGTATCTATACCGATAATTACATCATCTTCAATATATGTACTGCTAGGGTCTATTATTATTACACCATCTTCCATAAGTTTATCTAATTTTCTATTTCTTAAAATATTAGATGCAACAGCTAGCTCTTTTTTAGAATTTATACCTAGCATTTCATTTACATCTGAAAGTCTAAAACTATCTACTTTATGTCCACTATTATTTAAATGTTTTACTGCATCTGTAAGGTAATATTCACCTTTTAAATTGTTGTTATCAAATTTATCAAGTATACTTAGTAGAGCTTCATTTTTAAAAATATAAACACCTATATTTATTTCTTTTATATTTTTTTCTTCATCATTAGCTTCTTTTTCTTCAATGATATCTACAACTTTACCATCTTTTTTAATAATTCTACCGTATCCTGTAGGATTATCTAAAATACAAGATAGAACAAGACAATCTAAATCATCATTTATAAATTTTTGTTTCATTTTACTTATTGTATTTTCTGATAATAAAGGACCATCTCCATATGTTATTAATATATCTTCTGAAGATTTTTCTATATTTTCTTTTGCCTTTATAATAGCATGTGCAGTTCCTAGTTGTTCTTCTTGATAGACATAATTATATTCACTAAATGATTTTAAAATTTCATCTTTTTTATCACCTAAAATTAAAAGTATTTCACCAAAAGGTTTACAAACTTCAATTACTTTTTTAAGCATGGGCTTACCATTTACTTTATGAAGAACTTTTGGTGTATTTGATTTCATTCTAGTGCCTTTACCGGCAGCTAAAATTATAGATAGCATTGCTTCCTCCAATATTATTTTCATTAATTATTAATTATACCATTTTTAAGTAAAAAAAACTACCCAAAAGATAGTTTTAATTTACAATATTAAAGCTTTATTTTAGATATGATATCCTTTAAAACTTTTTTAGAATTTTCTAATTTTTCTTTTTCATCATCATTAAATTTAGGGCAAATTTTCATAACTTGTCCATTTCTACCAACTATATTAGGTACAGAGTAATATACATCATCAATAGGATTGTATGTTGAGATAGTTAGTATAGATTTTTCATCTCTTAGTATAGCTTCAACTATTCTTACAACTGCAAGACCGATTGCATAGTTTGTATACCCTTTTTTACTTATTATTTCATATGCTGCATTTTTAACCTTATCGCTTACTGTTTGTTTTAGTTCTTCAATTTCTACATTCTCTCTAAGGCAGTATTCTTCAATTGAAAGAGGTCCTATACTAAGTGTAGACCATACAGGGAATTCACTATCACCATGTTCTCCAATTATATATCCGTGTATATTTCTAGCATCTAAATCAAATATTTTAGCAATATTATATCTAAGTCTTGAAGTATCAAGTACTGTACCACTACCTATAACTCTAGTTGAAGGAAATCCTGAAAGCTTATATGTAAAATATGTTAAAATATCAACAGGATTTGCTACTACAAGAAGTATCGCATTTGGTGAATATCTAACTATTTGTGGTATCATTTGTTTAAATATTAAAAGATTCTTATTTATTAAATCTAATCTTGTCTCACCTGCTTTTTGGTTTGCACCAGCTGTAATTATTACTATATCTGAGTCATATGTATCTTTGTAATCTCCTGATGTTATTTCACTTGATTTTAGAAAAGCAGCACCATGTGCTATATCAAGAGCTTCACCCTTTGCTTTATCACTATTAATGTCAACTAATACAATATGAGATGCTAGTCCTGATTGAGCAACCGCTAAAGTTGTAGCAGAACCAACAAAACCAGCTCCAATTATTGATACTTTATTTGTCTTTTTCATTTCTTTTTTCCTCCATTTTAAATATTCTATCTGATATATTTTTAACTAAATATTTATCGTGTGAAATAAATATAAAGGCAGTATTATATTGCTTATTAAAAAACTTGATAAGGTTTACAATCTGTTCTTGTATTGTAAGATCAAGTGATGCAACAGGTTCGTCGCATATAACTAATTTTGGTTTTAATATCATTGCAGCCCCAACTATAACCCTTTGCCTTTGACCACCTGATAAATCACAAGGATACTTATTTTTAAAGTCTTCTAATGACAAATACTCTAACATCTCATCAACTGTCTTCTCTATATTCTTATATCCATTTACTATAAGCGGTTCTGAAAGTATTTGTCTTACTGTCATAGATTCATTTAAAGCACTATATGGATCTTGAAATATCATTTGTATATCAGGTATTTTTCTTTTTGAAAGTAGATCTCCACAAAAAAGTATATTTCCATCATCAGGCTCTAAAATCCCCATTATTATTTTACCGATTGTAGATTTACCTATACCAGATCTACCTACAATTGAAAATATTTCACCACTATTTACTTCAAAATTAATATTTTTGAATATATATTCGTTATTAAATTTTTTTGATACATTTTCTAATTTTAAAAGCATTTTTAACCTCTTTATTTTTATACCTTATTATATCAGATAATAAAAAAAACTTCACTCAAATAGCGAAGTTTTGTATAAAATATAAATTATTAAATTAAATAGGATACTAGTTGTAACAACAGGCAAATAGTTAAAATACATAGCGTACGTTCTATCACCAGTTGATAAAAATAGCAGTATCACACTTACCATATTAATTATTAAAGGTGGCAGATAAAGTTTATCTGTTATTTTATTAAGTAAAATTGTTACAAATAATGAACCAAGTATATATAGTTTACTGTAATAAAACCAACCAATTATTATCATCATCCCTTAACAGCTCCCATAGTAACACCTTGTGTGAAATAGCTTTGGAACATTAAAAATACTAATATCATAGGTAGTGATGCAAGAGCAGCACCAGCCATAAGTAATCCGTAATTTAATGAAAATTCAGCTCTTTGTGCCATTGAAGCAACTCCAAGTGGTAAAGTTTTCATAACTTCACTATTTGTGAATATTAATTGTGAGAAATAGTCATTCCAACTTGATATAAAAGTGAATATTGCTAAAGCACCTATACCAGGTTTAACTATAGGTAAAACTATATTAGTAAAAGTTCTAAATTCATTACAACCATCAATTTTAGCAGATTCTAATAATTCATTTGGTACTGAATGTGAGAATTGCTTCATAAGGAATACACCAAAAGGCCAACCAACAGCAGGGAGTATAAGAGCCTTATATGTATCTATCCAACCAAGTTCAGTTATAAACTTAAGTAGTGGTATTAATATTACTTGTTTAGGTAGTGCCATAGCAGCTACAAATAATATGAATAAGGCATTAACACCAGGAAATTGTTTTTTAGCAAGTGCATATCCAGCAAGTGATGAAGTAACACATACTAATATAGTAGTTATAGTTGATATAAATACTGAATTAAAAAACCAAGTTTTTGTAAGTGGTACTAGTAACTCCTTGTAATTTGCAAGTGTTGGAGAAACTGGAAACCATTCAGGTGGTATGCTTATAGCAACTTCTTGCAATTTAAATGAACCACTTAATATCCAATAAAAAGGAAAAATAAAGAAAATTGCAAAAAATATTAATATTATCATTGCTATTACAGCAATAGGTGATGTTCTTTTAACTTCCATATTTAACTTCCTTTCTAATCAACATCATGTGATAAAAATTTAAATTGTAATACTGATATAATACCGATTATAACGGCAAGTATAACTCCCATAGCAGAAGAAGCACCATATCTACTTTCAACTATAGCTTTTTGATAAACAAGATACATTATAGTTGAAGTTGCATAGTTTGGACCTCCTGCAGTAAGCAGTTGAATCAATGCAAAAATTTGAAAGCTATTAATTGTAGTTACAACTACGATATATAGAGTTGTTGGTTTTATCATAGGCCATATAATTTGTGTGAATGCCTTGTAATCTGTGGCTCCGTCTATTTTTGAAGCCTCAATTAAATCTTTTGGAACATTACCTAAAGCGGCTACATATAAAATTATAGGTTGACCAACGCTTGTAGTTATAAGTATAGCTATAATTGCAAATATAGCAGTTCTAGGATTACCAAGCCAGTCAACATTTGAACTTGTTATATTAGCACTTTGTAAAATATAATTTAAAATTCCATATTTTGGATGATAAATCCAATTCCATACAACAGTAACTGATACAACAGATGATATAGCCGGAATATAAAATATACCTCTAAAAAAAGATCTTATAAAAGCATTTTTTTCATAAATGTTGATAGCAACAAAAATTGAAAAAGCAACAACTATAGGCACTGCAATAGCTGTTATTAGTATTGTGTTTTGTGCTGATTTTATAAATATTTCATCTTTAAATAAATCAAGATAGTGTTTTGCTCCAACAAAAGTTATATTTCTTCCTCTAAATCTAAAAAGTGAAAGATATACACCTTTTACCATAGGATATAGTACAAATGAAGTAAAAAAAACAAGTACAGGTAATATGAAAAAATATGCACTATAATCAATTTTTTTTAGTTTCATTTTCTTTATAGTAGATAACATAAATGCCACCTTTCTTTAATAGGGATAGGAGTATAAGAAGACTTATACTCCCTTATATCATTATTTAGCATCTTCAATAGTTTTGTTTGCGTCCTTAACAAATTTATCAAGAGCCTCTTTAGCAGTCATTTGACCATTTAATACTGATTGAACCATGTTAAACCAAAGTGGTCTCATTTGAGCATAACCATCAATTGTGTTGTAATATGGTCCGAATTGTTGACTTAAGCTTTCTAAGAATTTAATTTCAGCATCGTCACCATATATTCCAACTTTACCAACTGGTGAGAAGTTCTTAGTTGCTTTAAGTGATCTTTCTCCCCATACTGGATCGTTTATTATGAAATCAACGAATTTTTTAGCAGCATCAATTTTAGCAGCATCACCATTATCAAATACAGCAGCACCAGCTAATAAGAATTCAAATTTAGCTTTTCCACTTTCATTTGGGAATGGAACAAATACTGGATCTAATACACCGTTTTTAATAGCTTCAGCATCGTTACCTTTTAATCCTGGTGAGTAAAGTATAGTTCCTGCAGCCTTACCACTTCTAAATGCTTCTAAAGCATCTTTAGCTTCAGCTGAAACACCTTTACCTAATAGTTTGTTGTCATATGCCTTTTTGATCCATTCAAGAGATTTAACACCGTTTTCATCATTTATTGAATATTTTGAAACAGTTTCATCAGTTATCCATGAATTAAATAAGTTTGAAACAAAAGCTCTTGGACCTTGGTCTCCTGCTTGAGATTTAGTATAGAATAATATTGGATCTATACTTGGATCTTTTTTAGCTATTTCAGTTAATAATTTTTCAAATTGTGCTACGTTCCAGTTTCTACCTTCGTTATTAAGTGGTAATAAGTCAGTAACACCTAATTTATCAGTTATAACTTTGTTAAATGCCATAACAAATGGAGCAGTTCCAAGTGGATATAAGTAAACTTTACCATCATGACTTGAAGCGTTTAATATATTTTTTGAATATTTGCTAGTATCAATATCATCAAAAGAAGCTAAGTAACCTTTTTTAGCCCAGTCAATTATACGACCTGGAGCATCAATTACAACGTCAGGATTTGCTTTTGATTGAATAGCAGTTTCAATTTTAGCAGGTCCGTCAGTGAAATCAATTTTTTGATATTCAACTTTAATATTAGGATATTTTGCTTCGAAAGCTTCTATTAAAGCTTTGTCATATTCTTCTGGAGTTTTTAACTCAGAATCAGATGTGAAATTTGGAAATGACCAATATTTAATAGTTACTGTTTCAGACATAGCGTTATCTTTTTTTCCAAAACAAGAAACTAATGATAATAATAGTGCAGCACAAGCAGTAAATGTGAATAAAAATTTTTTCATAATACTATACCTCCATATATATTAACAATATTTATTAATTGTTTCATTTATTAACTTATCTAATCTAACACATAATTCTATATCTTCTTTAGTTCTAACAGGTAACATAGGTAAACGAGGTTCTCCTGTTTCTATACCTCTTAGATGTAAGATATATTTAGCAACACCATATAATGATGGACCTGAAAGTAGACCAACTATTATGTCGTTTACTTTATTTTGTAATTCACGAGCTTTTTCTAATTCGTTCTTTTTCATAAGCTCATCAAGTTTTAAGAATAGTTCTGGCATAACACCATAAGTTCCACCTATACCAGCGTCAGCCCCTATCATACGACCAGCTACAAATTGTTCATCTGGACCATTGAATACTAAGAATTCTCCATTTTTAACTTGTTCTCCAACATATTTAAATTGTTGTAATTCAAAAGTGCTTTCAGAAGAACACTTAATACCGATTACTTGTTCCATACTTGCCATTTCTTTAAATAGTGAGATTGGAAGATTAAATCTAGTAGTTTGTGGAATGTGATATATGATAAATGGTAAATCTGTTGCATTTATCATAGAAAGCCAATGTTCTTTTACAGCTTTAGCAGAAAATCCATAATACACACAAGGTATTGATGAAATAGCGTCAACACCAACTTCTTTTGCGTGTTTTGCAAGTCTAACAGATTCTACTGTTGAATTTGCCCCTATGTGAGCTATAATTGTAAGTTTACCACGAGCTTCTTCCATTACAGCTTCAAGCATTTCTTTTCTTTCAGATTCGCTTTGTAGTACACCTTCGCCTGATGAACCTCCAACATAAAGACCTTTTACACCTTTTTCAATGTAGTATCTTGTAAGAGCTTTTGCTCTTTCTCTACTTATATTTCCATTTTCATCATAAGTAGAGTACATTGCCATAAAAATACCTTTAAATTTTTCTAAGTCGTACTTCATTTTAATCCCTTTCTAATAATATAATATATACCATATAAACCGGCTTTATTTTCAAGTTTTGCAAGTTCAATTGTGGTATTAAATTTTTTATTTATTAATTTTTTATTGACTGAATTAATTATTAATGGTTCTAAATATTCTTTTTGAGCTGTTATACCACCACCTATAATTATTTTACTAGGATTTAGTGTGTATATCATATTTACTATACCAAAACTTAAATTATCAACTAAGTTATTAATTGCCTCTATACATAATTTATCGCCTTTTTTAGCATTTTCAAATATATATAAACCGTTTACTTTTTTTTCTAATTTTTTACTTACATAATCTACTAAAAATGTAGTTGATGCATAATCTTGTAATGTTTTGTCTTTAAATGGAATATATCCAATTTCACAAGCTGTATATGAAGAACCTGAATATATTTTGTCTTCTATTATTAGTGCACCACCTACACCTGTTCCTACTGTCATGCAAAACATAGGAGATGTAGATTTTGAATATATATATTCACCATAAGCAGCACAGTTAACATCATTTTCAACAAAACAAGGTATATTAAATTTTTCTTCAATACTTTTTTTTATTTTTGTACCTGTATAGTTTGGTATTGTAGGACCTGCAAAAACAATTTCTCCTGTATTGCTATTTACAACACCTGCAGTACATATACCGATTACATCAATGTTATTATAGCTTGATATGACATTCATAACATCTTCTAAAATATGGTTGTCAAACTCATTTTTTCTAGTTTCCATACTCTTGATATCTTCAATTTTTTCATCTTCTATAATAGCATATTTAATACTAGTACCACCTATATCAAAACAAAGACATCTCATTTTAACCCCATACCTTCAAGAAATCTTGTTGTTATTTCAAGTGGTCTTGTTATAGCTCCACCTACAACAACTGCATAAGCACCAAGTTCTAACATTTTTTTAGCTTGCTCAGGTGTATGTATTCTTCCTTCAGCAATAACTGGAATAGGAATGCTTTTTGCTAGATTTTCAACAAGTCCATAATTAGGATAAGGATCATTTTCAGTATAAGGTGTATATCCACTAAGTGTAGTACCTACAAAGTCAACCCCAGCCTTATATGCATTTATACCTTCTTCAAGATTTGATATATCAGCCATTAGTAAAATATCAGGATATTTTTCTTTTATTTTAGCTATAAATTCATTTATTGTAAGACCGTCATATCTTTCACGTAGAGTACAGTCAAGTGCAATAATATCAGCTTTAGCCTCAACTAATTCATCTATTTCATCCATTCCTACTGATATATATTGTGGAAATTTACCGTATTTCTTTTTAATAAGTCCAATAACTGGAACAACAACTGTCTTTTTTATTTCTGCAACATCACGATAGCTGTTAGTTCTAATTCCCTTTGCACCCGCAAGTACAGCAGCTTTTGCCATAAGTGGCATAACTGACATTTCTTCAAGGTATAAAGGCTCATTTGGAAGTGCTTGACATGAAACAATTAATTGACCTTTCAAGCATTTTAAAATTTCTTCTTTTTTCATTTTGACATCTCCTATTCCTTGTTTTTGTTAGCAACAGCTACAGCTATTCTTTCTTTACAAAGACTTGCAGTCTTCATATTTTTTATTGCATAAGCAGTTGCTAAAATATCAATAACATATAGCTGTGAAATTTTAGCTATTAATGAACCACCATTTAGTGGAGTTTCTTTTCCTGAACTTAGTAAACATATATTAGACAATTTTGCTATAGGTGACATAATATAGTTTGTAATTGCAATAATTTTACATTTATTATTTTTTGCAACTGTAAGTGGATAAATTAAATCGTTTGTTGCACCAGAAAGAGTTATTACAATTATTAAGTCGTCTTTTGTTGTATTTGAAGCATACATTATCTGAAAGTGACTATCTACTATTGCCGTTGTTATTTTACCGTATCTTAAAAATCTGTTTTGCATTTCAATTGCAGCAACTCCTGATGCCCCTAAACCATAGATATATATGTTATTTGACTTTTCAATTAATTTAATTGCTTTATTTACATCATCTTTATTTATTAAATCTTTTGTTGAGTTTATAGTCTTGTTTATATTATTATGTATTACTTCAATAAAATCATCGCTATTTTCAGGTTCGGTAAATGAACTTTCTTTAGCCACCTCAAGTTTAAAATCAATAAAACCTTTATATCCTATTTTTTTTACAAATCTAACAATAGTTGCCTCAGATACATTTATTTTTTTCGTTATTTCTTGTAACGACATATAGCTTACTGAATTTTCATCACTCATTATGAAATCGGCTATTTTTTTCTCTTGCCTACTAAATGATGGATAAAATGTTTGTATTAATGAAATATGTTTCATGAAATTTCTCCTGTAAAAATTTTAGGACTTCTATATCCTGGTTTTATTTCACCCATAATTAAAAATATATTATTATCAATCTTTAACATTGATGAACCACAGGTAGCACTGTTTTCATCTTCAAAGGCTATACTAAATTTTTCATTTTTAAAATTATACTTTAAAACTTTTTTATTCCATTTGAAATCTTCACGTTTTGTTTTAAAATAGTTTATTTTAAAATTAATGTCAGATAGATTTTTAACTGCGTTATCATATACTTCTTTATTAAATCCACCCATAATTAAAAGATTTTCATCATCAATTTTATGAAATGCAGCACCTGTTAGTGATGTAGGTATATCATCTAATTTATACCATTTATCTTCACTAATACTATATTTATATGAATCCATATGGCATATATTAGAAGCACCACCAAATATGTATATATAGTCCTTATATCCACTAAAAACACATTGTTCTCTACTAGGAGCTATAAATTTAGATTTTTTAGTTATGTTATAGCTATTTAAATCTAGCTCATAAACATATTCATTACCAAAATACACTTTATTATTATACAAATATGAAAATCCACAAATAAGTTCAAAATCTAAATCACATATTTTTTCAATGACTATTTCATTATCAATAATACTGTACTTATAAATCTTATTACTAGCTATAGATAAAAGTGCATCTCCTATATTTACACATAAGCCTCTATCAAAAAATATATCTGTCTTTTTTTGTGATATGACATTGAAGTTTTTGTCAAGTAAGTATACATCATCATATACCTTACGCTTACCTGTCGGTGGAAGTTCATTTGGAAAGTTAGAGCCACCTGATATTATTATTTTTTCATCTATCATACCACATAAAAAAGATGAAACACCTTCATACTTTGGATTATCTATATTATCAATCTGAGTAGGTAAAGATTTAAAGTATTCTAATTTCATTTCTTATCACCTAGTACAGTATACCCTGATTTTTTTCAAAGTCCATAGGTAAAAATGAAAAAATTTTTCAAAATTAAAATTAGATAATATAAAGCTAGTAAAATATGGGGTTTTAGAATTTTATTTTTTGTTAAAAAACATATAAAAAATAATAAGTTTAATTATACATCTTAAAATCTTTATTTAATCTGTTAAAATATGTTATAATATCATATATTGTTTAAAGGAAGATAAATATGAAAAAGTATAGTATATCAAAGTTTATATCAGAAGAAGATATAGCAAAAAAAGTTGAAGAACTTGCAAAAAGAATAACAAAAGATTATAAAAATGAAGACATTTTGTTAGTTGGATTACTTAAGGGATCAACAATATTTTTGGCTGATTTAATAAGAAAGTTAGATCTTGATTCAAATCTTGATTTTATTGTTGCGTCAAGTTATGGGCTTGAAATGAATAGCACAAGAGATGTAAGAATATTAAAGGATTTAGAAGTTGATATTAAGGATAGAAATGTCCTTATAGTTGAAGATATAATAGACACAGGTTATACACTTAGTAAGGTAACACAAACTCTTAAAATAAGAAATCCAAAAAGCATAAAAATATGTACTTTGCTTGATAAACCATCAAGAAGAGAAGTAGATATAAAAGTAGATTATGTAGGATTTCAAATTGAAGATAAGTTTGTTGTAGGATATGGAATAGATTACGCAGAAAAACATAGAGGATTACCATATATTGGCTATGTAGAAATGGAAGGATAATATGAAAAATACTTATGTAGTTTTAGGAACTCAGTGGGGAGATGAGGGTAAAGGTAAAATTATAGACGTTTTATCACCAAGTGCTGATTATGTTGTAAGATTTCAAGGTGGAAATAATGCAGGTCATACAGTAGTTGTTGATAATAAGAAGTTTATACTACATTTATTACCATCAGGAGTAATTAATTCAAAAGGTAAATGTATCATAGGTGCAGGTGTAGTTGTTGATATTGAAGTATTACTTGATGAAATATCAAAACTTGAAGAACAAGGATTATCTCTTGATAATCTATATATTGATGAAAGAGCACATATAATAATGCCATATCATATATCAATAGATAGTGCAAAAGAAGAAGCACTAGGAGAAAATAAGATAGGTACTACAAAAAGAGGTATAGGACCAGCTTATAACGATAAAATTTCAAGAAATGGTATAAGAATGGGAGATTTACTTGAACTTTCAAGATTTAGAGATAAACTTGAATGGAATGTTGCTGAAAAAAATGATATTTTAATAAAATATGGTAAACCTACATTTGAGATAGAAGAAATATACACTAAGTTTGTATATTTAGCTGATAAAATTAAACATAGAATAATAGATGGAGTAGTTGAGATAAATAAGGCAATAGCAAGTGGTAAAAAGGTTCTTTTTGAAGGAGCACAAGCACTTATGTTAGATATAGACTACGGTACTTATCCATATGTAACATCTTCATCACCTACAGCTGGTGGAGTCTGTGTTGGAGCAGGCGTTGCACCTTCAAAAATAAATAGAGTTTTAGGTGTAATGAAAGCATATACAACAAGAGTAGGAGAAGGACCTTTTCCTACAGAACAAGAAAATGAAATTGGAGAATTTTTAAGAAAAACAGGTTATGAATATGGTGCAACAACAGGTAGACCAAGAAGATGTGGTTGGCTTGATTTAGTAGTTGGTAAATATGCAATTTTAATTGACGGATTAACTGATATAGTTTTAACTAAATTAGATGTTTTAACTGGTTTTGATAAGATAAAAGTAGCAGTTGCCTATGAATTAGAGGGTAAAATATATGATACATATCCAAGTCATCTTAGAAAATCAAAAAAATTAAATGTAATTTATGAAGAACTTGACGGTTGGCATGAAGATATTACAAAAATAAAGAACTACGAAGATTTACCTGAAAATTGTAAAAAATATATAGAGTTTATTGAAAAACACTTAGATTGTCCTATAACTATGATATCAGTAGGACCTGATAGAACACAAAATATTTATAAAGGAGAATTTTAATGTACGACAAATATGTCAATCCTTTAAATGAGAGATATGCAAGTAAAGAAATGCAGTATATTTTTTCACATGATAATAAGTTTAAAACTTGGAGAAAATTATGGTATATACTTGCTAAATCTCAAAAAGAATTAGGTATTAGTGTAATAACTGATGAAATGTTAGAAGAAATGAAAAATAACATTGATAATATTGATTATGAACTTGCAAATGAATATGAAAAAAAATTAAAACACGATGTTATGGCACATGTACACGCTTTTTCTAGTAGTTTAAATAGTGCTAAAAAGATAGTTCATCTAGGTGTGACTTCTGCATATGTAGTAGATAATACTGATGTACTTCAAACAAAAGAGGCACTTTTACTTACAAAGAAAAGGCTTTTAAAAGTAATAAAAGAATTAAGAGATTTTGTTGATAGATATAAGGAGGTTGTATGTCTTGGATATACACATTTTCAAGCTGCACAACCAACTACAGTTGGGAAAAGAGCAAGTCTATGGCTTAATTCTTTTGTCTTAGATTTAGAACAATTAGATTTTGTACTAGATAATTTAAGATTTAGAGGTGTTAAAGGTACAACTGGAACAGGAGCAAGTTTTAAAGAGCTTTTTTTAGGTGATTATGAAAAAGCTACTGAGCTTGATAATAAGGTTACAAAATATGCAGGTATGGATAAAAAGCAATTAGTTAGTGGACAAACCTATGATAGAAAACAAGATTCAAGAGTATTAGAGTTTTTATCACAAATAGCACAATCTGCTATGAAGTTTACTAACGATTTTAGACTTTTACAACATTTAAAAGAGCTTGAAGAACCTTTTTCAAAAGATCAAATTGGTTCATCAGCTATGGCATATAAAAGAAATCCTATGAAATGTGAAAGAGTATCATCACTTTCTAAGTTTGTAATAGCTAATTCACAAAATGGAGCATTTGTAAGTGGAACACAGTGGCTTGAACGTACATTAGATGATTCAGCAAATAAAAGACTTTCATTACCACAGTCATTTTTAGCTATAGACAGTATATTGATACTTATACAAAATATTGTAAAAGATGCTGTTGTATATGAAAATATGATAAGAAAAAACCTTATGCTTGAACTACCTTATATGATAACTGAAAATATATTAATGGAAGCAGTAAAAAAAGGACAAGATAGACAAGAAATGCATGAAGTTATAAGGCAGTTATCAATGAGAGCAACAAAAGAAATAAAGTATGAAGGTAAAGAAAACCACCTTATAACATATATATTAGAAGATGAAAGAATAGATATATCTAAAAAAGAAATGGACGATTTATTAGATCCTGAAAAATATTGTGGTTTTGCTGTAGAACAATGTATAGACTATATAAAATACGTTGATGATAATATATTGAAAAAAAGTGAAATTGATTTAAATGACGAGGAAGTTCTAATATGAATAAGGTAGTAGTAGTTAGTGCATATAGAACAGCAATAGGAGTATATAAAAAAACTTTTGCAGATAAAGATATAGTAATTATGGCATCTAAAATTGTAGAACATATAATGAAGACAACAAAGTTATCAAATGATAGTATAGATGAAGTTATACTTGGTAATGTCTTGCAAGCAAATAGAGGTCAAAATATAGCAAGACAAGTTGCACTTAAATCTGGGCTTGATATAAAAACAAGTGCATACACTGTTAATATGGTGTGTGGTTCAGGTATGAAGTCAATAATATTAGGTGTAAATTCAATAATGTCAAGTGAAAATGAAATAGTATTAGTTGGAGGTTTAGAACATATGAGTTCAACTCCTATGAGTACTATTTTAAAAGATGGTTTAACTGATTCGATATATGATATACATATGGGAATAACTGCTGAAAATATAGGAAAAAGATATATGTTTAGCAGAGAAGAGCTTGATAATTATGCACTTTTAAGTCAACAAAAAGCTACAAAAGCTATTGAAGACGGTAAGTTTAAAGATGAGATAGTTGAAATTTTTGAAGTATCACAAGATGAATTTGTAAGAAAAAATCAAAAAATAGAAGAACTAGAAAAATTAAAACCTGCATTTATAGAAAATGGTCTTGTAACAGCAGGTAATTGCACTGGTATTAATGACGGAGTCGCAATGTTACTTTTAATGACTGAGCAAAAAGCAAAAGAGCTTAATCTTGAAATATTAGCATATATTAGCTCATATGCAAGTGCAGGTCTTGATCCAAGATATATGGGATTAGGGCCTATATTTTCAACTAGAAAATTACTTGATAAGAGTAATATAAATATTAAAGATATTGATTTATTTGAAATAAACGAAGCTTTTGCAACTCAAACCCTTGCAGTTATAAAAGAGCTTAATCTTGATGTTGATAAGGTAAATGTAAATGGCGGAGCTATTGCATTAGGACATCCTATTGGTGCAAGTGGAAGTAGAATAGTTGTAAGCTTAATACATGAAATGAAAAAAAGAAATTCAAAATCAGGACTTGCCAGTCTTTGCGTAGGTGGAGGTCAAGGAGTTTCAATATTACTTACTAGAGGAGAACTTAAATGAAAATTGGAATAGATAAGATTGGTATGTCAATACCCAGTTTATATCTTGATATTGTTGATTTAGCACATAGTAGAGCTGTAGATGAAAATAAATTCTTAATAGGTTTAGGTCAAGAAAAAATGGCAATAACATCTGTAACACAAGACATTGTAACACTTGGAGCTACAGCATGTGAAAAAATATTAAATGAAGATGATAAAAAAAATATAGATATGGTAATAGTAGGAACTGAAACAGGTATTGACTATTCAAAAGCATCTTCTGTTATTATAAAAGATATGTTAGGTATAAATGATTTTTCAAGATGTATTGAAATAAAAGAGGCTTGTTATGGTGCAACTGCCGGTATTCAAATGGCATATTCACATATACTAAGAAATCCAGAAAGCAAAGTACTTGTAATAGCAAGTGATATTGCAAAGTATGGTATAAATTCAAGTGGAGAATCAACTCAAGGAGCAGGAGCTATAGCTCTTTTAATTACAAAAAATCCTAGAATACTGGAAATTGAAACTGACTGTGTATATTACACAAAAGATATTTATGATTTTTATAGACCTAATAATGAGATTTATCCTTTAGTTGACGGTGTTTTATCAAAAAATACTTATCTAAGTTTTTTAGATAAAGTTTTTAATAGATATTTAGATAAGTATAGTAAAAATATATCAGATTTTTCTGCTATATGTTTTCATATACCATATCCTAAATTAGGGTATAAAGGTCTTATGCAAATAGCACCAGAAAATGAAAAATTAGAAAAAGAATTTAATAATTCTGTAATATACAATAAAAAAATAGGTAATATTTATACTGGCTCTATATTTTTAAGTTTTCTATCACTTATTGAAAATTCAAATACGATAAAATCTGGGGACAGAATAGGTTTTTATAGCTATGGTTCAGGAGCTGTAGCAGAATTTTTTTCAGGGATATTAGTTGAAGGTTATGAAAAATTACTTGATATAGAAAATAATAAGAAAATGTTAGAAAACAGAAAAAGATTAAGCATAGATGAATATGAAAAGATATTCTTTGAAAAAATAGAAGAAAACAAAGAATATGAAAATATATATAACGATAAAATATGGTTTAAAGGTATATTTAATAGAAAAAGAGAGTATGTGAAAGAAAAATGAGTGACTTCAAAGGATTTTATAATAAAAGCAGAAATGACAGAATAGAAATATTATATAAAAACAACATGATATCTAAGACATCATATAAATACTTAATGGATTCTAAAGTACTAAGTAATGATATTGCAGGTCAAATGGTTGAAAACCAATTAAGTGTATATGGAGTTCCTTTTGCAGTAGCTACAAACTTTTTAATAAATGGTAAAGAGTATATAATACCTATGGCTATTGAAGAACCGTCAGTAGTTGCAGCAGCTAGTAATGCGGCTAAAATAATGGCAAATTCTGGTGGTATAATAACTTCTATGGATAAAAGATATATGATAGGTCAAATCGCTTATTATAATATAAAAGATTTTGAAATTTCAAAAAATAAAATAATTGATATAGAAGAAAAATTAATTAAAGTTGCAAATCTATCACATGAAAGTATAGTTAAATTAGGTGGAGGAGCAAGAAAAATAGAAATAGCTAAAAAAGATGAGTTTTTAGTTATCTATTTATATGTAGATGTATTAGATGCAATGGGTGCTAATATAATAAATACTATGTTAGAAGCAATTGCACCAATAATAGCACAAGAAATAAATGCAACAAGACTTATGGGGATAATTTCAAATTATTCTACAAGCTCTATAGCTAAAGCAAGCTGTAAAATAAAAATGGAACAAGAATTAGGAGAAAAAATAGAAAAAGCATATTTATTTGCAAAAGCTGATATATATCGTGCTGTAACAAATAATAAAGGAATATTTAACGGTATAGATGCACTAGCACTTGCAACAGGTAATGACTGGAGAAGTATAGAAGCTTGTGGCAATTCATATGCATGTAAGAATGGCAGATATATGCCGCTTACAAAGTGGGAATATAAAGACGGATACTTATATGGTGATTTAGAACTAGCTATACCTATTGCTACAGTTGGTGGATCTATAAAACTAAATGAACTTTCTAAAATATCACTTGAAATACTAGAAAATCCAGATGCTAATATGCTATCACAAATAGCAGTTGCACTAGGACTTTCACAAAATTTTGCAGCCCTTAAAGCCTTAGTAACAGACGGTATACAAAAAGGTCATATGAAATTACAAGCAAAATCAGTTGCACTTTTTGCAGGAGCTAATGCTGATGAAGTAAGTATAGTGGCGGATAAAATGGTATCAGAATCAAAAATAGATATAGAAAATGCAAGAAAAATATTAAATGAGGTAAGAGAAAATGTTAGCTCATGCTAAGGTAATTTTATTTGGAGAGCATAGTGTAGTATATGGCAAAAAAGCAGTTGCAATGCCTATAAAAAACATGAATATAGATATAGAAATTCTAGATGAATATATTTATGAAAATGAGCATACTAAGTTTATAAAACAATATATTATTGATAAATACAATATGAATAATTTTTATATTAAAATAAAATCAAATATACCTATATCAAAAGGTCTTGGTTCAAGTGCAGCCCTTGCTTTAGCAATAGCAAAAAAGCTTAAAAGCATAAATGATAATATTGATATAGATGATATAGTACATATTTCTGAAAAAAAAGCACATAAAAATCCTAGTGGTATTGATAGCATAGTAGTATCTCAAGATAAAAGTATAATTTTTGAAAAAGGAAAAGATATACAAAATATTGATATATCACTTAATGCTTATCTAGTAATATTTGATAGTGAAATTTCAAGCAGTACAAAAGAAGCTGTAGAACATGTAAAAAATAGTAATAGAATGGATGTAATTGAAAAATTAGGGAAAATTACAGAAAAAGCTATAATCAGTATAAATAATAAGAATGTGTATGAAGTTGGAAGACTTTTTAATAAAACTCAAGAATTATTAAAAGAATTAGGACTTAGTACTACATATATTGATTATATGATAAAAAATATTAATTATTACAGTTTAGGTTCTAAAATAACAGGTTCTGGCATGGGAGGCTGTGTTATTGCACTTTGTAAAAATAAAGAAAAAGTAACAAAACTTATCAAACAAATGAGAAAAAAAGGAGTAAAATTAGTATGTGTTACGAAGATATGAGTGTAGCATATATGAATATTGCAATTGTAAAATACTGGGGTAAGAAAGAATACAATCCATATTTAATACCACTTGTACCTAGTATTTCATATAGAGCAGAGCATTTATATACAAAAACAAAAATAGTATTATCTAATAAAGATGAATTTTATTTAAATGATACACTACAAGATGAAAAAGAAAGTGAAAAAATATTTTCATACATAAATAAGATAGTTACAAATAGAACTAAAAAGATTAAAATTGTAAGCTATAATATAATGCCTACAGCAGCAGGTCTTGCATCTAGTTCTTCAGCATACAGTGCATTAATTATGGAGCTTAATAAGTTTTTTTCTTTAAATCTTAGTGTAAAAGAAATGGCAAAATTAGCAAGCATAGGTTCAGGTTCTGCTGGCCGTTCTTTTTACAACTTATCTGCTTTTGATGAAAAAGGAGAAATATACGAATTACATACAAACTTAAATCTTAAAATGGCTGCAATAATCTTGTCTTCTTCTAAGAAAAGTATAAGTAGCAGAAAAGCAATGGAGCTTTGTGTTAAAACTTCTCCATTCATTGATGAGTGGGTAAAAATAGGTAAAAAATCATTTGAAGATATGAAAATAGCACTAAACAAAGATGATTTTGATACAGTAGGTAAGATAATGGAAACTAATACCATGTTTATGCATAAAACTATGATAACATCAACACCTTCTTTTACGTATCTAACAGACGAAAGCTATGACTGTATTGAGTATATAAAAAAATTAAGATTAAATGGTCTTAAAGTATATTTTACAACTGATGCAGGTCCAAATGTTAAAGTCTTATACCTAAAAGAAGATGAAGAAGAAGTAATTAAAAAATTAAAAGAAAAATACAAAGAAAAAGTAGTAAAATGTTAATTGAGGTTAATTATGATAGTTAAAGCACCATCAAAACTATATATTAGTGGAGAATATGCCGTATTAAATAAAGGAAGTTATGCTGTAATAGCATCAATTCCTAAATATACTTATCTTGAAATAACAAAAAGTGATACAGAAAAGGTAATTTCAAATATTGAGGATAAAGATAATATACTTAAATATGCAAGGCAAGTTGCTTTCTTGTATGTAGGAAAATATGAAACATTTGAATATAGATATTCAACTGATTTATATCATAATAATATAAAATTAGGACTAGGTTCATCTGCAAGTGTAGTGGTAGTTACGATAAAGGCAATACTTGAATACTACAAAGCACAATATACAAAAGATGAGCTATTTTTGCTATCTGTAAAAGCTCTTAAAATGGCAAATATAAAGGGATCAATGGGAGATGTTGCGTGTATTTGCTACGATGACTTAATACTGTATAAATCAATAGATTTAGAAAATTTAGATTATGAAATAAGAAAAATAAATTTAAAAGAACATTTAAATATAAAGGCTATTTGGACAGGAGTACCTGTTAGCACATCAAATCAAATAAAAGATATGAATAATATAATGAAAACAAAAGAATTTACTAAATTTAATGAAATATCAAATAGACTTACACTAAAATTAGTAAATATTTTTGAAAATGGTAATGACGAAGATATAAGTAAGGTAATAGAAGAGCTTGTAAGTAATCTTAGGTATTTTGAAAAAATTTCAAATATTAAAATATATAATGATAAGATTGATAATATAATAAGTAATAATGTTAATTGCAAAACAAGTGGTGCAGGATTAGGAGATTTTTTAATATCTTTAACATTTGACAAATTAAAAAATATAAAAAAAGATGAGTTAAAATATAATATTGATTTTGTATATTAGGAGTAATTATGAAAAAAGAAGAACATATCAAATATGCTTTAATGCAAAGTAAAAGAAATAATTCATTAGAAAGTATAAGGCTTAAATATCATTCTATACCAAATGTGAATATACAAGATGTAGATATAAGTACTAAATTTTGTGGTTTAACTCATAAAATACCCTTTTATATAAACGCAATAACTGGTGGAGAATTAATATCAAATAATATAAATAAAAGACTTGAATATATATCAAAAAAACTAGGGATATTTATGTTTTCAGGCTCATATAGTCCAGCACTTAAAAAAGATTTTTATTATTATCCTAAAAATTTAGGAGTTAATATAGGTGCAGATAAAAATGTAGAAAATATAAAAAAAGCTGTTAATAATACAAATGCTAAAATTTTACAAATACATGTAAATCCAATACAAGAATTTATGATGATAAATGGAGATATAAATTTTAGTATGTGGGAAGAGAATATAAGTGAAGCAGTAGAGCAAATAAAAATCCCTATTATTCTAAAAGAAACTGGTTTTGGTATGGGTGATGAAACGTTTTTAAAGGCAATTTCACTTGGTATAAAAACAGTTGATATAAGTGGTAAGGGAGGAACAGATTTTTCATATATTGAAGATATGAGAAGTTCTAAAAATAGAAGCTACTTATATAATATCGGATATAGCACAAAAGATAGTTTACTTATAAGTCAAAAATATCAAGACAAGCTTGAAATACTTGCAAGTGGTGGGATAGAAAATCCACTTGATATAGTAAAATGTCTATCTCTTGGAGCAAAGGCTGTAGGTATATCATACTATATTTTAAAACTATTATATGAAAAAGAAGATGATGAGATAATAGAAATTTTAAAAGAATGGATATATGAAATAAAAGCAATAATGGCGATAACAAATTCAAAAAATATAAAAGAATTAAATGGAAAATGGGAGGAAATATGAGATTAAAACCATTAGGAGACAGAATATTAGTAAAAGTAGTGGCTGAAATTACAAAAACAAAAAGTGGAATAATACTATCAGATTCTTCAACAAAACAAGATATATATACTGCAAAGGTTATTGAAGTATCAGATGAAGTTAAAAATATTTTAAAAGATGATACTGTTATTTTTTCTAAATTTAAAGGAGAAAATATAAGAATAGATGAAGTGGAATATATCATCATTGAAACAAAAGATATTTTAGCAAAGGAGAAGATAGATGAGTAAAATTATTAAATTTAATGAAGATGCTAGAAAATCTCTAGAAAAAGGTGTAGATGTATTAGTTGATTCTGTTAAAGTAACTCTTGGGCCTAAAGGAAGAAATGTAGTACTTGATAGAGGATATGGAGCTCCAATAATAACAAATGACGGAGTAACTATAGCAAGAGAAATTGAACTTGATGATATAGTTGAAAATTTAGGAGCACAAATAATAAAAGAAGTTGCAACAAAGGCAAATGATAGTGCAGGTGATGGAACAACAACAGCAACAGTACTAGCAGGAGCATTAATAAAAGAAGGACTAAAACTTATTTCATCAGGACATAATCCAGTCTTTATAAGACGTGGAATGGAAAAAACAGGTAAAGAAATAATAAAAAGATTAAAAGAGGCATCAAAAATTATTGAAAATGATGAAGAAATAAAGCAAGTAGCAAGTGTATCTGCAAATAGTGAACATATAGGTGAATTAATATTAAACGCAATACAAAAAGTTGGAAAAACAGGTGTAATAACAGTAGAAGAAGATAGATCACTTGAAACTAGTCTTGAAATTGTTGAAGGTATGCAGTTTGAAAATGGTTATCTATCTCCATATATGGTAACCGATACTCAAAGAATGAGTGCAAACCTTGAAAATCCATATATACTACTTACAGATAAAAAAATATTAAGCATGAAAAAAATACTACCACTTCTTGAAAAAGTAGTTGAAACATCAAGACCACTTTTAATTATTGCAGATGATATAGAAGCCGAAGCATTAGCGACTCTAGTTGTAAATAAAATAAGGGGTGCACTTAATGTATGTGTTGTAAAAGCTCCTGCTTTTGGTGATAGAAGAAAAGAAATGTTAGAAGATATAGCAATACTTACTGGAGCTCAAGTTATTTCAGAAGATAAGGCTATGAAACTTGAAGATGCTGAAATTGAAGATCTTGGTCAATCAAAATCAGTTAAAATAACAAAAGATAAAACAATAATAGTTGACGGTAGAGGATACAGCGAAGAAATAAAGCAAAGACAAGAACAAATAAGAATACAAATATCAAATTCTAATTCTGAATATGAAAAAGAAAAATTAAATGAAAGACTTGCAAAATTATCTGGAGGAGTTGCCGTTATAAAAGTTGGTGCTGCTACTGAAACAGAAATGAAAGAACTTAAAATGAGAATAGAAGATGCACTAAATGCAACAAGAGCAGCAATAGAAGAAGGTGTAGTAATAGGTGGAGGAACAGTTTTAGCTAAAATATCTCATTCTATGAGTGATTTTGTTCTATCAGGCGAAGAACAAATAGGTTGTGAAATAGTTAAAAAAGCCCTATATTCACCACTTAGACAAATAGTATTAAATGCAGGACTTGATGCTGGAGTAGTAGTATCAAATGTAATAAACAGTGATAAAAATATGGGATTTGATGCAGGAACAGAACAATATGTTGATATGATAGAAAAAGGAATATTAGATCCTGCAAAAGTTACAAGAATAGCTATACAAAATGCAATATCAGCATCATCTCTTCTTATAACTACTGAAGTTGCAATTGCAACAAAAAAAGAAGAAGAAAAAGTTAATATGAATAATATGTATTAATATTGGAGTATAAGATGAAAAAATATATTAATCTACTAAAATTAAATGTAATAATTGTTCTACTTCTTGCTTTACTATCTTGTAATATTAGTAAAAAAGAATATTACGAAAACACATTAACAACTAAAATAGATAAAACTGCTATATACTATGAAATATTTGTTAGATCATATGCAGATAGTGATAATGACGGTATTGGTGATATAAATGGAATAACATCTAAACTTGATGAATTAAAGGAATTAGGAGTTCAAGGTATTTGGCTTACACCAATTTTTAAATCGCCAAGTTATCATAAATATGATGTTACAGATTACTATTTAATAGATCCAGAATATGGAACTATTTCTGATTTTAAAAATCTTGTAAGTGAAGCTCATAAGAGAAATATTAAGGTAATAGTTGACTTACCTGTAAATCATACAGGAAAAGCTCACGAGTGGTTTTATCAAGATGTTGAGAAAATAAAGACTGAGAAAAACTATGAACCTTTTTATAGAATAGTTAAAAATATAGACAAAGATATAAATTTTAAATCAACAGAAATGGGTCATAAATCATGGAATAAAATTGATGATGAATACTCGTACTATGCAATATTTTGGGATCAAATGCCAGATCTTAATTTTAGTAATCAAAAAGTAAGAGATGAAATAATAAAAATAGCAAAATATTGGATACAAGAAACAAATATTGACGGATATAGATTAGATGCTGCATTTCATATATATGGAAAAGGAGAATATCCAAAAGAAGTAAATAATTACGAAGAAAATATAAAATGGTGGAATGAATTTAGAACATCACTTATGAAAATAAAAGAAGATGTATATATAATTGGTGAAGTTTGGCAAGATACAAGTCAAATTTCTAATTATTTTAAAGTTTTTGATTCTAATTTTAATTTTGCAGTATCAGAAAAAGGTATAATAAAGGCTATAAGTTCAAAAAATGGGAAACAGTTTGGAGAAATGTTAGAAAAAATATATGAAAAATATGATGAAATAACAAGTACATACATTGATGCACCATTTTTAACAAATCATGATCAAAATAGAATAGCAAGTATACTTCAAGACGTAGAAAAGCAAAAACTAGCATCATCAATACTTTTAACATTACCAGGTAATCCCTTTATTTATTATGGAGAAGAACTTGGAATGCAAGGCAGAAAACCTGATGAAAGTATAAGAGAACCTTATCCTTGGGGAGATAATACTCAAACAAATTGGGAAGAAATATATTTTAACTTGGATACAAAGAATATAAAAGAACAAAAAGCTGATAAAAATTCTATATATAACCACTACAAAGAATGGATAAATATTAGAAAAAATAGTGATGAATTAAAATATGGAGATTTTAAATTGTTAGATATTGAAGATAAGGAAATACTAGCTTTTGAAAGAAAATATAATAATAGTAAGATAACAGTAATTCATAATTTATCAAGCGAAAATAAAGAGTTAATCATAGATAAGAAAAATATAAAAATACCAGCTTTAAAAAGTATGATTATCAAATAAAAAACTAACTTATAGTTAGTTTTTTTTATTAAAATAAATTTGTAAATATATATTAAATGTGGTAAAATAATGTAATATGAAATGTTTGTAGTAAGTAATTTTAGAAGTTTTTTATATAAAAACTTGTAATGTTATTTGCTCACATTTCATTAATTTTAAAAGGAGAAATATAAAAATGTTTGAAAATGAACAAAATTATGAAATTAAGATGGGCGATAGTACAGTATTAGTAAATACTGGTAAAATTGCAAGACAAGCATCTGGTTCTGTTATGATAACTTGTGGTAAAACTACAATACTTGCAACAGCAACAAGATCAAAAGATGTAAAAGAGGGGCAAGATTTTTTCCCATTAACAGTTGATTACATTGAAAAATTCTATGCATCAGGTAAATTTCCTGGTGGATTTATAAAAAGAGAATCAAAACCATCAACTGAAGAAATTTTAATATCAAGATTAGTTGATAGACCAATAAGACCTTTATTCCCTGAAGGATTTTTAAATGCAGTACACGTTGTTTTAAATGTAGTATCATTTGACGGTGTTAATATGCCTGAAAACTTAGCTACATTAGGAGCTTCTATGGCATTATCATTATCTGATATACCATTTAACGGACCTGTAGCTGGTGTAACAGTTGGATATGTAAATGATGAATATGTATTAAATCCAACAAAAGAACAACAAGAAAACAGTAAAATATACTTATCAGTTGCCGGAACAAAAGATGCAATAACAATGGTAGAAGCATGGTCAAATGAAGTAAGCGAAGAACAAATGTTAGGAGCTATCTTATTTGGACATGAAAACATTAAAAATATATGCGAAAGACAATTAGATATATTAAAAGGTTTAAATATAGAAAAATATGAATTTGAAGTTCCTGAAATAGATGAAAAAGTAAAAGAATTTTTAAATTCATATGAAAAAGAATTAAAAGAAGCAATATTAGTTCCAGGTAAACAAGCAAAACAAGATGCAATAGATGATTTAGAAGCAAAACTTCTTGAAATATTCTTAGAAAAGCTAGCAAGAGAACTTGCTGAAAAAGAATTAAAAGAAAAAACAATAAATGATATTATTGATAAATTACTAAATAATAATCAAAAGAGTATAAAATCTTATGAAAAAGAATTTAAGACATATTATCATGACTTAGAAAAGAAAATAGTAAGAGAATTAATAATATTTGAAAAATATAGACCAGATGGAAGAAGTATAGAAGAAATAAGACCTATAAATGCTAAAGTGGATATATTAGATATGCCACATGGTTCAGCTCTATTTACAAGAGGTGAAACTCAATCACTTGCAACAGTAACACTTGGTTCAAAAGAAGATGAACAAATAGTTGATGGTATTGAAGAAGAAAAGAGAAAGAAATTCTTCTTACACTATAATTTCCCACCATTCTCAGTAGGGGAAGCTGGATTTATGAAAGCACCAGGTAGAAGAGAATTAGGACATGGAAATCTAGCTGAAAGAGCATTAAAGGCAGTTATGCCTAATGAAGATGAATTCCCATACACTGTAAGAGTTGTATCAGATATTACAGAATCAAATGGTTCATCATCACAAGCATCAATTTGTGGAGGTTCACTTGCACTTATGGCTGCTGGAGTACCTATTAAAGGAACAGTTGCAGGTATAGCAATGGGACTTATAAAAGAAAATGATGAATATACAGTATTAACAGATATACAAGGACTTGAAGACCATTTAGGAGATATGGATTTTAAGGTAGCAGGTACTAAAAAAGGTATTACTGCTATACAAATGGATATAAAAATTGAAGGTATAACTGAAGACATAATGAGAATAGCACTAAATCAAGCACATAAAGCAAGATTTGAAATTATAGACATAATGGAACAAGAAATACCAGAACCAAGAACAAGCTTATCAGAACATGCACCTAAGATTATAAACCTTAGAATAGATCCAACAACTATATCAGCATTAATTGGACCTGCAGGTAAGATAATTAAATCAATTATTGAAGAAACTGGAGTTTCAATTGATATTGAAGATGATGGAAGAGTAAATATATTTGGAAAAGATATGAGTATGATGCAAAGAGCATTAGAACTTGTAAATCAATATACACTTACTGTAGAACTAAATAAGGAATATACAGGTAGAGTAGTTAAACTTGCAAAATTTGGAGCATTTGTTGAAATAGTACCAGGTAAAGAAGGACTACTTCATATATCTGAAATAAGCGATAAAAGAGTAAAAAACGTTGAAGATGAATTGGCTGAAGGACAAACTGTAACAGTTAAGGTTATAAATCTTGATCAAGACGGTAAATTTAGTCTTAGTATTAAACAAGTAGGTAAGGATATAGAAGAAGTTACTGGGAAGGAAGATTAATTATGTCAGACTTTAGTAAGATGAATTTGTCAAATAAACTTACAATTTTAAGATTAATTTTAATAATTCCATTCATATTTTTCTTTGATATGGGATTATCATACAGTAATATATTTATTGTGTTTTTTGGGAGAATATTTGCACTAAGCATATTTGTTGCTGCAATAATGACAGATTACTTTGATGGTAAAATCGCAAGAGAAACAGGAACAGTAACAGATTTTGGTAAAATAATGGATCCAATAGCAGATAAATTACTAACATTTTCTTGTATGTTTGTATTATTAAAACATGATTTAATTCCACTAATATTTGTATTAATAATTTTAACAAGAGAATTTATAGTAACAGCAGAAAGAGCATTGGCAGCTTCAAGAGGTGCTGGAGCAATACCAGCATCATCACTTGGGAAATATAAGACAGTGGCAACATACATTGCACTTAGTATAGCGATTTTACTACCTAATGTATGGGGAGTTAAGCTTATAATTTCAATACTTTTAATACCTGCTGTAGTATTAACAGTAATTTCAGGTATTGAATATCATAATGAAGCAAAAAAATATTTTTCAGACGAAATATAAAGGGGTTAAGTTGAAATCATATAATAAATCAATAGAAGAAGTAGCCAAAGAATTAAATACAGATATAAATTCAGGGCTTACAAATGATGAATATAGAAAAAGACTTTTAGAACACGGAGAAAATAAATTAGAAGAGGGCGAAACAACATCAGTTTCAGCCCTTTTATTTGAACAACTAAAAGATGTACTAGTTATAGTACTACTAATTTCAGCAATTATTACAGTTATAGTAAAACGTGAATATATGGATGCAATAATAATACTACTAGTTGTAGTAATAAATGCAGTAATTGGAGTAGTACAAGAAATAAAGGCAGAAAAAGCACTTGCAGCATTAAAAAATATGACATCACCAAAAGCTATAGTCATAAGAGAAGGTATGACAATTGAAGTTGATTCGAAAGATGTAGTTATTGGAGATTTAGTAGTGCTTGATGCAGGTAGATATGTACCGGCAGATTTAAGACTTATTGAAAGTGTTAATTTACAGATAGAAGAAAGCAGTTTTACAGGTGAATCTGTGCCAGCAAATAAGAATGCAAAGGATATACTAGATGAAAATACAGGACTTGCAGATATAACAAACATGGCATTTATGTCAACACTTGTAACATATGGTAGAGGACTTGGAATTGTTGTAGGTACTGGAAATAATACTAAAATAGGAGATATAGCAAAACTACTTACACAAGAAGAAGATAAAACACCACTTCAAAAGAAAATGAATAAATTAGGTCAAACTCTAGGATATATTGCAATTTCAATTTGTATAGCTATATTTTTCATTGGTATTATACAAGGAAGAGAAATAATAGAAATGCTTATCACTGCTATAAGCCTTGCAGTAGCTGCAATACCAGAAGGACTTGTTGCTATAATTGCCATAGTTTTAGCACTTGGTGTTACAAGAATGTCAAAGAAAAATGCTATTATAAAAAAATTACCAGCAGTTGAAACATTAGGTTCAGTTAACTTTATTTGTTCTGATAAAACAGGAACTTTAACACAAAATAAGATGACTGTCATAAAATCATATACTAAAGATATTAATGAGTATAATATGATAAAATCTTTAGTTCTTTGTTCTGATGCAGATATAGTTGATAATGTAAGTGTAGGAGATCCTACTGAAGTTGCATTTATTGCATATGGTATAAAAAATAATATGTATAAAAAAGACTTAAACAATGAATTTGAAAGGGTTGGAGAAATACCTTTTGATTCTGATAGAAAACTAATGTCAACTTTAAATAAAGAAAACGAAAAGTATATTGTTCATACTAAGGGTGCTATAGATAATTTACTTAAGATATGTAATAAAATAAAAATAGAAAATGACATCATAACTCTAACAGAAGAAGAAAAAGAAAATCTACTAAATATATCAAATAATATGTCAGATGACGCACTGCGTGTAATTGCTGTTGCATACAAGCCGGTGGATAATATCTTAAATGAAAATGAATATGAAAAAGATTTAATTTTCTTAGGTATGGTAGGACTTATTGATCCTCCAAGACTTGAGGTAAAAGATTCTATAAAAAAAGCATTTCAAGCAGGTATAAATGTTGTTATGATAACAGGCGATCATAAAAATACAGCATTTGCTATTGCAAAAGAATTAAATATTACAAATGATATAAACACTTGTATGACAGGTGCAGAACTTGAAAAATTAAGCGATGAAGAATTAAAAAATATTGTATGTAACTATAGAGTATTTGCAAGAGTGTCACCTGAACATAAAGTTAGAATAGTAAAAGCCCTTAAAGAAAATGATAATATTGTATCAATGACAGGAGACGGAGTAAATGATGCACCTTCTCTTAAAATTGCTGATATTGGTGTTGCAATGGGAATAACTGGAACAGATGTTGCAAAAGGTGCAAGTGATATGATATTGACAGATGACAATTTTAAGACTATTGTAAGTGCGATTGAAGAAGGTAGAAATATATATAATAACATTAAGAAATCTATTATGTTTTTACTATCTTGTAATATAGGTGAAGTTATTTCAATATTAATTGCAACTTTACTTAAAATGCCAATACCTCTTATTGCATCACAAATATTATGGGTAAATTTAGTTACTGATACTTTTCCAGCATTAGCATTGGGAGTTGACAACTCAAATGAAAATGTTATGAAACAAAAACCAAGAAATTCAAATGAAAGCTTTTTTGCAAATGGAGCTTGGTTTAAAGCAATAGTAGGAGGGACTTTAATAGGAACTCTAACATTACTTGCTTTTGTTATTGGACTTGTTGAAAAAGGAGTGCCATTATCAAATCTTCTGTCTGCAACAAGTGAAGAATTAAAATATGCAAGAACTATGTCGTTTATAGTTCTTACTGTATCACAACTATTTTATGCATATACAATGAGAGATAATGAGCAATCAATAATAAAAATAGGGGTGTTTTCAAATAAATTTTTAAATTATGCAACATTAATAGGTATAGTACTTCAATTTTCATTAATATCAATACCATTTTTAGCAAATGCGTTTAATGTACAAGCACTTAGCTTTCTTGATTTTGATATAGTAATAATTTTTGCACTAATACCTCTTATTGTAAATGAGATTATAAAAAAATATATTAAATTTGGAGAAAAATAAAATGAAAAAGATATTTAGCTCGTTAATTTTAATTTTAATTATTTCTTGTAATAAACAAGATAGTGGTAATATAATGCCTAAAGAACCTACAGATGGTGTCATAGTGCCTATTGAAATAATTAATAATGTACAAGAGAGTGAAAATATTAATTCAACTATTAAGACAACATTTGAAGAAAATTATGATGACAATTTAAAAATATTTAGTGAATATGAAAGAAATCTATTATTAAAAGATGAAATAGATCTTGAAAAATTAGGCTATGTTATACATTTATCAAAAAATGGTGATGAAGAAGCTATATTAGCATTAGCACAAATTTATAGTAAACATTCATTTAAAGATAAATATCTTGAAATATTACAACTTGGTAAAAAGTTTATGATAAAAGAAGCTATATATAATCTTAGTGTATATTATCTAAAGAATAAAGATCTACAAAACGCTAAAGAAAATGCCGATTTATTACCAGACAGTGGTGAGTATAAGAATCTAAAAGCAGGTGTTAGCCAAAATTTAGGAATAGAAGAGATTAGAAAAGCTAATTATGAGAAGGCAATAAAATATTTAAAAGAATCATATAATTACGGAAATAAAAGGGTTGATATTCAAATAGCATATGCTTATTCAAAATTAGATGATCAAGATCATACGACTACTTGGCTTTCAAGAGCTTATAGAAGGGGAGAAAAAACAGTAGCTTATGATTTGGCAGTAATATATTTTAATAATGAAAATTATGCTAAGGCTTTACCTCTTTTAGAAGAACAATACAGTAAACATAACGAATTAGCACTTGCTATTGGAATAAGTTATAACAATCTTGGCGACTTAAAAAAAGCTGAATATTGGTTTAATATAGCAAAAGAGAATGGTAATGAAGAAGCACAAAGAATGTTAAATGAGCTTAAAAAGAATAAAAAGCCAGAAGGAAGCTATAATGTTGGTGAATAAAAAGATAGTTTTAATAACGCTTTTACTACATACATTTTCTTTATTTGCAAGTTTAAAATCAAATTTAAATAATTACAAAGAAGAAATGTTTGAAAATAATGAATATAAGGTAGGACTTTCTTACTTAAAAATAGAAAATGATAAGATATATAATTCATATTTACTTGCAAAAGATAATGAAATATTAATATCAGATAATATTGATGAAATAAGACCTCTTGCATCACTTACTAAGATAATGACAGCAATGGTAGTATTAGATAATGTAAAAGATTTAAATGAAAAGGTAACTATAAGTTCAAAAGAAGCAAATATACCGTATGGAGCTAGACTTAAAACATCGGAAGTATATACAGTTTATGAGCTTTTAAAGTTAATGCTTATAAAATCAACAAATAGTGCAGCAATGGCTCTTGCAGATCATGTTTCAGATAATTTTGTAGAACTGATGAATGAAAAAGCAAGAAAATTAAATATTTCTGATATAAATTATTGTACAGTTCATGGTTTACCACCAAGCTATACAAATACTTGTTTAGATATGGGTAGTGCAAAAGCAGTTTATGAAATATCAAAATATGCAATTGAAAACTATGAGATTATTGCTGAAATAGCAAGAATAAAAAATGATAAAATAAAAAGACATAACATAGTAAATACAAATGATTTACTAGAAAAAGTTTATGGAATAAAAGGGCTTAAGACCGGTTATCATAAACTTGCTGGATATAATATATCTATATATTATGAAGATGAAGATACAAGGCTTTATGAAATAATTTTAGGTAGTGATTCAGTAAAAAATAGAAGTAAAATAACAAGAGAAGTAATAAGAAGTTATGAAAATTTTGGAGGGAATAAATGAGATCGTATTTATTTAAAATAGGTAGTTTTGAAATTAGAATTTATAGTCTTATGTATATAATAGCGTTACTACTTGCAATTTATCTTGCAAAAAGGGACGAAGTCGCATCAAAAAAAGGTATTAATAATGCAAAAGATATAGAAGATTTAGCATATGTAGCCTTATTTTCAGGTCTTATTGGTGCTAGACTCTATTATGTTCTTTTAAATTTTGATTATTATAGTAAAAATATATTTGAAATACTTGCTGTATATAAAGGTGGACTTGCTATACATGGAGGAATAATAGGTGGCTTTATAGGTGTATATGTATTTGCTAAAAAAAGAAAATATAAATTAGCAGATTTAACTGATATGGCAGTAGGTCCTTTAATATTAGGGCAAGCTATTGGAAGAATAGGGAATTTTGCAAATGGAGAGATACATGGAGTACCTACATTTACACCATTAAAAGTAATATTTACTGGTACATTTAATAAATGGTGGGAATATTATAATTCACTTCCAATATTAGAACAAGCTAAGTATAAAAATATAGTTCCTTGGGGAATAGTATTTCCACAAGATACACCTGCAGGAATTGATTTTCCTTCATATCCACTACATCCTGCAATGTTATATGAAATGATATTAAACCTAATTGGTTTTATTCTTATATGGTTTGTATTTAGAAAAAAAGGGTATAGAAGTGGTGTTTTAAGCATGATATATCTAATTATGTATGCAATAATAAGAATATTTGTAAGTACATTTAGAGTAGAAGATTTAATGATTTATGGAATTAGAGCACCATATATTATAAGCATAATTATGATAATTTTTGGAATATTTGGAATATGGAAGATAAATACGAAAAAGCAATAGAAAATTTAATAGACTTAGAAAAAGCAATAAAAATGCTTGAAGATATAGCAGATGAAGATGATAGAGCATGTTTTATGCTTTATACAATATACATTGATATAAAGGAATATGATAAAGCAGAAATATATCTTGAAAAAAGTTGTAATAATGAAAATGTAAAAAGTATATATAATTATGCTATATTTTTAATTGAAGTTAAAAAAGAAATACAAAAAGCACAAAAAATATCTGAAAAATTAAAAGATAAAAATCTAGGATTATACTATTTTTTACGTGCAAAAATAACAAATAGTAAAGAAGACTATATCTTAGCATATGAAAACGGAGTAAATGCTGCAGCACTTATTGTTGCAGCTTTATTTGAAAAAGAAGATAATATAGAAATGGCAATAAAATACTATAAATTATCAGACGACTACATTTCACATGAGAGTATTAGTAGACTATCTAAAAATGAAATATTAGAAGAAAAAAGTATTAAAAATAGAATAACTGAATATTTAAAAAAGTTGTTTAAGTATAAAAATTAAAATGTTCAATGAAACTTGACAATTATAACCTATGAGGTATACTAATAAGGTAAATAAGTGAAAAAAATAATTTGTTGGAGGTTTTATACGATGAAAGCAGTAGTTGTAAATAAAGAAGGAACAGGAATTGAACTTGTTGAGAAAGAGTTAAGAAGCCTAAAATATGGTGAAGCTCTAGTTGATGTTGAATATTGTGGAGTTTGCCATACAGATTTACACGTTGCACATGGAGATTTTGGTAAGGTTCCTGGAAGAGTTTTAGGACATGAAGGTGTTGGAATTGTAAAGGAAATAGCTGAAGGTGTAAAATCACTTAAAGTTGGAGACAGAGTTAGTATAGCATGGTTCTTTGAGGGATGTGGAACTTGTGAATATTGTAATACTGGAAGAGAAACATTATGTAGAGAAGTTCTTAATGCTGGATATTCAGCAGATGGTGGAATGGCAACTCAATGTATAGTTACAGCAGATTATGCAGTTAAAGTTCCAGAAGGATTAGATCCTGCTCAAGCAAGTAGTATAACTTGTGCAGGTGTTACTGTATATGCAGCTATAAAAGCGGCTAAATTAAAACCAGGTCAATGGATAGCTTGCTATGGTGCAGGAGGACTTGGAAACTTAGCAGTTCAATATGCTAAAAAAGTGTTTAATGCTCACGTTATAGCAATAGATATTAATGATGATAAATTAGCTTTAGCTAAAGAAGTTGGAGCAGACATTGTTATAAATGGTCTTAAAGAAGATCCTTCTAAATATATACAAGAACATGTTGGTGGAGTTCATGCAGCAGTTGTTACAGCAGTTTCTAAGGTTGCATTTAACCAAGCAATTGATTCAGTAAGAGCAGCAGGTAAAGTAGTAGCAGTAGGATTACCATCAGAAACTATGGATGTTTCAATAGTTAAGACTGTACTTGACGGAATAGAAATTATAGGTTCACTTGTAGGAACAAGAAAAGATTTAGAAGAAGCTTTCCAATTTGGTGCTGAAGGATTAGTAGTACCTGTTGTTAAGAAAAGACCAATTGAAGATGTATATGACATTTTTGAAGAAATGGAAAATGGTAAGATACAAGGACGTATGGTTCTAGATATGAAAATGTAATAATAATATATAAAAAAATCGGGAGTAAATCCCGATTTTATTTATTTTGAGTAAGATTTAATTCATCAATTGTTATTAATTCTTTAGTTGTATCATCAATTAATGAAAAACTAACCTTATTGCCATTTTTACTAAGAATTTTAAAATAACAACAATTGTCATCTAAATGTTTTTCTCCCCAGATTATAAGAGCATAAAATAAATTTTCTAACTCTTTTGTTTTATCAGTGGGTACATAATGATATCTTAAAGGTTTTTCGTGATATAATTCTTGAGTTATAAATCCGTTAGAAATAAGTTCTTTTAGTCTATTCGCTAGTAAATTTGTTGGTATATTAACAAGTTTGCTTTCAAGCTCTCTATATGTTCTAAGCCCTTCTAATATATTAAATAAAATAAGCATAGTCCATTTTTCACCAATAAGATTTAGTGTTTGTGCTAGATTGCAAGGCAAATCGTATTTTATTTTTGACATTTAAAAGCTCCTTTAACTTTTGTATTATGTTTTATTATATCACAATAAGTAGATAACTACCAAGCAGAATTTATTACAACTTCTTCTCCGTAACCACCATTCATTTTTTGTGGGTTAGTTGAGTTATAAGGTCTTTGTACACGTATACCACGTATACCTACTTCTCTTGCTGCAAGGATATCATCATCAGAATCACCATAGTGTATAGAAATATTATGTTTACTTATATAATATGATTTGTCGTATTTGAAACCATCCATAGGAGTGTCTTTTGTATAGTTTACATATACTTCATATGGTAAATTAAAATATCTTTGTAATGTTTTTGATAATTTAGTAGAAGTGTAATTCTTTTGTCTTGAATGACCTGTTCTACCTGTTATAAAGAATATTTTATCTCCTCTTTCAAGATGCATTTTTATTATTTCCATAGTAGATTTTTTAGGTATTGAATGTTCATCACCTTGATTTGCTACATAATCCCAATATTTTTGATTATATAAATAGCTAATTTTACCTTTAGGGTGATTAGGTATTTGATAGTGTTGTTGACCATATTGGAAATATTGGCTTGAAAATAATAGGGTATCATCTATATCAAAACTGACATTTATAGGTGCAACACCTTCTAAACTCTTTTTAATATCATCGATTGATACAAAATGAATAGCTTTTTGTGTCATTTCTGTAGAGTAGAATCCCTCATGAGTATATGGCACTTTTGGACCTGCTGCTAATGATAAATTAGCAATTGATACTACTAATAAAATTTTAAAAAAATTCTTCATAGTTCCTCCTAAAATACAATTATTATAAAATAATAGCAAAAAAAAGAAGCAATGCTTCCTAAATTTAAATGGTTGGGCTGGCTGGATTCGAACCAACGCATGGTGGAGTCAAAGTCCACTGCCTTACCGCTTGGCTACAGCCCATCAATGACAAAAAAGATTATAATGCAAATAAGCTAATTTGTCAATAGTTTTTAACTATATTTTAGAATAATCCTGGTATTTTAACTCCACCAGTAACAGCTTCTAATTCTTTTTCAGCCATTTCTTCAGCCTTAACTAAAGCTTCATTAACAGCAGAAAGAATTAATTCAGATAGCTCTGTACTATCTTTTTCAGTGCTAGCTTCGTTTATAATATCTAGACCTAATTTAAGATCTACAAGTTCTTTTTGACCATTCATTTTTATAGTAACTTGTCCACCAGCAACAGACACTTCAACGAATTTATCTTTTAAACCGTCTTGTACTGATAACATAGCTTCTTGCATTTGTTTAGCTTTTTTAATAATATCTGCTTGATTATTAGAAGAAGTTGAACTTTTTAACTTTCTAACCATTATAACCTCCGATTAAAAAAAAAAGTGGTGGCGAGAGAAGGATTCGAACCTTCGAAGGCTGAGCCGGCAGATTTACAGTCTGCTCCCTTTGGCCACTCGGGTATCTCGCCGTGGTGCCGCTTGCCGGAATCGAACCAGCCACCTACTGATTACAAGTCAGTTGCTCTACCATATGAGCTAAAGCGGCAAAAATAATGGCGGAAGTGACGAGACTCGAACTCGCGACATCTTGCGTGACAGGCAAGCACTCTAACCAACTGAGCTACACCTCCGCATGGTGGTCACAACTGGGCTCGAACCAGTGACCCCCTGCTTGTAAGGCAGGTGCTCTCCCAACTGAGCTATGCGACCATTTTTAAGGTGGTATGGTAGGCCCTAGGAGAATCGAACTCCTGTTGCCGGGATGAAAACCCGATGTCCTGACCACTAGACGAAGGGCCCATACCAATGTGTTATCTTGTAACAAAATAAATAATATCAAAAAAGAAAATTTTTGTCAACAAGAATTTTAAAAAAAATTATAAAAAAATTTTTATTGCCTAAATTACTGTATTATTTTATCCATTCAACCATTTCTTCTTTGTATGAAATATGTGGTCTTAAGCTAATTGCCTTATAACCAAATGCCATAATAGAAATTGGTATAAGATTTTCTGGTAAATCAACAATTTCCCTAGTTATCTCTTCAGCATTTTCGTTATCAAGTATCCCCATCCATACTGACCCTAGATTATAGTGCGTAGCCATAAGTGCCATATTTTGAAGTGAAGCACTACAATCTTGAATTAAGAATGTTAAATTACTATCTTTTTCTTTGTCAGCACATACTAGTATAGCAAGTGGTGCTGTTTCAAGTGATCTTGCATAAGGATGTTTTTTAAAAAAGCTCATTAATACTTCTTTATTTTCAATTACATAAAACTTTCTTGGTTCTTTTTTGTGTGCTGAAGGTGCTGCCATTGCTGCACGTAATATTTCCTTTACTACATCTTCGCTTACTTTTTCATTAGTAAATTCTCTAATACTTCTTCTATCAAAAATCTCTTTCATCTTTACACTCCTTTTATGCCGATTGTACCATAAAAATACTAGAAAAAAAAGCCTAAAAGTGCTATAATATTCCTAGTAAATTTATTAGGAGATAAGATATGTCAGAAAAAAATTATGGTTCAGATGATATAACAGTACTAGAAGGATTAGAAGCCGTTAGAAAAAGACCGGGGATGTATATAGGGACAACATCTTCAAGAGGTCTACACCACATACTATGGGAAATAGTAGATAATAGTATAGACGAGGCACTTGCTGGTTACTGTGATACAATAAAAGTAAGAATGTTACCTGATAACTATATTGAAGTTATAGATAACGGTAGAGGAATACCGATAGATACACATAAAACTGGAAAATCAACAATAGAAGTTGTACTTACAATTTTACACGCAGGTGGTAAATTTAGTGATAAAAACTATACATATTCTGGTGGATTACACGGTGTTGGTATATCGGTAGTTAATGCACTTTCAACTGATTTAATTGTAACAGTTGCAAGAGACAATAAAAGAGTTAGGCAATATTTCTCAAAAGGTAAAGCTGTAAGTGAATGTGAACAAATTGGAACAGCTAGAGACGATGAGCATGGAACAACTATCAAATTTAGGGCGGATGAAGAAATATTTGAAACTATTTTATTTGAATATAGTATTTTAGAATCAAGATTAAAAGAATTAGCCTATTTAAATCCAGGGCTTAAGATAATACTTACAGATGAAAGACACGAAGAAAATATAAAAGAAGATGAATTTTATTCTCAAGGTGGGATAAAAGATTTAATAGAAGACTTAATTGAAGAAGAAAAAGCAGTTGCACCTATTATTTACATGAATGATAAAGTTATGATAGCTGATAAGACAATTGATGAAAACGGTAATGAAATAAGTGCAAAATTTGTTGAAGTTGAAATTGCAATGACATATAAAGATAGTCAGTCAACATTAGAGTATTCTTTTGTTAATAATATAAATACATATGACGGAGGAACACACTTACAAGGATTTAGAACTGCACTTACAAGAACAATAAATGATATTGCAAAACAAATGAATTTAGTTAAAGATAAAAAAGATGAAAACTTACAAGGTTCAGATGTAAGAGAGGGATTAGTATCAGTACTTAATATTAAATTCCCAGAACCTCAATTTGAAAGTCAAACAAAGGCAAAATTAGGAAGTAGTGAAGCGACTTCTGCAGTTTCAAATGTTGTTACTAATAAGCTTAAAATGTATCTTGAAGATCATCCAAAAGAAGCACAAGCAATGATAGAAAAAATGCTTCTTAGTAAGAAAGCTAGAGAAGCAGCTAAACAAGCAAGATCAATGATACTTAAAAAGAACGGTCTTGAAATTAGTGCACTTCCTGGTAAACTTGCAGATTGTTCATCAAGAATCCCAGAAGAATGCGAAATATATATAGTTGAGGGAGATTCTGCTGGTGGATCTGCAAAACAAGGAAGAGATAGAAAATTCCAAGCAATTTTACCACTTAGAGGTAAAATATTAAACGTTGAAAAAGCAGGTATGCATAAAATACTTGAAAATTCAGAAATAAAATCAATGATAACAGCTTTTGGTGCTAATATCGGTGATAAGTTTGATATAGAAAAGTTAAAATATTATAAAATAATAATAATGACAGATGCCGATGTAGACGGTGCACATATTAGAACACTTATGCTTACATTTTTCTTTAGATATTTAAGAGATTTAATAAATGAAGGTCATGTGTATATAGCACAACCACCTTTATATAAGATACAAGTAGGTAAGAGCATAAAATATGCTTACTCAGATGATGAGTTAAGAAATGTTACACAAGTGCTTGAAAGTGAAAATAGAAGATATACAATACAAAGATATAAAGGTCTTGGAGAAATGAATCCAGAGCAATTATGGGAAACAACTATGGATCCAAAAACAAGAACATTACTTAAAGTTACTTTAGAAGATGCAAGTTATGCAGATAAAATGTTTAGTGTACTTATGGGAGATAAGGTAGAACCAAGAAGACAATTTATTGAAGAACATGCAAATTATGTAAGAAACTTAGATATTTAAGGAGTTATAATGTCAGAAAAAATAAACGATAATGAAATTATTGATAAAAATTTAGAAAATAATGTAGAAAATGTTGAAGACAGTGAACTTGTAAAAAAAATAATGAAAAGTAGTAAACAAGAGCAAGAAATACCTGTATATATTGAAGATGAAATAAAGGCTTCATATCTTGATTACTCTATGAGTGTTATAGTTAGCCGTGCACTTCCAGATGTAAGGGACGGATTAAAACCAGTACATAGAAGAATATTGTTTGCTATGAGTGAACTTGGAATGACAAGTGACAAACCATTTAAAAAATCTGCTAGAATCGTCGGTGAAGTTTTAGGTAAATATCACCCACATGGAGATACAGCTGTATACAACTCAATGGTTAGAATGGCACAAGATTTTAATACAAGATATATGTTAATTGACGGACACGGAAACTTTGGATCAATTGACGGAGATTCAGCAGCAGCAATGAGATATACAGAAGCTAGAATGTCAAAAGTTACTAATGAACTTCTAGAAGATATAGGAAAAGATACAATAAACTTTAGAAAAAATTTCGATGAAAGTTTAGATGAACCAGAAGTATTACCTGCAAAACTACCTAATTTATTATTAAACGGTACAACAGGTATAGCAGTTGGTATGGCAACGAATATACCTCCTCATAATCTTGCAGAATTATGTGATGGTATAAATGCTTTAATTGATAATGAAAATATTACTACAGAAGAATTAATTGAGCATATAAAAGGTCCTGATTTCCCTACAGGTGCTATTATTAATGGTAGACAAGGTATATATGATGCATATAATACAGGACGTGGTAAAATAAAGGTTATGGGTAAGGCTGATATAGTTACAAATAAAAGTGGTAAAGCTAGCATAGTTATTAGTGAAATACCTTACCAAGTAAATAAAGCAAAATTAATTGAAAAAATTGCAGAACTTGCAAGACAAAAGAAGATAACAGGTATAACTGATTTAAGAGACGAATCTGATAGAGACGGTATAAGAATAGTTATTGAAATTAAAAAGGGAGAAGAACCTGAATTAATTTTAAATAGACTGTATAAATATACAGATTTACAAACAACTTTTGGTGTTATTATGCTTGCATTAGTTAATAATATACCTAAAGTTTTAACTTTAAAACAAATACTTAAAAAGTATATTGAACATAGACTTGAAGTTATAACAAGAAGAACACAATATGATCTTGATAAAGCAAAAAGAAGAGCACATATATTAGAAGGATTTAGAATAGCTCTTGATAATATAGATGACATAATAAGTCTAATTAAATCATCAAAAGATGCAAAAGAAGCTATAGCAGCTCTTATGAAACAATATAATTTCACTGAAATTCAAGCAAAAGCTATACTTGATATGAGATTACAAAGACTAACAGGACTTGAAAGAGATAAGATAGAGCAAGAATACAGTGAACTTATAGCATTAATAGATGAACTACAAAGCATATTAAATAGCGAAGATAAGAAATATAAGATTATAAAAACAGAAATAATTGAACTTAAAACAAAATACGCAGATAAGAGAAGAACTCAAATACAAGATGTTAGAACTGAAATTGAGTTAGAAGACTTAATTAAAGAAGAAGATGTAGTTGTAACAATAACTAATAAAGGTTATGTAAAAAGAGTTTCAGCTGATACATATAAACTACAAAAAAGAGGTGGCGTAGGAGTAAATTCTACAAATACTATTGAAAATGATGAAGTAAAAAATATTTATACAGTTAAGACACTAGATAAATTATTAATATTCACAGATAAAGGAAAGGCATATAGCTTAAAAGTTTATGAAATACCAGAAGCAAGTAAGGCTGCAAGAGGAAAACTTATGAGTAATATTATAAACCTTGCAGAAGATGAAAATGTAAGTGCAATATTAAATATTGCAGGTGCTTCAAAAGATGCTGAATTATTCTTTATAACGAAAAATGGAATCGCTAAGAAATCTAAACTAGAATACTTCTTAAATATTAATAAATCAGGACTTATTGCAACAAAATTAGACGATAATGATGAACTAGTATTCGTTGATATAAGTCGTGGTGTTAAAGATGAAATTTTTATAGCTACTAAAAAAGGAAGTGCTGTAAGAATAAGCGAACAAGATATAAGATGTATGGGAAGAAACACTAGAGGAGTTAAAGGTATAAAACTTAAAAAAGGTGATAGTGTTGCATCAGCTTGTATAATAGACGATGTAAGAGATAAAGAAAAATTAGAAGTACTTACTATATCACAAGAAGGATATGGTAAAACAACAAATCTAAATGAATATAATGTTCAAAGAAGAGGAGGACTTGGTACTAAGAATTTCAAAATTACAAGTAAAACAGGTGATGTTGTAACTTCTATTATAATAAACAGAGAAGAAGATAAAGAATTAATGGTAATAACTAAAGAAGGAACATTAATTAGAACTTCAATATCTTCAATTTCAAATTATAGTAGATCAACTTCAGGTGTTAAGGTTATGAATGTAAGAAATGATGATTTTGTAACTTCTGTTGCATTATCAACTGAAGGAGATGAAAAAGATGACTAGAAAAAAGCTTTTATTTTTATTGACTGATGAACACGAGATAAATATAGCAAGCAAATTTTCAAAGGCATTAAAAAATAAGTTTGAATATATTGATACACATGCAGTATATGTAAAAGATATAATGAAATATGAACTTTTTCCAACAAGCATTGATGGAATAACTATACATAATTCAACAGCTATACTTGTAAATGAGTATAAGAATCTTGAAACATCAATATATGAGAATTTAAAGAAAACAGCATTCGGTAATTTTGATAAAGTCTATAGTGTTGAGGGAGAAACTGTAGAAGTAATTATGGAAGAATTAAAAGCATATGATGGGCTTATTGTAGTAAAAAACGATGAGCTTTCATACGGTATGCAAGAAATTTTAAAAATTACTTATAAACCTCTAATTATACTAAGTAAAGAAGATAAAGAATATAATTTTGAAAAAATACTTATGTTAAATGACGGTGGAGTCAAAGTAAATAGAAGTATATTTGCGTATTTCAACTTATTTGGTGAGAGAAATATTGATGTTTTAAGAGTAAATGTTGAGGACAGAAATAGACTTACAGAGAGATTTGGAAATATATGTAATATAATAGACAAAACAGGAGATAATGAACATAGTATTATAGAAGAATTTTCAAAAACGTATGATATGATAGTAATGGGTGGCTTAAGCTACTCATTCCTACTAGAAAGATTAACAGGACAAACAGGATTAAAGATTATAGAATCTTCTAAAAATCCAATTTTTATAGGCTAATACAGCAAAAGAAAGGTGAAAACAAATGGAACATAATATTGAACTTGATAGAACAAATCAGCCTAAAATTGCTAAGATTATTGAAACGGTTATAACTTGGCTACTTGGTTTTTGTTTTTTTGTCGGAGTTACTACTATTGCAAAAATAGCAGATAGTGCCTATAGATATACAAATAATAGTAATTCAAGATATGGGTTTGTTGACATAATATTACAACTTGTATCACAGACAAAAGATTTAAAAGCATTAGAAACACTTGGTACAATATATAGGGCATTTTTACTAATATTAATTGTTGCATTTTCTATATTGGTGCTATTTAGAATAGTATCAAAAGAGTTAAATAAACTTATGCAGTTTAGCTCTGTTGTAACAATATCTTCAATATTGACATCAAGTTATTTAATTTATCTTACAAAAGATATATTTTATGCAATAAAAAGCATTAATTCAAGAATATATAGCACGGATATATCAAAAGCAATTTATCTTATGGCTAAATTACAACATATAAAAAACATTAGAATAATAATAATGTCTGTCTTATTTATGACTATAGTACTTACATTTTTTGCTTTTGTTAGTAATTTTTATCAAGTTATACTAAAGACTGATAAAGTTTATTCTAAAAAGTTGAGTTCAATATTTTTAAGTATTTCACTATTACTTTTAACAATATTTGGAGCTTTTAACTATCATCTAGTGAAAAATAAGGACTATATAGATCCTTTTGATTATTTTGTACTTGGTTATACTTTAAATGATAAAAATGAAATAGTTCCAAAGTCATATATAAACTATAAGAAGATAGAATCAAAATATATAGATCCATTTTTAGTAAACTTTCTAGAATACGGATTAACATTTGATATATCTGATTCAAAGAAAAGTTTAGCTGGAGATGAAAACTTAAAAATTAATGTTGCGTATGACCTTGATAAAGCAAAAGAAATTGGCATAAAAATAAATAAATTAGATAAATATATTAAATTAAATTCAAAGCCAATGATATTACAAAAAGTTGATGACTTTAATGTTGAAAGCTTTAATAAATTTTTACATAAATATGAAATACGTTATTTCCCTAAAGCAAACAAGAAAATAAATGATAGTGAAAATGTTACTGGAATATATTATTCATTTGATGATAAAAATAATATAGAAATATATACTATACAAAAAATACTAAAAAGATTTTTACCAAATAAAGTATTAAAAACATTATCAAGTGATACAGAATATGTATATTCAGTTTCATATTTTGGTAATGTATATATAAATGACAAAAAAGAAGTTATAGGTATATCAGCACTTAATAATGCAAGTGCAACTATTCATCTTGAAAATATAGAAGAAGTACAAGAAGCTATAAAAAAATTAAATATAAACAAAGTTAATTGAGAGGAATAAAATGGAAGAAAAGCTAAAGCAATTAAAGGAAATGTTTACTTCAAAATTGTCTAATATAGTTGATATGAATGAATTAAATGAAATAAAAGTAAAGGCTTTTGGTAAAAAAGGTGAATTTACAAGCCTTATTAAAGAAATGGCTAATATCACTCAAGAAGAAAGAAAAGTTCTTGGTAAAATAATAAATGAAGCAAAGCAAGAAGTTGAAGAAGCAGTAGATTTTGCTACTAAAAGAATAAAAGATGAAATAAAGAAAAATAGAATCAAAAATGAAACTATAGATGTATCGCTTCCTGGTAGAAAAATAAGTACAGGAAGTATGCACCCTATTACAAAAACTATGCAAGAATTAAAAGAAATAGTATCTGAAATGGGTTTTGATATAGTAGACGGACCAGAAATAGAACAAGTTTACTATAATTTTGATGCATTAAATATACCAAAAACACACCCATCAAGAGAAAAAACAGATACATTCTATATTACAGATGATATACTACTTAGAACACAAACATCACCAATGCAAATAAGATATATGTTAGAACATAAGCCACCTTTTAGAATGGTTTCACTTGGTAAAGTATATAGACCTGATTATGATATATCACATACACCAATGTTCCACCAAATAGAAGGACTTATGATAGGTGAAGATGTATCGTTTTCTAATTTTAAAGCAATGTTAGAACTAATAGTAAAAAGAATATTCGGAGAAAATAGAAAAGTAAGATTTAGACCTCACTTTTTCCCATTTACTGAACCTTCAGCTGAAATGGACGTTGAATGTGCAATGTGTAGTGGTAAAGGTTGTAGACTGTGCAAAAATACTGGATGGCTTGAAATATTAGGTAGTGGAATGGTAAATAATAAAGTGCTAGAAGCTGCTAATATAGATCCAAAAAAATACCAAGGTTTTGCATTTGGAATGGGTATTGAAAGAATAACAATGCTAAAATATGGTATTGATGATTTAAGAGCATTTTATGAAAATGACATTAGATTTTTAGAACAATTTTAATTTAGAAAGGATTTATAAATGTTAATTTCTTTAAATTGGTTAAATGAGTACATTGACATAAAAGATAAAAGTGTAAAAGAGTTAGAAAATGCACTAACTATGATAGGTCAAGAAGTAGAAAAAATTGAAAATAAATATGAATATTTAGATAATGTTGTAACTGCTAAAATTGTAGATTATAGATTACATCAAGATTCAGATCATTTAACTGTATGTAGTGTAGATAATGGAAGTGAAATTCTTCAAGTTGTATGTGGAGCTCCAAATCATAAAAAGGGAGATATAGTTGCATTAGCACAAATAGGAACAAAACTTGCACCTGATTTTGAAATAAAAAAAGGCAAAATAAGAGGAGAAGAATCAAATGGTATGTTATGTTCTGAAAAAGAACTTGGAATAGGTGAAGATTCAGAAGGGATAATAATATTACCGCAAGATACACCACTTGGAGTGCCTTTTAATAAATATTTAGCTAAAGATGATATAGTTTTTGAACTTGAAATAACACCAAATAGACCAGATTGCTTATCATATTTAGGTATAGCAAGAGAACTTGGAGCATATTATGATATAGAAGTTAAAAAGCCAAGTTTTGATATTGTAGATAAAATTAATGATCAAAATGAAATAAATGTAACAATAGAAGATAGTAATATATCAAAAAGATATGTTGCAAGAGTAATAAAAAATGTAAAGGTTACAAGCTCGCCTAAGTGGTTAAAAGATAAATTAGAAGCACTTGGTATGAAAAGTATAAATAATATAGTAGATGCGTCAAATTTTGTTATGTTAGAACAAAATCAACCAAATCATATATTTGATTTAGATAAATTAAACACTAATAATATAAGTGTTAGTCTTGCAAAAGAAAAAGAAAAGTTTTTAACACTTGATAATCAAGAACTAGAGTTAAGTTCTGATGATATTGTTATAAGAGCTAACGGCAATGCAGTTGCATTAGCTGGTGTAATGGGAGGACTACAAACAAGCGTTAGTGATGATACAACTAATATTTTACTTGAAGTTGCACATTTTAATTCACAAAATGTTAGAAAAACATCAAGAAGACATAATATTATTTCAGAGTCATCATATAGATTTGAAAGAAGAGTAGATGCTAAAAACTTAATAAATGTTTCTAATAGACTTGCAAATGTAATAAAAGAAGTTGCTGGTGGAGAAATAGTATACGAAGTAGCAGATACAGTTACACATGAAGATGAAAACTTTAAGTCAAAATTAAATTTTGAAAGACTATACAGATTTGTTGGTAAAGAAATAGAAAAAGAAAAAGTTATAAGCATACTAAAAAATCTTGAAATAGAAGTTATAGATCAAGGTGAAGAATTAGAACTTATAGCACCAAGCTTTAGAGCAGATTTAGTTTGTGAACAAGATTATTTTGAAGAAATAATAAGAATGTATGGTTTTGATAATATAGAAAACGTACTTCCTAAACTTGATATAAATAAAAATAGAGTTGTTGATACAACAAAATTAAATTATATTATAAAAGAAATATGTAGTAATATTGGACTTCGTGAGGTTATAAACTATAGCTTTGTTCCTAAAAAAGCTCTTTTACTTACAAAAAGTACAATAGAACAAGAAAATATTATTGAAATAGAAAATCCAATAACAGAAGATTTTGCAATTATGAGAGATAGTACTATGTATAGTTTACTTAAAAATGTTAAGGATAATTTTAATAAAAGTTTTGATAATATAAGATTTTTTGAAGTTAGTAGAGTATTTAAAAAAGTAGATAATAATATAATTGAAACACCTAAACTTGGTATAGTACTTGCAGGAAGTACTAATAAAAATATATATGATAATGGTACAAATTATGATTTTTACGATATCAAAGGTATTTTTGAAATTTTATTTGAAAAATTAGGTATAAGTTCATTTAGACTTTCAAGAACACAAGATGAAAGATTTCACCCAGGTAGAGCTGTAGATATATTAATTGGGAAAGAAAAAGTTTTAAGCTTTGGAGAAATACATCCAGACATACAAGAAAATTTTGAATTTGATAGAAAAACAGTACTATTTTTTGAAATGGATATAGACCTTATATCAAAATATATCAAAAAAGGTATAAAATACGTTGGTATCAGTAAATATCAATCAACTGAAAGAGATTTAGCACTTGTAGTAAGAGAAGAAGTAATGATAGGTGAAATATTAAGAACAGTTCAAAAAATAGATAAATTAATACAAAAAGTTGAGCTATTTGATATTTACCGTGGTATTGGAGTTGAAACAGGTTATAAGAGTTTTGCAATATCAATCTTACTAAGGGATGATAAAAAGACACTTGAAGAAAAAGAAATTAATAGTGTAATTGAAAAAATAACTACAAAACTAAATAAAGATTTTGGAGCTATATTAAGAAAATGGTATTAATGGGAGGCATAATGAAAAAATTTATATTATTAATAACAACACTAGTTATATTAGTATCTTGTACTGTTATACCAAAAAGAATAGTAATTACAAGTAATGAGATAAACAGAAATGTTAAATCATATGTAAATATACATAATAATTTAATATTTGCTAACATAGATATTAGAAGTACAAGAGCTTTTATTAGAAATGAAAAAATTCATGTAGATTTAGAATATAATTATGAAGTTTTTGGTGGAGTATTAGCAAGCATTAATGGTAATATTGAAATAGAATCAGATGTTGAATTAAAAGATAATAAACTATACTTAAAATCACCAAGAATTTTAAATGTAATGTCAAATAATGAAGATACTGAAGAAGTTGTTAAACTAATATCAAGTGTCTTAATTAATGCATTAATAAATAAACCTATATATGATTTTAATGATAGATATATTTTTGCAAGAGAAGTACATTTAACATCAAATAGTTTAGTAATAGAATTGCAGTAAATATATGAAAGATATAATAAATAGAATTAAAGAAAAAGATGCATATGCAGTGTTTGATTGTGATAATACAATTATCAGTGGTGATGTGCAAAATATAACAGTAAAGTATCAACTTGAATATGAAAAATATAATCTAAGTATTGATGAAATAAAAAGTATATTATTAAAACAATACGAAGAATTTAAAGATGACATAATAAACCTTGATATGAAAAGAGATTTTGTTAGACTTTCAAATAAAATATATATTAAGTATAGAGATGATATTAGCTTTATACTTCTTGTTGGATATACAAATAAAGAAGTTGAGAATTTAACAAGAGAAGCAATTAAAACATATCCAAATGATTTAACAAAAAGAAAAGAAATTGAAAATTTATTTACTTTACTAAGAGAAAATAATATTGATATATATGTTTGCTCAGCATCTCATGTGGATATGGTTTATGTTGCAACTGATATGTATAAAATACCAAGAGAAAATGTTATGGCAATGAATCTAAAAAAAGATAAAGAAAATAAATATCTTTTTGAAAAAGTTGGTATAAGCACTGTTGGTTTTGGTAAGGTTGAAAGTATAAAATCACTTAATAAGAAAACACATCCTATACTAATTGCCGGTGATAGTGATGGGGATTATGAAATGCTAAACTATTTTAAAATAAGACATGGCATGATAATAAATCCAAAAGAAGATATGAAAATAAAATATTTAGTTGATAATTTTGTATACTTTGAATATGAAATGTAAAAGATAAAATAGCATATACCTAAGTTCTGGTATATGTTTTTTATTTATAATTTAAAATATTAATAAAATATATTGACTTTAAATAAAATCAGGGTATAACTATAAATGAAAACGGTTTCACGTAAATAAAAACTAGGAGGAATAAAATGAAAAAAATTTTAAATTGGTCTTTATTATTTGCAGTGGCTTTTTTATTTGTAAGCTGCTTTAATAGTAAAGATAAAAGCGATGAAAAAGTAACAATTGACGTATTTCAATTTAAAGTAGAATTTAAAGATAAATTTACAGAAATTGCTAAAGAATACATGAAAGAACATGAAAATGTTGTAATCAATGTAACTACTGTTGGTGGTGGAGATGACTATGGTGCAGCACTTAAAACTAAGTTCTCATCAGGAAACGAACCTGCAATATTTAACGTAGGTGGACCACAAGACGTAAGCGATTATATGGATAAATTAGAAGACTTAACTAGTACAGAGTTAGCAAAATTAGCATTACCAAAAACTTTAGATGGTGTAAGTGTTAATGGTAAGGTATTTGGATTACCATTTAACCAAGAAGGATATGGTTTTGTTTATAACAAAGCAATATTTGAAAAAGCTGGAATTAATGCACAAGAAATTAATACATATGAAAAACTTGTAGAAGCAGTAAAAATATTAGATATGAAAAAAGCTGAATTAGGTCTTAAATCAGTATTCGCATTACCTGCAAAAGAAACTTGGGTAACTGGATTACACTTATCAAATGTATTCTTATCACCTGAATTTGAAGGAGATATTAAAGAAACTTTTGAAGCTAAGAATGTTGAATTTAAATATGCAAATCAATTTAAAGATATATTAGACTTACAAAATAAATATTCAGCTCAACCAACTGTAAGTTTAGATTACTCACAACAAGTTGAAAAATTATTCTCGACTGGTAAAGTTGCTATGATACAACAAGGAAACTGGATTTTAGGATCAGTTGAACAAATAGATCCAGAATTAGCTAAAAACATTGGATTCTTACCTATACCTGTTGCAGGTGTTGCTGAAGGTAAACTTCCAGTAGGTGTTCCTATGTATTGGGCTGTAAACAAAAATAAAGATGAAGCAGTTAAAAAAGCTGCAATTGATTTCTTAACTTATGTTTATACTTCTGATAAAGGTAAAGAATACGTATTAAATGAATTTAAATTTATACCTGCATATAATGGGTTTGATGAAAGTAAAATATCTGATCCGCTTGCAAAAGATATATATAGATATTCAAAAGAAGGAAATACTATAAGCTGGATATTTATGGGATATCCATCAGGTTGGGGTATGAATGTATTAGGTGCAGAAATACAAAGATATTTAAGCAATGAAGCAACTTGGGACGATATAATTAAGTCTGCGAAAGAAAGCTGGGAACAAGATAGATAATAGCATCTAAATTAGGAGGTAAAATGAAAAGTAATATAAGGAGAAATAATTTGTTTTTTTGGTTATTTTTATCTCCTATTTTGCTAGCCTTATTTGTAGTAGTTATTATACCGTTACTATACGGATTTTATTATTCATTTACAAACTGGAACGGTATTAATACTCCACAATTTAAAGGACTTGCAAATTATTCAAAATTACTAAAAGATAAAGGCTTTAGAAATGCAGTATGGTTTACTTTAAAATTTGTTGTTGTATCAGTTATATCAATAAATTTTGTTGGACTTTCTTTAGCACTACTTGTAACACAGAATATAAGAGGGAAGAATATATTAAGAACTGTATTTTTCATGCCTAATTTAATAGGTGGACTTATACTTGGATTTATATGGCAATTTGTATTTTTAGAAGGATTTAATGCAATTGGTGAATTATTTGGTTTTGAAGCATTAAAAGGTTGGTTATCAACTACAAATACTGGATTTTGGGGACTTGTAATATTAATAACTTGGCAAATGGCTGGGTATATAATGATAATATATATAGCACATTTAGAAAGTGTTCCAAGTGAATTGGTTGAAGCAGCAAAAATAGACGGTGCAAGTTCATTTCAAGTGTTAAGACATATAATATTTCCACTTGTAGCACCGGCATTTACGGTAAGTATGTTTTTAACTTTATCAAATTCATTTAAATTATATGATCAAAATCTATCACTTACAGCTGGAGCACCGTTTAACTCAACACAAATGGTTGCAATGAATATATATAATACAGCATTTGCTGAAAATAAGATGGCATACGCACAAAGTAAGGCTATAATATTTTTTATTGCAGTTGCAAGTGTATCATTAATACAAGTGTACTACAATAAAAAAAGGGAGGTAGAATTTTAATGAAAAAATCTAAAGTTCTATTAACTATGATAGGTGCGTTACTAGGACTTGCATGGCTTATACCCTTTTATTTAATGTTAACAAATTCATTTAAAACAAAAAAAGAAATATTTAATTCTCCTATAAATTTACCAAAAGGATTAAATTTTGATAATTACATACAAGCAGCTAATAATCTTAATTTTCTAAAAACATTTTTTAATTCAATATTAATAACTGTTTTTAGTATAGTTATAATAATTGTATTTTCATCAATGGCTGCATATGCTTTAGCAAGAGTCAAAGATAAGAAGAGTACTATAATATTTTTCATATTTGTTGCTGTAATGTTAATACCATTTCAAGCAGTTATGATACCATTAATATCATTTTTTGGTAAAATGAAAATGCTAAATAGAGCAGGCTTAATATTTATGTATTTAGGTTTTGGTTCTAGTTTATCAATATTTTTATACCATGGAAGTATTAATGCACTTCCAAGATCGCTTGATGAAGCAGCAATTATAGATGGTTGCAATAGATTTCAGGTTTTCTGGTATGTAATATTCCCAGTATTAAAACCTATAACGGTAACAGTTGCAATATTAAATACAATTTGGATATGGAATGACTATTTATTACCATCACTTGTAATAAATAAGACTGGACTTGAAACAATACCACTTAAAATGTTCTTCTTTTTTGGAGAATATACAAAACAGTGGCATTTAGCACTTGCAGGATTAACACTTGCAATAATACCGGTTATTATCTTTTATTTTGTAGCTCAAAAACACATAATAAAAGGTGTAACATCAGGTGCAGTTAAATAGATAAGATAAATATAGAGTAATATTTGCATAAAAACAGATATTACTCTTTTTATATTACAAATAATATTAAAATAAAAGAGCATATTTTCTTACAAATATGCAGTTAAAAACCTTGAAATATAAGGGTTATACAAATATAAACACATAGTTTATGAAAAATTTTTCATAAAAATGTTGACTTTTACTTAAAATGAGGTAATATTATATAAGATGAAAACGCTTTCACAAGCGAATAATTAAAATCTAGGAGGAATAGAATTGAAAAACAAATTAATGTGGCTAGCAATGGTCGTATTTGCAATGTTTGTATCTTGTGGTAAAAAAACAGAAACTATGGGTGCAGCAACAGGAATCAAAGCTGAAATAACAGTTCAAGCTGAAAAAGAATGGATTCCTTATTATGAAAAAGCTATAGAAAGAGTAAAAGCAAATAATCCTGAAGCAGTAATTAATATTAAAGAAATTGCTTCATTTGATCATTTAGGAATACTTGATTCTACAGATACTGCAAACGAAGATGTAACTGATATTTTTGCATATCCATTAGATAGAACATCAAACTTAATTCAAAAAGACGCATTAGCAGCTTTTGACGCTAAAGCAATAGCAGATAGAGTTGGAGGATTCGCAGATTATGAAAAAGGTCTAGGTGGACAATTAAAAAATGGTGAAAAATACATAGGATTCCCATTAAATATAGAAACATTAATAGCATTCGTAAATAAAGTTAATTTAGAAAATGCTAAAATTGATGCAAGTAAACCAATAGAACTTACAACATTACCTGTTAATCAAGCAATGATACCTGTATTTAACGCTTGGTTTGGTGTTGCAGTAACTAACTCAGCTGATATTGAATTATTAGGTCAAAAAGATGGTAAATTCTTTAGTGATTTAGCAGTTGACTATTCACAATTACCTGCTGAAAAACAAGCAGTAATTAAAGGAATATTTGAATACTGGCAAAAGAGCTTCCAAGCTAAATCTGCATTATTTGATAAAGATGCTGCTTGGGGATATATGGATGAAGAATTCAAACCAGGAAATCATTCAGCTCTAAGAATAGATGGTCCTTGGTCTAACGCAGCTTTAACTTCATTAGCTGGAGAAGGAAATCTTGATGTATTATCAATCGGATCATTAACATTTGCTGGAAAAGAATTAAGACACTGGAAAGGTGGATGGGCTTTAGGTATAAATGCTAGAGTTGAAGAAGATGCTGATAAATTAGCATTAGCTCAAGAATTAATAGCTGAACTTATGAATCCTGAATATGCAGTTGAATTCTTTAAAGCAACTGGTAAGATAATGGAAAATGTAACTAAAGAAACATATGAAAAATCTGATTTAAGTGAAGCAGATAAGAAAGTTGTTATTTCAGTATTAGCTTCATATGAAAATGCAGCTTATAGACCATTATTTGAAGAATGGGGACAAGTATGGGATACATGGCAAAATGCTCTATTATCTTGGAATACTAAAAAACCTGCAAATGTAGAAAATGCTTATAAAGAAATACAAGCTTCATTTAAAGCATTACTTACAAACCTTGAAAAATAAGACTACAAATATACAAGTAGAGTAAGAGACTTGCTCTTACTCTACTTTAATTTTAAGGGGAAAGATGGATAAGTTTGGACTAACTAAAAAGCAACTTCTAATTTTATTATCTATGATATTTATTGTTATTGTAATTGAGAGCATGCAGTCATTTGTATTAACAAAGGATATAAATTTAAATATAAAAGGTATACCTAGACAAGACTATATTATGGCTAATATTACAGATTATTTTTTTAGAGTTGTTATATATATTTTTCTTTCAGTTTATACTTATGCAACATACAAAAAAATAAAAATTGATTTAATGTATAAAGGTATATGGACTTTACTTGTAATTTCTAATATTTTATATAAATTATTTGTATTTCCACTAGGAAGAGAATTAATATTTTATTATTTAAGTATAATTATGCAAATAATGATAGTTATATATATATTAACAATAAAAAATCAAAGGAAAGGATAGATGGCATGATTAGTGAAAAATTGTATGACAGTTATGACATTGAGCACGAAAGAAAAAATCTACATTTAAAAGCTAAGTCTATGGGCGGTGAAGATAAAGAATATCTTAGTAAATTAAATGAATTTTTAAAATTAGAAAAAGAATTCAATGCCTGTCTAAAAAACTCAAAAATAGACATCAATGAGGATGACAGAAAAATTAAAAAACTTTTACTTAGACAAGAACTTGCTAAGAAAAAGTATGAATTTTATAAAGATTATGTTGAATTAAGTTACGAAGCAAAATATCAAACAGACGTTAGTTATCTTGAAATGACAAGAATTAACGAAATTGTAAAAAAACATAAATCAATTAAAGAAACACTATTAAAAGTAAGCGAAGCTTTAAAAGCAGTAGATCCTAAGCTTGAAAGTCAAAAAAAAGAAGACTATGAAAAAGCAATAGAAGATAAAAAGATAGCATTGAACAAAGGTATTGAAGATCTAAAGTCTAAGAAAAATGATGGAATTATTTCTAAAAAGGCTTATGTAAATGCAGTTAAAATGCTAAAAAGAAGTATGAAAGATGAGCTTGAAGTTATTAAGCTTGAAATACCAAGTGTAGCACTTAAGAGTGAAAAAAGAAGTTTAGAATATTCATTAAAATATGAACTTAAAACTAATATTAGCATATTAGAATTTGATATATCTGATATTAGAAGAAGAACACCAATTGAAGTTGAAAGCGTAAATAAATTATTACCTTATTTAACATTACCTTTACCAGGTCTTGGTCAATTTTTAAATGGACAATATTTTAAAGCAATAATGTTCTTTATTGGAAGTTTATTTATATACCTAGCTGCAATACCTTATGCACTTGGTTTTGGAAACTACCAAGGTAAAGGACTTTATGGACTATATACTTTAGCACAAAACGGTACAAAACTTCAAAAATCTATGATATTTATGATAGAAGGAATAATTGCAATTGTACTTGTTTGTATAGCTATAGCAATATACTACTTATCATATTATGATGTTAAAAAAGTACTTAAAGATAAATTAAAAGGTGTAAGACCTAGAGTATTTTTTGAAACAATAGAAAACTTAAAAGAAGACGGATTACCATACATAGTTGCAACAGTTGCATTTATTTTACTACTATTTATAGTTATAGTACCAATAACAACAACAATATTCCTATCATTTACAGGAATGGATCCAAATCACCAATCTAAATTTGGATGGACAGGTCTTAATAATTATAAATTACTATTAAAAGGACAAGGTGTTGCAGGAGGTCCATTCTGGCTTATTATAGCATGGACACTAATGTGGACATTTGGTTCAACATCACTTGCAGTTTTTGTTGGATTTATGCTTGCAATAATTGCAAATAATGAAAGAATAAAAGGAAAAGCATTATTTAGAACAATATACTTATTACCTTGGGCTGTACCAGCGTTTATAACAATAATGTTTTTTAGTATAATGACATCAGCAACAGGTTCAATAACAAATGTACTACAACATATAACAGGAACAGATATATTAATTAAAAATAATCCAACATACACGAGAATATTTTTAATAATTATGCAAACTTGGCTTGGAAGTTCATATGTATTCTTATTATCAACAGGAGTATTACAAGCTATACCAAGCGACTTATATGAAGCAGCGGATATAGATGGTGCTACAAATTATCAAAGATTAACTAAGATAACAGTTCCATTAGTATTATTCCAAACAGCTCCACTACTAGTAGGGCAATATACATTTAACTTTAATAATTTCTCAGCTATTTACTTATTCAATGGTGGAGGGCCTTTCTTACCATCTAAATATGGAAATATAGCTGGGTCAACTGACCTTTTAATATCATATATTTATAAGTTAACTATTGAAAGCAGATATCAAGCAGCAGGGTCAGCTATAACAATATTTATTTCATTAGGACTTATGCTTGTAGCGTATATAGGTTATAAGAATTCTAAAGCATTTAAGGAGGAAAGATTATAATGGCTAAAAAGAAAAATAACAATTTATATCTATCGGACAAACCACCTTTAACACTTATAGGAAAAATTAACCTTGTAGTAAGCTACGTATTATTAATATCTTGGGCAATCCTTATAATACTACCTTTATCAGAAATGATATTATCATCATTTAATGGAGCACAAGAAAAAAATATAATACTTAATGCTAAATTTGTTTTTTCATTAAAACATTTTGAGTATTTATTTACAAAAACTTTATTTGTAAGATGGGTATTTAATACAATATATATAGCAGTTTCTACTGCAGTACTAACATTATTAGTTGTATCATTTACGGGATATGTTTATTCAAGATTTAGATTTAAAGGAAGAAAACAATCGTTAATGGCAATAATGTTAATACAAGTTATACCAGCATTTGGTGGAATAGTTGCATACTTTACTATGCACCAAATATTAACATCAATATTTCCGTTTTTTACAAGACAAATGACTTTAATACTAATATACTCAATTGGGGGTATAGCAGGAAATACATTTATTTTAAAAGGTTATCTTGATTCTATATCAACAGAATTAGATGAAGCAGCAAAAATTGATGGATGTTCTAATATGCAAATATATAGACTAATAATCATGCCAATAGCAAGACCTATGTTAGCAATTATCGCATTATGGTCATTCATTGGTCCATTTATGGATTATCTATTACCAAAAGTATTATTAACAAATCCAAAGAGTTATACACTTGCTGCAGGATTATTTACACTTATTCAAGACCAAAGAACAATGAGACAGCCTGTGTTTGCTGCAGGTGGACTACTTACAGCAATACCAATAGTCTTATTATTTGCAGTACTACAAAAAGAATTAGTATCAGGACTAGCATCAGGTTCAGTTAAAGGATAGAAGGAGATAAAATGAAAGTAGAATTAAAAAATATTGGTAAAAAATATGAAGGTAGAGAAGATTTTACAATAAGAAATATTAACTTAGAAATAGGAGATAAGGAATTTTGTGTAATACTTGGTTCATCTGGTTGTGGTAAAAGTACACTACTTAGAATGATAGCTGGACTTAACTCAATAACTGAAGGTGAATTAGTATTTGGTGATAGAGTTGTAAATAAACTTGCACCTAAAGACAGAAATATTGCAATGGTTTTCCAAAGCTATGCTCTTTATCCACATATGACAGTTTATGATAATATGGCATTCTCACTTATGATGAGAAAAATAGATAAAAAATTAATACATGATAGAGTATTAGAAGCAGCTGAAATTTTAAAAATAAAAGACTACTTATACTCAAAACCATCAGATATATCTGGAGGACAAAGACAAAGGGTTGCATTAGGGCGTGCTATAGTTAGAAAACCTGATATATTCTTAATGGACGAACCGTTATCAAACCTTGACGCAAAACTTCGTGAACACATGAGAGTAGAACTTGTTAGAATACACCAAACTTTAGGAACAACTACTATATATGTAACACACGACCAAACAGAAGCTATGACAATGGCAACAAAGATAGTATTACTTGATAAAGGTATAATACAACAAGTAGGAAAACCTGAAGATTTCTATAACAGACCAGCAAACTTATTCGTTGCTAAATTTATTGGATCACCAACTATGAATATAATAGAAGGTAAGATTGAAAATAATGTGTTTGTAAGCACAAGTGGTGAAGTTAGAATAGATGTTCAAGGTGAAATGAGAGAAAAATTATCACACTATGAAGGTCAAAATGTAACTGTTGGTATAAGAAGTGAAAGATTTATTACAGGTAAATCAGAAGTAAATAGTTTTTCAGCAATGATAGATGTTATAGAAATGTTAGGAAAAGAAAAAGCTTTATATGTTAAGTTAAAAGATGATAAACAATTAATAATAACAGTTCCAAGCTACTATGAATATGAAGTTGGACAAATACATGACTTCACATTTGATTTAGATGGATTACATTTCTTTAACGCTAATGGAGATAGAATATAAGGGGAGAAAGTAAAGGTGAAAAAAGTAACAATATCGGACGTTGCAAAGAAAGCAAAAGTAAGTAATGCGACTGTTTCAAGAGTAATGTCTGGTAGTCCAGTAATAAGTAAAAACACACAAAAAATTGTTCAAAAAGCAATAGAAGAACTTAATTATTATCCTAGTTCTATAGCACAAAATTTGACAAAAAGTAATACAAATATTATTGGAATAGTACTTAATTCTCAAGATATAGATCCATTATCAAATAACTTTTTCTCTGAAGTAATAAGTACAATAAGTGATAGACTTCTTGAAAATGAGTATTATACTTTGTATATACATTGCAATGACAATGAAAAAGAATTCGACAATATTCAATCATTAGTTAGAACCAAAAGAGTGGACGGATTAATATTCCTGCGTGCTTATGAAGATGAAAAAGTATTTAAATATTTACAAAAAATAGATTTTCCATTTTCAATAATTGGGACACCCCAAAATACTGAAAATTATTTATGGGTAGATAATGACAATATTAAAACAAGTTATGAAATTACAACAAGAACAATAAATGAGGGCAGAAAAAATATATGCTTTTTAGGAGGGTCTAAAAATTTAAACGTTACTAAGTTTAGATTTTTAGGCTTTGAAAAAGCATTTCAAGAAAATAATCTGAAGATAAAAAGAGAATATATTTTAGAATCAAATTTTACTGAAAATGAAGCTTATAATATTACAAGTGAATTTTTAGACAAATATGAAAATGAAGTAGATGCTATTATTACAACAGATGATGTATTAGCAATAGGTGTTACTAATGCATTATATGACAGAAAAATTACAAATGTTAAAGTAACAGGATATAATAATACACCACTTAGAGAATACGGTAAGTATACATTTGAAACAGTTGATATAAACGTAAAGAAATTAGGTTTAGCTGTATGCGAACTACTGATAAATAAGCTTAAAAAAGTGGAAAATAAAATCAACTTTAGCATAATTGATACAAACATAATTGAATAGGAGATTTTAATGGATAAAGAATATGATTACAAAGCAATAAATACAAACAGAAAAAGTGGTGTCATAATGCCAATTAGTTCACTATCTTCAAAATATGGTATAGGAACATTTGGTGAAAAAGCATATGAATTTTGTGATTTTTTAGTTAAATCAGGATTACACTATTGGCAAATTTTACCAATAGGACCTACAGGATATGGAGATTCTCCATATCAGTCTTTTTCATCTTTTGCAGGGAATCCATACTTTATTGACTTAGATCTATTAGAAAAAGATGGACTTCTTAAAAAAAGTGAATATGAAAATATTAATTTTGGAGATGATATCACTAGAGTAGACTATGGTAAATTATACCAAAATAGATTTTTAGTATTAAAAAAGGCATATAGTAGATTTAAAAAGCAAGATGAATTAGATAAATTTGTTTCAAAAAATAGCGATTGGTTATGTGACTATGCACTATTTACAGCAATAAAAAATCATTTAAATGGTGATGCTTGGGATAGTTGGCCACATGATATACAAAATAGAGAAGAAAAAGCAATTATGGAATATAAAGAAAAATTAAAAGATGAGATTAATTTTCAATATTTCATACAATATATGTTTTATACTCAATATAACAATTTAAAAGAATATGTAAATAGTAAAGGTATTGAAATTATAGGTGACTTACCAATATACTGCTCATACGACTCAGCAGATGTATGGTCTAATAAAGAACAATTCTTAAATAATAAAGTAGGGGGTTGTCCACCAGACGGCTTTTCAGATAAAGGTCAATTATGGGGAAATCCAATATATAATTGGGAATATATGAAAAAAGACAACTATAAATGGTGGGTAAATAGAGTAGATAAAACTTTAAAATTATTTGATGTAACAAGAATTGACCACTTTAGAGGATTTGAGTCTTATTGGTCTATACCAAAAGGTGACGAAGATGCAAAAAGAGGGCAATGGGTAAAAGGACCTGGATATGATTTATTTAAGAAAATAAAGGAAGAATTAGGAGAAATAAAGATAATTGCTGAAGATTTAGGTTATACAACTAAAGAAGTAGTTGAATTTAGAGAACAAACTAATTTTCCAGGTATGAAAATGATGCAGTTTGCATTTGATCCAAATAATGAAAGTGATTTTTTACCACACAATATTGAAAGAAATTGGGCAGCATACGCAAGTACACATGATAGTGATACTGTTAAAGGTTGGTTTGATGAAAAAATGAAGGATAAAGATAATAAAGAACTAGCCTTTGCAATTGATTACCTAAAATTAAATGAAGAAGAAGGATATGTATGGGGCTTTATAAGAGGGGCTTGGAGTAGTGTTGCTAATATTGCAATAACACAAATGCAAGACTTCTTAGAACTTGATAATTCTTCACGTATGAATATACCTTCAACTTTAGGAAACTGGAGTTGGAGATTAGATGACAGTTTATTAACAGATGAAATTGCACAAAAAATAAGAAGATTAAATAAACTATATTCAAGAGAAAGAAAAGAAAATTAATTAAATGTGATTAATTTAAGGAGGTAAATATGAAAATAAAATTTATAAATGCAAAAGCTATTATGTTTATTTTAATTTCATTATTTAGTTTTTTATCATATTCGAAAGTTGAAGTACCAGCAAATAAGACAAAGCTAATAATACACTATCAAAAAGTGGATAAATTAAATTGGGATTTATGGATATGGACTGAAGGTAAAGAAGGTAAAGCTCATAAATTTACAAAAACTGATAGTTTTGGTCAAGTAGCTGAAATAGAACTAGACGGAAGATACAATAAAGTTGGATTTCTAGTACGTATTCCTGACTGGAGTAAAAAAGATGTTGAAGAAGATAGATACATCACAGTAAAAGACGGGTTTGCTAAAATTTGGTTGAAATCTAAAGATAAAAATATTTACACTACTATGGAAATGGCAAAATAGTAATTAAATGATATATGATAATTAAGGGATATTAAAAAATATATCCCTTGTTTTATATTCAAAAAACAATTTAGTATTGGAGAAAATTATGAAAAAAATAAAATTGAGTGTAAAAATTATTTTTACGATGTTATTTGCTATTTTTAGTATTTTTACTTACACAAAAGAGCAAGGTGTAGAGGGTAAAACCACCCTTATAATCCACTATCAAAAATCAGAAGATTTAGATTGGGATTTATGGATATGGCCTAAAGGCATGGAAGGTCATGAATACAAATTTACAAAAGAAGATAAATTTGGTAAAGTTGCAAAAGTAGAACTTGATGGGGTATATGAAGAAGTTGGTTTTTTAGTACGTATTCCTGATTGGAGTAAAAAAGATGTAGAAGATGATCGATATATTCAAGTTAAAAATGGCTTTGCAGAAGTTTGGCTAAAATCAAAAGACAAGAATATATATACTACTAATATTGACAAACAATTAACTCCTGAAAAAGGGAAAACAAAACTAATAGTTCACTATCAAAAAACAACAGAAGATGACTGGGATTTATGGATATGGCCTAAGGGCATGGATGGTCATGAATATAAGTTTGAAGATGAAGATAGTTATGGATTAGTATCAGAAATAGTTTTAGACGGAGAATATAAGGAAGTTGGATACATTGTTCGTACGCCTAATTGGGGTAAAAAAGATATAGAACATGATAGATATATTACAGTTGAAAACGGTATTTCAGAAATTTGGTTAAAATCAAAAGACGCCAAAACATATTATGAAAATCCAGATGGATTACCAAAATCATATGATAAATTAAGTGCCACAATCTATTATAATCGTATAAAAAATGATTATAAAAATTGGGTTCTTTTTGCTAATGGTAAGAAATTTAAATTTGTAAAAGATAAATACGGTGTTAAAGCCAATGTTGAAATCACAGCTAAAGATTTAACAAAGATTGATTTTAGAATATTAAAAATAACAGATAAAAAGAAAATAGATACTGATTTAGATAGTAGAAGTATAGTAAAATTTGATGATAATGGCTATGCTAAAGTGTATATAAATCAAGGTGATAAGACTATTTATACAAATATAGAAAAAGCAAAAGAACCAAGAAAAATATTATCTGCTAATATTGATTCTCTAAATAGTATAGTTGTTAGAACAAATAAACCATTTGATACAGAAGATAGCATTAAAGTATCAAAATCAAAAATAAAAAATATTGAAGTATTAAAAGGCGAAAAAAATCAAGCAACTGAAATTAGAATTACAACAGATAAGAATTTAGATTTATTAAATAAATATAAGCTATATATTGAAAATTTCGGTATGTATGATGTAAGTATAGGAAATGTAATCTCAGATGATAGCTTTGATAAACAATTTGCATATAAAGGCGAATTAGGAGCAATATATACAAAAGAAAATACAATATTTAGAGTATGGGCACCAACAGCAACTAAAGTAAATGTACTAGTATATAATGGTGAAAATGCTAAAAAAATGCCAATGAAAAAAATAGAAAAAGGTGTTTATGAATTAAAATTAAATGGCGATAAATTAGGAATGGTATATAATTATGAAGTATACGTAAATGGGGAAGTAAATGAAGCAATAGATCCTTATGCAAAATCAACAACAATAAATGGTAATCGTTCTGTAGTAGTAAATCCAGTACCACTTGAAAGCAATTATGTAAAAATTGATACACCAATAATATATGAATTACATGTAAGAGATTTATCAGCACATAAAGAAAGTAAAATAAAACAAAAAGGTAAATTTTTAGGAGTAATTGAAGAAGGTACAAAATCAAGTAAAGGACAAATAACAGGATTTGATTATATAAAATCACTTGGAGTAACACATGTACAATTATTACCTATATATGACTTTAGTAAATACTCTGTTGATGAAAATGACCAATTTAGTAAATATAACTGGGGCTATGACCCTGTAAACTATAATACACCTGAAGGAAGTTATAGTACAAATCCAAATGATCCAAATTCAAGAATAATTGAATTACAACAATTAGTTAAAAAATTCCACGATAATAATATTGGAGTTATAATGGATGTTGTATATAACCACGTATTTAGTACAAGTGAGCATAGTTTTGAGAAGATAGTACCACAATATTATTTTAGACATAATGAAAATGGTGGATTAACTAATGGTTCTGGTTGTGGAAATGATGTTGCAAGTGAAAGACAAATGGCTAGAAAATATATAGTAGATAGTGTTGTTTATCTAGCAAAAACATATAAATTTGATGGATTTAGATTTGACTTAATGGGTCTACTTGATGTTACAACAATGAAAACATTAAGAGATGAACTAATGAAAATAAACCCTAATATTATCATTTTAGGTGAAGGTTGGGATTTAGGAACACTACCAAAATCTGAAAAATCAGCACAATATAACGCAAACAAATTAGAAAATATCGCTTTTTTTAATGATGATATAAGAGACGGAATAAAAGGTGCTACTTTTGGTGGTGTAGGTCAAGGCTTTGCAACAGGTAAACTAAACCAAGAAGAAAGAGTAGTAAGAAATATTATAGGCGGACAAGGTGTAAAAACATATATGGCACCTAATCAAATAATTAACTATGTTGAAGCACATGATAATTTAACATTATGGGATCAAATTGAAAAGACAAATAGCCAAGAAAATGAAGAAGTAAGAATAAATAGACATAGACTTTCAACAAGTATAGTTCTATTATCACAAGGTATACCATTTATACATGCAGGACAAGAGTTTGCAAGAACAAAACATGGTGATGAAAATTCGTATAAATCATCAGATGAAATAAACTGGATAGATTGGGATAGAGCATATGAAAATAGAGCTTTAGTTGAATATGTAAGACAACTTATTTCAATAAGAAAAGCAAATAATATGTTTAATTTAAAATCATATGATAAAATTAATAAGGTTCTTCAAGTATTAAAAAAAGAAGATCAATTAATTGCATATCAGTTAAAAGATAATGACTTAATTTATGTTGCACATAATGCTAGTATGAATACTAAAGAAATAAGAATAGAAAATGGTAAATACATAGTACTAGTAAAAGATGATAAAGCAAATGTAAACGGAATTAATGAGATTAATGTTAAAAATAGAAAAATAAAAGTAAATCCTATATCTACATTGGTTATAAAAAAAGTTAAATAAAATATAAAGATACCTTAAAATTATATGTTTAAAGTATTATAATAAACATAAGAATGTAGTAGGTGGTAAAATATGAAAATAGTAGACGCACATTGTCATTTAAATGATAAAATGTATGATGAAGATTTAAATAATATAATAGATGATATAATAGAGCAAGTACAATTTTTAGTATGTTCAGGTTGGGATTATGAAAGCTCATTAAAAGCTGTTGAGTTAAGTGAAAAATATGAAAAAATATATGCAAGTATAGGATATCATCCAACAGATATATCAAAAATAAATGAAAAAGATTTTTCACATATAGAAAAATTAGCAAAAGAACATAAAAAAGTGGTTGGTATAGGAGAAATAGGATTAGACTATCACTGGATGGTTGATCCAAAAGAAGATCAAAAAAAAGGTTTCATAAAACAAATTGAAATGATAAGAAGGGTTGATATACCAATAGTAATACATACAAGAGATGCATTAGCTGATACAATAGACATATTAAAACAATATGAAGACGTTAGTGGAATATTACATTGTTTTCCAGGCTCATACGAGTCAGTATTACCAATATTATCTAGATACTATGTAAGTGTTGGAGGTACATTAACATTTAAGAACAATGTCAAGACAAAAGAACTGGTATCAAAACTACCATTAAATAAAATTGTAATTGAAACAGATAGTCCATATTTAACACCAGTACCATTTAGAGGTAAGAGAAATAATCCAATATATACAAAATATGTTGCAGAAGAAATAGCAAGAATAAAAGAAATAACTATTGACGAAGTTATAGAAATAACAACAAGAAATGCAGCTAAAGCATATAGATTGGAGCATTTATTATGAAAATAGGTATTGATATAGTAGAAGTTACAAGAATAAAAAATGCAATTGAAAAAAATAATGGTTTTTTAGAAAAAGTTTTTACAAAAAAAGAAATAGAATATTGTGAAAAAAGAAAAAATAAGTATCAGTCATATGCAGGCAGATTTAGTGCAAAAGAAGCTTTTGTAAAAGCACTTGGCACAGGTTTTAATAATGAAATATCATTTAAAGATATAGAGATTTTAAATGATGAATTAGGAAAACCAAATATAAAATATAAAGATTATAACATAGAATTAAGTATATCACATGAGCAAAATTATGCAGTTGCTATGGTGATTATGCAATAAATAGGAGAGCTTAGCTCTCCTATCATTTTATTTTATTAAGAAAAGTTTGTAGTATTATAGTAGATGCAACCATATCTACAACTTGTCTTCTTTTCTTTCCATTTTTTTTAGAAAAATTTTTAAGATAATATTCTGCTTCTTTTGTTGTGTATCTTTCATCTATAAAATTAATTTCAATCCTATCATTTGCCTTTTTTAATTCATCTGCAAACTTATCGTATTTTTCAACTTGAATTTCACTTGCACCACTAAGACGTAGAGGTTTTCCGATTACAAGCTTGTATGTATTTTCTTGCTCACATATTTCTAGTATTTTTTTTATAGGATCTTCTTTTGTTCTATCTATTACTAATAATCCTGTTGCAAGTATACCAAGTGAATCACAAGTTGATACACCTATTCTAACATCGCCTAAATCAAGACCAATATATTTTCTCATCTATAATCCTTTAATATATTCAGTTACACTGTTTAAAGCAAAAGTAAGTTTGCTTATATCTTTACCACCAGCTTGTGCAAAATTTGGCTTACCTCCACCATTTCCACCAGTTAGATTAGCAACATATTTTACAATTTCTCCAGCCTTATATTTTACTAATAAATCATCGCTTACAGCACAAGTAAACATTAGTTTCTCATTTGATTTAGTTGCAAATAATATAAGTGAAGAACCTAATTTATCTTTTGCTTTGTCGATAATATTCTTAACATCTTTTGAGTCTGTATTAAGTTCTTTTATAAGTAATTTAAACCCATTAAAATCAACAGCATCATCTATCATATCGTTAATTTGATATTTTATTAGCTTATTTTTTAATTCTTCAACTGTTTTTTCTAATTCTTTTTGATTTTCCTTATTTTTTTGTATAGTCTTCTTAATATCATTAGTATTAGTTTTTAATTCTTTTGCAATTTCATTTATTGTATCATTTAGATCATAGCAATGATTATTAGCACACGACCCTGTTACAGCTTCAATTCTTCTTATACCAGAAGCCTTAGCTTGTTCTGATAAAATATAAAATGAACCTATATGACCTGTATGTGGACAGTGAGTACCACCACATAGCTCAGCAGAGTAACCAACTATATCTACAACTCTAACAGTACTTTTGTATTTTTCATCAAATAGTGCAATTGCTCCCATTTTATCAGCTTGTTCTTTTGTTGTATATGTGATTTCAACTTTTATACTTTCTTGTATAATTTCATTAACTCTTTTTTCTATTTTTCTTATTGTTTCATCATCAAGAGCGTTATTATATGTAAAGTCAAATCTAAGACCCTTATCATAAACAAGTGAACCAGCTTGATTTACATCATCACCTAATATTTCTTTTACCGCTCTATGAAGTATGTGAGTAGCAGTGTGATTTCTCATAGTTGCATCTCTAAATGTCTTATCAACACTTAAATTTATTTCATCATTTATATTTGGAAGACTACCACTTAATAGTTTAATATAGTGAATGTATATATCTGATTTTTTAGCCATATCTACTACATCAGCTTTAAAATTATCATTAAAAATATATCCTTTATCACTTACTTGTCCACCTTGTGCACTATAAAATGGAGTTTTATCAAGTATTAGCTTATATACATCTTCATCATCAGTTTTAGAAATGTGAAGAACTTTTGATGTATCATTTAGTGTTTCATAACCTGTAAAATTAGTAGCACCGTGTTCTTTGTAGAAAGTATCAATAAATTCGTCTTTTATCATGTCACTTATTACATTTCTAGCAGACTTTGATCTATTTATTTGTTCTTCTAATTTTTCGTTAAATTCATCTTCTTCTACAACAATACCATATTTTTGTGTAACAAGTTTTGTAAGCTCAAATGGGAATCCAAATGTGTCATATAGTTTAAATGTGATATCACTACTTAGCTTATTTTCCCCTTTATTTTTTGCATTACTTATTTCATCAATAAGTAAATTAGCACCAACTTTTAGAGTTTTAGCAAATTTTTCTTCTTCAAGTTTTATTGTTTCTTCTATAAATTTTTGTTTTTGTATTAATTCAGGATAAGCACCAGACATAGAAGTTACAACATTATTTACTATTTGATATAAAAAGCTTAGACCTTTATCAAAAATATTTTTGTTTGCAATGCTTCCAGCACCGTATGCTCTTCTAATTAATTTTTTTAGTATATATCCACGACCCTCATTTGAAGGAAGTACACCGTCACAAATTAGAAATACAGATGCTCTTATATGGTCAGCTATAATCTTAGTTGATACATCTTCTTGACCTTCTTTAAGATTTAGGACATTTCTAATTTCATTTATAATTGGCATGAAAATATCAGTATCAAAATTTGTTTTTTTGTTTTGCATTACACTTGCAATTCTTTCAATACCTGCACCAGTATCAATGTTTTTTTCTGGTAGTGGAACAAGACTACCGTCTTCAAGTCTATTCCATTCTGTAAATACAAGATTCCATATTTCTAAAAATCTATTTCCTTCATCACCAGGTTTTGCATTAATTTCTTCGTTGTTTTCACCCATATTTTGTGTATCAAAATATATTTCAGAACAAGGACCACAAGAACCAATAGGACCAGCAGCCCACCAGTTGTCGCTATCTCCAAGTCTTACTATTCTATCTTTTGATATTCCAACTTCGTTTACCCATATGTCATACGCTTCATCATCAGTAGTGTAAACTGTTACCCATAGTCTATTAATATCTAATTTTAAATGCTCAGTTATATATTCCCAAGACCATAAAATTGCTTCTTTTTTGAAATAATCTCCAAATGAGAAGTTACCAAGCATTTCAAAAAAAGTGTGATGTCTTGGAGTTATACCAACGTTTTCTAAGTCATTTGTTCTTATACATTTTTGATATGTTGTTATTCTTTTAGCAGGTGCTTTCTTTTCTCCTAAGAAAAAAGGTTTAAATGGAACCATACCTGCAACAGTAAGTAGAAGTGTCTTATCTTCTGGAACTAGTGAGGCACTTTCGTAGTGTATATGTTCTTTTGATTTAAAGAAATCAATAAAACTTTTTCTAATTTCGTTACCAGTCATCATATTATTAAATATCCTTTCATTATTATTCCTTATTCATATTTTGAACTAATTCTTTTAATTTTTCAAGTGTTGATAGAGCTTTTAAAGGTGTTGTATTATTAATATCAATACTTTCAATTTCTTCTTTAATATTTTTTAGATCATCAAGAAGTTGCTCGGTATTGTCTTCAAAGCTATCATTACTTAAATTATCAAATAGTGATAATTGACCTATATCTTCATGTTTTTGAATTAAAATATGTCTATTTTCCAATTTTTTTAATATTTTTTTTGATTCTTTTAAAACTTCATATGGAAGACCTGCAAGTTTTGCTACATAATTACCATAAGATCTATCGGCACTTCCTTTTGAAATAGTTCTTAAAAATATTACTTTTGAATTTTTTTCTTCAACATTTATACGATAGTTTACTATTCTATCATATTTGTCTTCAAGCTCATTTAACTCATGATAATGGGTTGCAAAAATTGTGTTTGCATTTATTTTATCATGTATATATGTCGATATAGCTGTTGCAATTGATAATCCGTCATAAGTTGAAGTACCACGACCAACTTCATCAAGTATTATTAAACTGTTTTGTGTAGCGTTATTTAATATATTAGCAACTTCGCTCATTTCAACCATGAATGTACTTTGACCTGTAAGTATATCATCGGATGCACCAATTCTTGTTAGAAATTTATCAATTATTGATAAATTAGCACTTGCAGCTGGTACATACATACCTATTTGAGCCATAATACAAATTAATGCTATTTGTTTCATATATGTTGACTTACCTGCCATATTAGGACCTGTAAGTATTATGAAATTTTCATCTCTAGTAAAATGAACATCATTTTCAATAAAAGGTTCATTTATTAATTTTTCTACAACAGGATGTCTACCGTTTAATATTTGTATCTCGCCTTTATCATTAAAAGTAGGAGCTGTATATCCGTTTGTTATACTAACATATGCAAAAGAGCTAATTACATCAATATACGACACTATTTTTGAAAGATTTAATATTAAATCTTTATGCTCTTTTACTTTATTAGATACATCTTTAAATAAATTATATTCAAGTTCAAAACTTCTAGTTTTAGCATTTAGTATTTTATCTTCATACTCTTTTAATTCTTGTGTTATAAATCTCTCACAATTAGATAGAGTTTGTTTTCTAATATATCTATTTGGTACGTCTGCTAAATTAGAGTTTGTTATTTCTATAAAATATCCAAAAACCTTATTGTATTTTATCTTTAAATATTTAATACCGGTTTCATTTTTTTCTCTTGTTTCAATATCGATTAATATATCTTTTCCGTGAGTTAAAATATTATTTAATTCCAGTAATTCAGCATTATAGCTTGGTTTTATCATTCCACCTTCTCTTGTAGAAAATGGAGGTTCTTCTTTTATACTTTCATCAATTAATGCTATTAGATTTTTTATTATACTAAAATCTATATTCTCAAATAGAGTACCCCATTTATTTGATATATTAATGCAACTATTTAATGTTGCTCTAATTGCTATTAAGTCTTTTGCATTTTCATTACCAAATATTAATTTACTAAGTAATCTTTCAATATCATAGACATTTTCAAGTTCTTCTCTAATTTCTTCACGAATTAGTATATTGTCAATTAAAAATTTTACATGTTCTTGTCTTTTGTTGATATCTGATATATTGATAAGGGGAAGATTTAAAAATGATTTTAATAATCTAGTTCCCATAGAAGTCTTACATTTGTCAAGTATCCATAAAAGAGTACCATAACTTGTGTTATCTCTTTGATTTTTAATAATTTCTAAATTTCTTGCAGTTGACATATTAATATCTGCATAATTATTTTGTGATATAACAGATATTTTAGGTATATTTAACTCAATATTAACTTGTATTTCTAAAATATATTGAAGTAGCATAGCACAACTATCAATAAGTCCTTTATTTGTAAGTCCAAAACTATCAAGAGAAGCAATATCAAAATACTGTGTTAAAAAAGAATTTGAATTTTTTACTTTTTCAATAATAGTAGTACTAATTTTTTGCTTTGATAAGTATTCTTCAATTTTGCTATAGCTTTGCTTATTTATTACAATTTCTTTTACATTTAATTTATATAAGTAAGAATAAAGGTTACTAATAGTAGTTATACTAGCATTAAATAAACCAGTTGTTATATCTACATATGAAATATATGCATTTTCTTGTTCAATTAAAAGTGATAATACAAAATTATTACTTTTACTATCAAGAGTTTCAACGTCAATTACAGTACCTGGTGTTATAACTTTTACAACATCTCTTTTAACTAAGCCTTTTGCCTCTTTTGGATCTTCCATCTGCTCACATATAGCTACTTTATAACCTTCATTAACTAGCTTAGATATATATTGTGAAGAGCTATGATGAGGTATTCCTGCAAGAGGTATATCAACACCTTTTTCCTTGTTTCTCTTTGTAAGAGTAAGACCTAAGACCTTTGAAGCTGTAATAGCGTCTTCATAAAACATTTCATAAAAATCACCAAGTCTAAAAAATAGAATTTCATCTTTATATCTACTTTTTATTTCTTTATATTGTTTCATAAGTGGAGTAGTATTATCTATACTCATTTTTTCTCCTAAATATTAAATTTATAGTTCCTAAAATAATAGACAAAATAGTAATAGTGCTTACGATAATAAAAATGGATTTTGTATTATTAAAGCCTAATATACCATTTGGAATTAATTTTTCAATTAAAACATAAACTCTATCTCCAAAGAATATACCAAAGGCAAAAAATCCTTGGAATATCCCCATGCTAATATTTCTATATTCTTTATCAAAATATTGTAGTGCAATAGAAATAAGGGAGATATATGTTCCACCATATCCAAATCCATTAAATACATATGTTGCAAATACAATATATGGATTATCAGTAATTAATACTGTAATATAGAAAAATAGTAGTGAGCATAAGCTTAATATTAATGTTTTTTCAATTCCAAATTTTTTTACAAAAAATGTACCGACAAGCACACTTGCTATAAGTTGTGGTGTTGCAAACATTGTATCTAAATACGCAAGCATTATTGCAGGCATATTAAGACTAGATTTTGCATAGTATACCATATTAGCACCACTAGTTGAGAACTTTATAAACGATATTACAACAGATATTAGACATACTGTTAAAAATTTTTTGTTTTTAAGTATATGTATAATTTTTTCTTTTGAAAACTTCTTATTATTCCCATTAAATTCTTTCATAAAAAAAGTTAATATTAATGTCGTAAATGAAACTAAGGCTGAAGCTCCCCAAAGAAAAGCAAAGTTTTTAACATCTTTATATGTTCCTATATATTGTATAGGTGCTGCAAAAAATTCTGCAAGTAATGGAGCAGTTGCAAGTATAGATGCAGATACTGCTGCTTTTTCACTTTCAAATGTCTCAGAAAATAGTACATTAAATATTGCAAGCATTGAAGCACATATACCCATAGCCAGTGATGAAAAATATAGGCTGTTGTATGATGGATGAATTACTACAATTATAGATGTTATTGTTATACTAATCATAGCAATTTGTATAAATATTTTTCTTTTATTAAATATATCAATAGTGAAAAATAGAGGTAATCTTATTAGAAAACTTATAAGACCATAAGCTGATGTTATGGTAGAACCCATAATTACACTTAGTCCAAGACCACCAATCTCAACAGGTGCTATAGCATAAAGCTTTCTATATGCCCTTATTATTGTTATACTTGCCCAAAATAGGACTAATATCCAAAATATTATCATTTGATTTTTATCTAATTTATATTTCTTTGACATGTACATTACAATAATTAATATTAATATTATCATAAATATTGAAATAAAAACTTTTGTCATTTTGTATTCTCCTGTTTTTGTTTATCCTTAATTATATCATATTTATTAAATAATATCACATAATTTTTAACACAAAAAAATAATATCAAACGAGTGATATTATTTTATTAATTCAAATTTCATATTTTCTAGTAATTCTTCGTTATTTTGATATTTTTTTAATAAGTCTATCAAATATTTTATTGCTTCAGCTTCGTTACAGTTCATAAGTTTTCTTCTTAAAGTCCAAATATTTTCAAGCTCTTTTTTAGAGTATAGTAAATCTTCTCTTCTTGTACCACTTTTTGATATATCAATTGCAGGAAATAGTCTTAATTGTTGTAAAGTTCTATCTAGTATTATTTCCATATTACCAGTACCTTTAAACTCTTCAAATATTACTTCATCCATACGGCTACCAGTTTCTATAAGAGCAGTAGCAATAATAGTTAGACTTCCACCTTCTCTAATATTTCTTGCAGCTCCTAAGAATTTTTTAGGCATATATAAGGCTTTAGGGTCAATACCACCTGATATTATTTTACCACTTGATGGTAGTACAACATTATATGATCTAGCAAGTCTTGTTAAACTATCCATAAGTATAATAATATTTTTACCCTTTTCAACTTCAAGTTTAGCAGCTTCAAGAACTTTTTCAGTAACTTTTAAATGCTCAGCAGGATCTTCATCAAAAGTTGCAGAATAAACTTCAGCACCTTTTACATTTTCTTTAATATCAGTAACTTCTTCTGGTCTTTCATCAATTAAAAGTATCCATAAACTTACATCATTATTATATTTTAATATATCATTTGCAAGAGCTGTAAGTAGCATAGTTTTACCGCCTTTAGGAGGTGCTACTATAAGACCTCTTTGACCAAAACCTATAGGTGCAATCAAGTCAATTATTCTTGATGAAATTTCACCTTCACCTAGCATAATTCTCTTATTAGGATATGCAGGTATTAAATCATCAAAATATGGTCTGTTTTGAGCTTTATCTATAGTATCGCTGTTTATGAACATAATTTTTATAAGACCATAACTTTTTTCACTTCCAATAGGGGCTCTAACTTCACCACAAATTTTATCATTAGGTCTTAATGAAAACTTTTTGATTTGTGATGCTGAAACATACACATCAACTTCAACAGATGTATTTCTTAAAAATCCATATCCTTCAGGTAGTATATCAAGTGTACCGACAGCAAATAAAATATCTTGTTCTTCTGCCATTTTAATAGCAACTAAATTTATTAAATCTTCTTTTATTAGTGATTTATAATTTTCAATTTCATATTTTTTAGCAAGTTCTTTTAATTTTGATGTATTTAATTTTAATAATTCTAACATTTTATCTCCTATACCAGTTCACCATATAAGGTCCAAGTGTTTGTATGAGTTATTTTTACATTAACGAATTTCTCGTTGTTATATTTCATTTTAGGAAAAAGTACTATCTTGTGTGTTGAAGTTCTTCCAAACATCATATCCATATTCTTTTTACTATGACCTTCAACAAGTACCTTTAATGTTTTACCTATATATCTTTGACTATATTCAAATGCAATTTTGTCTTGTTGTCTCATTAAAGTTTGAAGTCTTCTATTCATAGTCTCTTCATCTATTTGATCTTCGTATATACTTGCAGGTGTATTTCTTCTTTTTGAGTACATAAACATAAATGCATTTTCAAAACCAACTTCATTTACAACATCAAGAGTATCATTAAAATCTTCTTCAGTTTCACCAGGGAAACCTACAATGATATCAGTTGTAAGTGCTATATCTGGTATTTCTCTTTTTATTTTCTTAGCAAGTGCTATATATTCTTCTTTAGTATATCCACGTTTCATCTTTTTAAGTATTTTACTTGAACCAGATTGAAGTGGTAAATGTAACATTCTTGAAATTTTAAGATTTTCTTTGATAGCTTTTATAACATCATCATTAAAATCTTTTGGATGTGGTGATACGTATTTAATCCAAAAATCACCCTCAACATTTGCACTTTTTTCAAGTAATTTTGCAAATGTTATATTATCATCTTTTCTAAAATCATTACCATATGAGTTAACATTTTGACCTAAAAATAGAATTTCTTTATAGCCTTGTTTTACATATTTTTTTACATCATCAACTATTTCATCCATAGGAACAGAACGTTCTCTACCACGAACATGTGGAACTATACAAAAAGTACAGTAGTTATTACAACCATATGTTATTGCAATTGATGCCATTACATCATTTCCAAAATAGGCGTCAATTCTTTTAGGCAGTACATCTTTATTGTTTACCATTACTATATTAGTTTTACCATGATATATTTCATCAAGTATATCAGGGAGCATTGCAATATTTTGATTTCCAAGAACTAAATCGACATAAGGACTTCTTTTTATGAAGTTTTCTTTTTCTTCTTGTGCAAGACATCCAGTAACTCCTATAATCATGTCTTTTTTTTCGTTTTTAAGTTCTTTTAATCTACCAAGCTCACTATACACTTTAGATGCAGCACCTTCTCTTATAGTGCAAGTATTTATTAAAACTAAATCTGCATCTTCATAATTATCTATCATATTATAGCCACTATTTTTAAGTATATTTGTCATTTTAGCACTTTCATTAAAGTTCATTTGACAGCCATAAGTAATTATACAAGCATTTTTCATTTCTTATCCTTTATTTGTGAAACCCTAAATCTGCTGGATTTATATCGCCTGAGATTTTATGAAGTTTACCACCATTATTTTTAAATTTAATATATAGTTCATTTACTTTATTTATTAGTTTTATAGTATCATTATCTAAATTTTCCTTGTTATATTGACCATTTGCCCAATATTTAATAACAAGCTCACTATCACCACATATATCCTTTACATTGTATTTTAATGCATATTTTAATGCAATAAAAAGACCTGTAAGCTCTCCAAAGTTATTTGTTCTACCTTCTGATAAATAGTAGTTACCAAATTCATTTATGAGTTTTGAGTCCATAATGAAGTATAAAAGGCTATTTGAGTAATAATCACTCATTTTAACCTCTACACCTTTACCACGTCCAGTACCTGAATCAAAATAAATAGCAGTCTTAATTAAACTATCATTATTTTTTTCACGCTTTTCATATTCTGCTCCGTCATCAAGCCATTTTTTTGCTTCTTCTTCACTATTAAACTTCTTATATCTTGATTTATTATTTTTTATTATTTGCTTGCATTCTTCCCAAGATGTAACGATACCTTGCGTATTATCGCTTTTTAGAATATATGCGTAGTAAGACATATTTACTCCTTGATATCAGTTATTTCATATTTTCCAGCAGATTTTACTACTAGTTTTAATGTTTCATTTGAAATGTTTGAGTTTAACTCAAGTTCAATTGTTTTACTATCTAAGTCAACAATTACATCTTCAACTTCAGGAAGCCCAAATAAAACTCCTGATAATTTTTCTGCACATTTTTGACATACTATTTCTGGTATTGTTAATATTTTTTTCATAGTTTTCTTCCTTTCAAAATTATAGTAAATTATATCATAAATATTATTACTTTGTAAGAATTATAAATTCTAAATTAGATATCTCTATTTTACCGCTATCCTTATATTTAAACACACTATATCTAATAGGAACTATTTTTTTATTATCCATTTCAAGTTTGTTATCTATAATCATTTGTGCAATTTCATAGTAAAATTTATTTTCATCATCATAGTTATATAAGTAGTGATCTAGTTTTGTATATTTTGAAATATCAATATTTTCAACATTATCTGAGTTGTTAGTATATGTATCATATAATACCTCAGTATAATCTTCAGAATTTAGATTTGGGTATTTTATATCCCAATTTCTATCTGCTCCATAGTAATATATTGAATATTTTTCACTAAGATCTGTTGATTTTTCATATCTTTTAGTCAAACTATTTTTTGTTACAGTAAATGCATTAATATACGGTGTATAAAAAGCAAGTATTCCACTAATAGATAAGACAACAAAAATCTTACTAGAATCTATCTTATTAAATATACTTAAAATTGTAAATATCATAGCAAGAGTTCCAAAAAGTAAAGTGAAATATCTATTTTCAGTTATACCAAATCTTATCATATTTGTTATTACATAATAGAATAGAAATAATAAAGGTAAGATATTAAAAAATAGCATCCATTTCTTTTTGAAAATAAAGTATGATAAAATAATTGGGTAAGTAGAATAAAGTATTATTATACTAGCTACAGAATATTGTTTTTCTATAAATCCAGAAAACATAAAAGCATATATAATTACTAATGCTAATGATATAAATAGTATGAAAAATATATTTAGATATTTTGAGCTATATATTTTATCATCATAAAAGAATAAATCAATTAATAATATTAGTATAACTAAAGCAAAATTAAGATAATGATTGATTACCCTTGTGCCAAATAATGTATCAAAAGTAAGGATTAATACAGATGTTAGTATTGCAAGAAGTATAAAATATCCTATAAATAAAAGAATTTTAACTATTAAACTTGAAGAAAAATATCTGGCAAAATATGAAAAAATTGCAACAACAAACACAAGTGTAATAATTTTAAATCCGATTACATTTATATCATCAATAGAATAAACATAATATGCTATTACAAATGGTAGTATATAACTATAATAATATTTTTTTGCTAAACTATTGAAAACGTGAGAGTATACTAGTGCAACTACAGAACCCATAAGAAGTCTACTATAAACATGCTTGTCTATATCAAAGTCTGTGATTACAAAATAAATTGATAAAATAGTCCAAAAAATGATGGGAATAGAGTATATATCAAGTTTGATTTTTTTTAACATAAAAAACTCCTTTTTGATTTATTATATCACTTTTTAGACAATTTTTATTAAAAATTTCAAAAAAAGTTGACAATTATTAAAAAAAATAGTAAACTTATGTAGAATTGAATTTGTTAAAGAAGAAATATTGTTTTCTCACCTTTCCATAAATGAATGAGTTAGGTTATGTAGTATTTGTTACAAGTAATTACTTGTAATGTTTTTAAGCTATTTGAGAAACAAGATTTTAATCTTGTTTTTTTATTAGTAATAATTTAGGAGGTGTTCTGTATTAAAGGAACGAATAAATCTGATGGTGTAAGAATAAACGAAAAAATCAGATGTAAAGAAATTAGAGTTATAGGCGAAAATGGGGAAAGCCTAGGGGTTATGACTCCAAACGAAGCTCTAGAAATGGCGATAGAGCAAAATTTAGATTTAGTTGAAATATCACCAAACGCTGAACCACCAGTATGTAAGATAATGAATTATGGTAAGTTTAGATACGAAAAAACAAAAAAAGATAAAGAGAATAAGAAAAAGCAAAAAAATATCGTTGTAAAAGAACTTAGAATTAAACCACATATTGATGAGCATGATATGCAAACTAAAGTAACTCAAATTAATAAATTTCTTGAAAAGGAATATAAGATAAAAGTAAGTCTAAGATTATCTGGAAGAGAAAAGCAACATATAGAATCAGCTATTAAGATTTTAGATGAAATGGCACAAGTTTTTGAAGAAAATGCTATTGTTGAGAAAAAATATGGTAAAGAACAAATACAAAAATTCATATTAATATCACCTAAAAAATAAGGAGGAAAAAATTATGCCTAAAATGAAAACACATAAGGGAGCAAAAAAGAGAATTAAAGTAACAGGAAGTGGAAAGTTTGTTATAAGACACTCAGGTAAGAGTCATATATTAACTAAGAAAGCACACAAGAGAAAGAAACACTTAGGAGAAGACTACGTAATCACAGGTGGAGCAGCTAAAAAAGTTGCAAAATTACTAGTTACAAGTCAAGGAAGATAGGAGGAAATAAAAAATGGCAAGAGTAAAAACTGGAATAATAAGAAGAAAAAGACATAAAAAAGTATTAAAAGAAGCAAAAGGATATAAAGGAACAAGAAGTACTAACTTTAAGAAAGCTAATGAAGCTGTAAGAAGAGCAATAGCGTTCTCTACAGAACATAGAAAATTAAAGAAGAGAACAATGAGAGAATTGTGGATAGTAAGAATTAATGCAGCAGCAAGATTAAATGGTATTTCATATTCTAAATTTATGAATGGACTTAAGAAGTTAGAAATAGAATTAGATAGAAAAGTATTAGCAGATTTAGCTGTTAATAATGCTGCAGAATTTGCAAGTCTAGTTGAAAAGGTAAAAAATATATAATAGGGTTTTAACTAAAACCCTTTTTTATTAATTAGACTATCATAGTCTAAGGAGGAAATAATGTTAAAAATGTTTGAAAATGTAGATTATGAGATATTACAAAAAGCAAATGATTTTGAATTTCATTCTATAAGCTACGATTCAAGAGAAATACAAAAAGGCGATATATTTGTTGCTATGAAAGGTAGCAAAGTAGATGGTAATGACTATATTGAAAAAGCTATAAAAAATGGAGCAGTAGCCGTTATAACTGACAGTAAGGACATAGATGTATCTAAATATGAAAATATTTCATTTTATTATGTAAATAAACTAAGAGAAAATCTTGGAATTATTGCTTCAAATATATATTCATATCCACAAAATAAGCTAAAGATTATAGGGGTAACAGGCACAAATGGTAAGACAACAAGCACATATATATTAGAAAGTGTTTTACAAAACTCTTCAAGAATTGGAACTACAGGATATAGAATCTTAGATGAAAATTTTGAATCAAAAAATACAACACCCGAGTCATTAGATCTTATTAAACTTATGGCAAAAAGTGTTGAAAAAGGTGTAGAATACTTTTTTATGGAAGTAAGTTCACATGCATTATCTATGGGAAGAGTTGATGCATTAAAATTTGATGGTGCTATATTTACAAACCTAACTCAAGATCATTTAGATTATCATAAAACTATTGATGAATACTTTAAAGCAAAATGTAAGATTATTTCATTACTAAAACAAGATGCAAAATTATGCGTTAATATTGATGATGAATACATTAGAAAATTAAGTGGGACAAGTATAAGTATAAAAGATAAAAACGCTGATTTTTATGGTGAAATACTAGAATATACAAATAACGGAATGAAAATTAGAGTAAAACATAATAACAATGTAAAAGAAATCACAACAAAATTAGTTGGTGAATACAATTTACATAATATTCTAGGAGTAGTTGCAGTTCTTTGTAATATAGGAATAGACTTTGAATATATACTAGATAAAATTTCAATTATGGACTCAGTTGTTGGCAGATTTGAACTAGTTGAAAATGATAAAAATGCAAGAATAGTTATAGATTATGCACACACACCTGATGGTCTTATAAACGTACTTTCAACATTAAGAAATATAACTAAAAATAGACTTATTACAATATTTGGAGCAGGTGGAGATAGAGATACAACAAAAAGACCGCTTATGGCAAAAGCAGCATCTATTTATTCAGATTACATAATACTTACATCTGATAATCCTAGAACAGAAGATCCTAAAAAGATTTTATCTGATGTTGAAAAAGGTCTAATAGACTCAAATTATAGCTCATATAAAATAATTGAAGATAGAGCAGAAGCTATAAAATTTGGTATAAATATGTTAGAAGAAAATGACAGTTTAATTATAGCTGGTAAAGGACATGAAACTTACCAAATAATTGGAACAAAAATCAACCATTTTTCAGACAAAGAAGAAGTACAAAAGTGTTTGAAATAATGATATAAATATGATAATATTTTATATAAAATTTTGATAAGAGGTGATATTGAATTGAAGAAAATTTTCTTTTATTTAATTATGTCATTTTTACTTGTAGTTAGTTGTCAAAAAGACAGTAAAAATGAAAATGAACTTAATATTTACACGTGGATATATTTTGTACCTGAAGAAGTTATTGAAGACTTCCAAAAAGAAACAGGTATTAGAGTTAATCTTACATACTATGATAATAATGATACTATGATGGCTAAACTTTTAACTGGAACAGATCAATATGATATAGTATCGCCGTCAACAGACTATGTAGATGTTATGGTAAAAAACAATATGTTATTAAAACTTGATAAGACAAAATTAAAAAGTACATTTGAAAATTTAGATGCTGAAAAATTAAAATTATATGAATTTTCAAAAGTTTATGATGACGGTTTAAATTATTCAATACCGTATGGATATTTTGCAACAGGTATTAATGTTAATACAAAAATAGTAGGAAAAGACTACAGTAAAGATTTAAGTATTTTTGAAAATGAAAAATATAGATCATCAATGACAATGTTAGATGACGGACGTGAAACTTTAGGTATGGTCTTGCAATATTTAGGATATGAATCAAATACTAAAGATGATGCTGAACTTGCAAGAGCAAAAGAATATATAATTAAACTTAAAAGAAATTTAGCTAAATTTGATAGTACAACTTTTGGTAAAGGACTTGCATCAGGAGAGTTTGTTGTATCACATGGATATCCAGATGTATTTTATGAAACAAGTGAAGAAGAACAAAAAGATTTTGAATATTTCTTGCCAAAAGGTGCAATGATGTATATAGATAATATGGCTATACCTTCAAATTCAAAGCATCAAGAAAATGCATATAAGTTTTTAGAGTTTTTATATAGACCTGAAAATTATGTAAAAGTTTTTGAAACATTTAGACAAATACCTGTAGTTAAAGGTGTTGAAGAAAAAACAAAAGTAAAACCAATAATTAATGTAGAAGAAATACTACAAAATGCTAAATTACCGCTAGGTCTTGATGAAGAAACTAGAGAAAAACAAAATAAAATTTGGGATGAAATAAAATTAGAAAAATAAATAAAAGACTACCAGATTATTTTGGTAGTCTTCTTTCATAAAAGGAGTATAAATGAAAATAGTAATTGCAGGAACAGGTGCAATGGGTGCAACATATGGTTCAATGTTAATAAAAAGTGGAAATGAAGTAGATTTTTTAGATATGTGGCAAGAAAATGTAGATACGATTAATAAAAATGGTATAAAATTTAATAATCTAGGACAAGAAGAGAATATAAAGGCAAGTGCATATTTACCGTCTGAGTATAATAAGTATGCTGATTTAATAATTGTATTTACAAAATCAATGCAATTAAAAGAAATGTTAAAAAATATAAGTCATATAATAAAAGAAAATACAAAAGTGTTATGTATGTTAAATGGTTTAGGTCATATAGAAACATTAAAAGAGTTTGTAAAAGAAGAAAATATTTTAATGGGTGTAACAGTTATGACAGCAAGTATGAGTGGAGCAGGAGAATTTTCTGTAAGTGCATATGGTAAAACTGAAATACAAAACATTTTTGAAGACTCAAAAGAAAAAGCATTAGAAGTTGTAAATGTAATAAATAATTCAGGACTACCTAGCGTTTATTCAAATGATATAATGTACTCAATATGGAGAAAAGCTTGTATAAATGGTACGATGAATTGTTGCTGTACACTTTTAGATTGTAATATTTTACAACTTTCAGATGTTCCAAACCTAAGAGAGTTATTTGAAACAATAGTAAAAGAATTTGCTATGGTTGCAAAAAGAGAAGGTGTAACTATTGATGAAGATAAAATGGTTGACCTTGCATGTTGGTTTACAACAGAAGAGTTTGAAGGAGTTAGACATTATCCATCTATGCACCAAGACTTAATACAAAAAAATAGAAAAACAGAAATTGACTTTTTAAATGGATATATTTCAAGAAAAGGTAAAGAATACGGTATAGATACTAAATATTGTGATTTAATAACAACTTTAGTACATGCAAGAGAAGCTGTTCTTAAATGTAAATAGTGATTATAAAGGTAGTAAATTAGAGAGTTTACTGCCTTTTTTTATAGCAAAAAATGAAAAATATTTTCATAATATGAAACAAAAAAGATAAAATACTTGTTATTTTATTAACTTGTTTTTATAAAGTCAGCATTTAAAAGCTTTGTTGTTTTCTTTTGTTGACGCATAAAAGATATGAAAGTAAAATTAGATTAAGGTGGTTATATGATTTTATTAAAAAAAGTTGTAAAAAAATATTCAAATTTTGAATTAGATGTTAGTTTTGATGTTAAAAAAGCTGAAATTTTTGGAATTATAGGTAGTTCTGGTAGCGGAAAATCAACAATACTAAGACTAATACAAGGCTTGATAAAGCAAGATGATGGTGAAATAAATATAGATAAAGGAACAAAAATATCATATGTATTTCAAGAATATAACTTGCTAAATAACAAAACTGTATACGATAATGTAGCACTACCGCTTTTACTTCAAGGTAAATTAGATGATGATAAGGTAAAAAAATATTTATCATTTGTTAATTTAGAAGATAAGTCAGATATGTATATTTCTAGTTTATCTGGTGGTCAAAAACAAAGAGTTGCACTTGCAAGGGCTTTAGTTAGTGAACCTGATGTATTACTATGTGATGAGATAACTAGTGCATTAGATAATGCGACAAAATATGAAATACTAAATTTATTAAAAGATATAAACGAGAAAAAAACAACTACAATTATACTTATAACACATGAACTTGATGTTGTTAAAAATATATGTAGTAGAGTTGGAATAATGGAAGATGGAAAAATTTTAGATATAATAAAAGTTGGAAAGTCTTTAGAAGTAAATAATAACAAGTCATATTTTGAATATGCTAAGGAGTATTTAATATAATGGAAATTTTAAAAGCACTGTTAGAAACATTTATTATGATATTAATACCAACTATTTGTGCAATATTTATAGGTATACCACTTGGAGCAACACTTTTTTTGACTGCCAAGGGTTCAATAAAAGAAAATATGTATTTATATGTTCCAAGCAATATGTTTATAAACATAGTAAGAAGTTTTCCGTTTTTAATATTTGTTGTAGTATTAATACCTTTTACAAGGCTAGTATTTGGAACTTCTTTTGGAGTTGTACCGGCAAGTTTTCCAATTTGCTTTATTGCAGTTGCACTCTATGCAAGATTTGTAGAACAGTCATTTCATGATGTAAGTGTTGGAGTAATAGATGTAGCTGTTTCTATGAAAGCAACAACTTTTCAATTAGTTTGGCACTTCTTATTAGTAGAATCAAGAAGCAGTCTAGTTAGAGGTCTTACATCAGCTATAATTAGTTTTATTTCATATTCAACAGTTATGGGTATTGTTGGAGGTGGAGGTATAGGAGATTATGCTATAAGACACGGATACTATGAATATGACTTTAATGTACTTTACAAAATGGTAATAATAATTATCGTCATTGTATTTATTATTCAAACTTTAGGAAATAAAATTTCAAAAAAATTAGATAAGAAAAGGAGAAATGAAAATGATTAAAAAAATTTTATTATCTTTATTATCAGTAGTATTTTTTATCTCTTGTGGAGTAAAAAAAGATAATACAATTAAGATTGCAACTTCTGTTTATCCTATGGAAGAAATAGTAAAGATTGCATCTAAAAATTTAGAAAAAAAAGGATACAAAGTAGAAATACAAGTTTTAACAGACTATGTTACAGCTAATGTAGGTCTTAATGCAAAAGAATTTGATGTTAATTTTCATCAACATGAACCATTTATGATGATATTTAATGCAAAAAATAATGGAAATCTTGTTAAAGTAAAAGCAGTATACGATGTATATGTTGGATTTTATTCAAAAAAATATAAAAATGTAGATGAATTACCAGATAATGCTAAGATAGCTATACCAAGTGATCCAACTAATCAAGATAGAGCACTTAGAATTTTAGCATCTGAAAACCTTATAACATTAAAAGAAAAAGACGGACTATATAATGTATCAGATATAGAAAGTATGGCAAAGCATTTTGAATTTTTACAAATTAAGATACCAGCACTTGTTCAAGCTTATCAAGAAGCTGACTTAGTATTTAACTGGCCATCACATATGTTAAAAATTGGAGTAAGCCCTAAAGATGCCCTATTTTTAGAAAAAGAAAATGGTAATAAGTATTCAATAATACTAGCTGCAAGAGAAGACAATAAAGATAGCAAAAAAGTAAAAGACATAGAAGAAGCTTTCTTATCAGAAGAAGTAAAACAATTTATAGTAGAAAAATATGCAGATGAAGGATACCCTGTATTTTAATAAATAAATTATAGAATTCACCTTTTGGTGAGTTCTATTTTATTAAAAAATTTAATAAATTAAATTTACAAATAATATTGACTTTTAGTGTACTTTTGTGTTAATATTATTTGTTGATTAATTTCAACGTCTGTATTACCAATACAAATATTTTGATTGGGAGGAATGTAAATGAGAGTACAAGTAATTTTAGAATGCACAGAAACAAAGTTGAGACACTATGTAACAACTAAAAACAAAAAAACTCATCCAGAAAGATTAGAACTTAGAAAGTATAATCCAGTTCTGAAAAAATACACTCTTTATAGAGAAGTTAAGTAAAAATAATGAATAGGTCAGTAGTTCAATGGTAGAGCGTCGGTCTCCAAAACCGAAAGTTACGGGTTCAAGTCCTGTCTGACCTGCCATTTTATTATATGGAGAAATTTATGAGTGAAAAAAAACAAAGCCTTTTAAGTAGAATAATTGCAGAATACAAGAAGGTAACTTGGCCTAAATTACCTGAAGTAATACAAGTTACTATAGTTGTGTTACTAATTACAATTTTTGTATCATTAATGATTATGCTTTTTGATATTTCATTTAAGACAATAATTGATACAATATCAAAATTAATAGCTAAAATTATTAAATAGTAGGTGAATATTGTGGAAAAAAAAGAACCAAACTATACAAAAAAATGGTATTTAATACATACTTATTCTGGTTATGAAAAAAAGGTTAAAACAGATTTAGAAAAAAGAGTGGAGTCTTTAGGACTATCGGATAGAGTATTTAGAATTCTTGTTCCAGAAGAAGAAGTAAAAGAAGAAAAAAGAGGGAAATTAGTTACTGTTTTTAGAAAATTATTTCCAAGTTATGTAATGGTAGAAATGGCGTCTATAGAAGAAATTATAGAAAATGGTCTAAATTACCGTGTAGACAGTGAAGCTTGGTATATAATACGTAATACTAATGGTGTAACAGGATTTGTTGGAGTTGGAAGTGATCCAATACCTATGACAGATGAAGAGGTTAATAGAATAATGACTCTTATAAGCGTTAAACCAGAAGATAAAAACACAACTTTAAAAGTTGGAGATAACGTAGTAGTTACTGATGGTGTATTTAAAGATGCACAAGGTAAAATTTTAGAAATAAGTAAAGAATTTTCAAAAGTTAAAATTGAAATTGAAACTCTTGGAAGATTAGTGTCAGTAGACATTGATAGTTCACATATAAAAAAGAGTTAATATTAAATTAAAAAGTTAAAAATTAGTGGGAGAAAAAATTCAATTACCACAGAGGAGGAAAATAAATGGCTAAAGAAGTAATGAGTAAAGTCAAACTACAATTAAGTGCTGGAAAAGCAAACCCTGCACCACCAGTAGGTTCAGCATTAGGACCAAAAGGAATAAACATTCCTGAATTTTGTAAATCATTTAATGCACAAACACAAGATAAAATGGGATTCATAATTCCAGTAGAAATAACTATATATACTGATAGAAGTTTTACATTTGTGTTAAAAACACCACCTGCATCAGACTTATTAAAAAAAGCTGCTAAAATAGAAACAGCTGCACATAACTCTAAAAAAGAAGTTGCAGGAACTATAACTAAAGCACAATTACAAGAAATAGCACAAACTAAATTACCAGATTTAAATGCAAGTAGCATTGAAGCTGCTATGAACATAGTAGCAGGAACAGCTAGAAGTATGGGTATAAAAATAAACGAATAGTAGAAATAAGTGGAAGGTTAATACCAATGACCACAGAGGAGGAAAATTAGATGGCGAAAAGAGGAAAAAGATATAGTGAAATTTCTCAAAAAGTAGACAATTTAAAAATATATAAACCAGAAGAAGCATTAGAATTAATATTTGAAACAAAGAGTGCTAAATTTGTTGAAACTGTTGAATTAGCAGTTAAATTAGGAGTAGATCCAAGACACGCAGATCAACAAGTAAGAGGTACAGTTGTATTACCACACGGAACAGGTAAAACTGTTAAAATTTTAGCAATAACTTCAGGAGATAATATTAATAAAGCATTAGAAGCAGGTGCTGATTTTGCTGGTGATGATGAATACATCAACAAAATACAACAAGGATGGTTTGAATTTGATTTAGTTATAGCTACACCTGATATGATGCCAAAATTAGGAAAACTTGGAAGAATTTTAGGAACTAAAGGACTTATGCCAAACCCTAAATCTGGAACTGTTACAACTGATGTTGCTAAGACAGTTGAAGAATTTAAAAAAGGTAAAGTTGCATTTAAAGTTGATAAATTAGGTTCAATACATTTACCAATTGGTAAAGTAAATTTTGAAAAAGAACAAATAGTTGAAAACTTCAAAGTTGCTTTAAACCAAATAGTTAAATTAAAACCAGCAGCAGCAAAAGGACAATATTTAAGAACAGTTGCTATCTCATTAACTATGGGACCTGGAATTAAAATTGATCCATTATTAGCTGGAACATTTGTAATGTAAATAAAATAATATATTTTAAAGACTTTCAAAATTAAAAAAGAAAGTCTTTTTTTGTTGACATTTTAATAAAACAAGGTAGACTATTAGTGAAATGAAAAGTTAGAAGGTGAAAACTGTGAAAGAGTACTTTTTAGCTATAGAAGAGTTAAAAAATAATTTCAATGATAAAAATATAATGATTATTGATAAAAAGAAAATGAAAATGGTCTATAAAGATACTGTTAAAGTAGAATATATAACAAATAAATTTGATAATATGAATAAGACATATATAATATTTACTCTTACAACAGAAGAGATTTTAGCACTTGATTTTGATAATATATATTTTTCTAAATACTATACAAATAGTGAAAAAAAAGAATATGCACTTATATATGAAAAATATATTATAATAACAGAAAACTTAACTGATGAAAAAATAAAAAATTATATAAATTTACAAAATATAGATATGACTTCTTCACAAGTTGAAGAAATACTATATAACTGATTAAAAGTTTTTTAATTAAAAAATTTTAACATATGTATAAGTAACAAAAAAAGCCTAAATATATGAGAATATAGTTTATAACTACTGAAAAATATAAACTATATTTTTTTTTAATTAAAAAATGAAATTTGATAAAAAAATGTAATTATACTAAATATTTTTTTTGTGATATATTAAAAATAAAGGAGGATATATGAAACAGAAAAAGAATACTTTAAAGGCTTTTACACTAATTGAAGTAATAGCTGTTATGAGTATAATGTCACTACTTGCAACTGTAATAGTTCCAAAAATTAATAGATATATCAATCAAGCTAATAAGACAAAATTAATATCAGCAGTATCAGAGTTAAATAATTATATTGTAAGTAAAGAAATAGAACAGAATAATAATTTTAATGATATTAGTTCAATATTAAATAGTTATGGTAAGTTAAGTAATATTGAAGTTGATAGTAGTGGTCAATTTAAAGTTGGTAAGCTAAAAGGTAATTTTAAATATGAAAATGGTGTTATAACAGCTATTTTAAATGAACCTACAGAATTTGTAAACCAAGAAATAGGAACTAATATGGTAAATTAATATGATTACAGCTTTATTTCATCTATGCTTTATAACAAGCATGATTATTGACATAAAAAAAAGAGAAATACCAGATACTTGTATAGTGTTTATGATGATACTAAGCATATTAAAAACAATTTTATATAGTAATTTTCAACATTTTTATTTAGGAATATCAATATTTTCGTTTCCATTTTTAATTTTATTAATAGTAGAACAATATTTAAAAAAAGAAATAATAGGTTTAGGAGATGTAAAGTTAATTATATGTATAGGTGCATATTTTGGTAATATATCATTACTAGATTTATACTATTTCTATATTTTAACATATATATTATCAGGAATTATCTTATTAATTATTAGACCAAAGGACAAATATATAGCCTTTGCTCCGATCTTATACCTTTCTTTTACATTCTTTTCATTTTATAGGAGTATACTATGAAAAAAGGTGAAATGCTAATTGAGAGCCTAATTTCATTAATGTTTATTAGTATATTACTAATACCAGTTTCTAATAGTATTAGATATTTATCAAAGACAAATAATAATATAGATAAAAAAGTTATCAATAGAATTAATAGTTTAAATTTAGTGGAAGAATTAAAAAGTTTAGATTATGAGAAAATTACAAAAATATCTGGAAAACACAATTTTAGTAATATACAAGATATTATAAACACTTTTAAACTAGATAGTTCACACTATATTTTAATCGATAATAACAGTTATGATATTTTAATAAGAAAAACTAAATATTACTATGAAATAAATAGTAAAGAATATATTTATTATTTAGAGGTGAATAAATATGAAGACTACTACATCCCATAATAAAGCTGGTTTTATTATGGTTGAATATATTATTAGTTTACTTTTTGTATCTATATTTCTAAGCTTAACATATGTATTGTCAAAAAATGTAAATAGTGTAAAAGTTAATATATCAAATGGTGTTAATATAACAGAGAATATAAAGATAATTGATAGTATAGTGTATAAGATAAGAAAAAGTGAAAAAGTAAATGTATATGCTAATAGTATAGAAAGCGATGATTTTAAGATAAAAAATATAAATAATGAGTTATTTGTATATTCAAATAATATGATGCAAAAAGACTATTTATTTAAAGCTAATGATATAAGATTTACTAGGAAAAATAAGCTTATATATTTAAAATTTGAATTTATATATAAAAATAAAAAAATTAATATAGTAAGAATAATAAATAAATGATGTAAGGAAAATATGAAAGTAATAAAAAAAGGTGCAACATTAATTATTGTATTGATAATAGCATCAGTTATGTCAATTATATTAGTAACATTCACTGAATATGTAATATATAGAAAAAACAGCATAAACTTATATAGTAATAAAATAGACGAAAATATACTTTTAAATAGGTTAATATCTAAAGAAAAAGAACAGTATAAAAAGCTTTCTACATATTTTAATTATAGTAAGAAAACTAAAAAACACTTAATATATTCTGAAAATAATGATAAAAGTATAGGCGGATATACTATACATAAAATAAAATATAATAACGATGATATAGATATAACATATAATAAAGAAATATTAGGATTAAATATAAGGGTAAAAGAAAATTTAGTGTTTAATAAAAATATACCATATACAAAAGACATAAAAATATTAGGTGAAAATGAATGATATATATTTATATAAATTATACTATGATATATTTTTTCATAAACAATGAAATATATGAGTTTGGTTATGAAAATATTGAAAATGAGCTGTCATATATATTAGAGCAACTTATTATAGATAAGAACACAAAAGTATATCTAATTTTAGAAAATAAAAATATGGATATAAAAAGATACACTAGTTTATTAAAAGTTAAGCATGCAATATATTTATCTGACATATTCTTAACATTAAAAAAAGATATATTAATAGTATGTGAAAATTACAGTCTAAGAATTGAAAATAATGATGTAAAAGAACTTGATATAAAAAAAGAAGATAATTATGATATGGACGGCATAGAATATATTGTTATAGAGCAAGAAAGCATAATATATATTTTTAATTTATGTATAAAAAATAGGATACCAAATAGATTAAAGAAAAAATTAAATTTTAATATCTATATTTACATTTTATGTGCTTTTATGATATCTTTTAGCTATTTATTTACAAATATATTCTATAATAATTTAGATATAGCTAGTCAAATAAGAGAAGAACAAAATAAATTAAATGAATTAAATAGTAAATTAATTGAGATTAATAATAATATAAATAAAAATAATGAAAAAATTAATAATATTAGAAATACAAATAATTTTGTATCAGATCTTAGTAAATTAGACATGTATGAAACTATAATTAAACTCATAGAGCTTTCACAAAAAGGTGTTAATTACACTAAAATAAGTTATATTGATAATATGCTTGAAATAGAGGGAGTATCATATAATTATAAGGCATTAGAAGATGATATTGATGAGTATAATATTGAATATCTTTTAAACACAGAAAACGGTGTTAAATTTAAATTAAGTAGCAAGGTGAATTAATTATGAATAAAAATATGGAAAAATATATAGACTACGCCCTTATTTTATTAGCTTTTGTATTTTCAGTAATGTTTTTAAATGATAAAAGACAAAGATATAATACATCAATATATGAATTAAATATATTAAAAAAGGATATATTAAACAAAAATATTGAGCTTGAAAATCTATATGATAAAAATAATAAAATAAATAATGAAATTGAAAAAGAAAATAGAAAAATAAAAAAAGAATTAGATGAAATTGATAAAAACTATAGTCTAAGTTCAAATGAATTTAAAAAAATGATATATAAATTTTCAAATGACAGTGGATTAGTTTTAGAAGATATAACAAATGAACAGAAATTAAGAACATATTTTGATTACAGTTTATTATACGTAGGTATAAAGTTAAAAGGAGATTTAGTATCACTTAGTAAATTTATATACATGATACAAAATACTGGTAAATATATAGATGGAAGTAAATTTAGTATGATAATAACATCAAATTCTTTTATTTTGAATTTAGGATACATAAATAACGGTGATATAAATGATTAGGATTTTGCTTATATTTCTAGTTATTACATATATATCCTTTTCTAATAATACAAAAAAACAAGATGAAGAATATATACCAATTAATGGCATAAAAAAAGATATAAATATACAAGTTTATACACTAAAAAATAAGGAAAGTAAAGAATTAGTTGAAATATTAAAAGGTCTAACTAATGTAAAAATTAGTGGTATTGATAAGAAGATACTATTAAAAGGCTCAGAAAATGAAGTTTTAGAACTAATAGAGATTATAAAAAATATTGATATACCAAAAGAACAGGTATTGATAAAAGCTACAATTTTAGATACGAGCAAAAATTTATTTGATAGACTTGGATTTAAATGGAAGTTAAACACTAAAAATATATTAAGTAATATACTTTCAGGAGAAACGACTTTTACTAATATATTACAAAATGCTGGTGATATATTAGATGTTGATATAGATGCATTAAAAGAAAATGGAGATATTAATATAAAGGCTATACCAAGTATTGTGGTACTTGATAATGAAAAAGGTATATTTAAAATAACTGAAGAAATAATGGTAGGTATTAAAAATAGTACTAAGAAAAATAGTAATGAACCTATATTTAAAGAAGCAGGACTTATATTAAATGTAACTCCAAAAATAAAAGGTAGCATTTATGATAAATATATTGAGCTTGATATAAAAATAGAGATTAGTAATTTTAAAATAAAAAGTGCAAAAAAACAAAATATAATAAATACAACTATAAATATACAAAATGGTAAATCAATGTTCATAGGTAGTAATACACAATTACTAAAAGAAGAAAGTAAAAGTAAAACACCCATATTATCTGATATACCTTTTCTAGGTATGCTATTTACTTACACAACATCAAACAACGTTGAAAGAGAGCTATATATAGAAATAGAGGCAAAAATATTATGACAGAATATATATTTAGAAAAAAGTTTGTAAGTCAGCTATATGAATTAATAAGTTCTGATATTGACCTTATAGATGCAATAAATATTATTAAAAATAATTTTGATAAAAAAGAATTAAAAAAAATACTAAATTTAAAAAGATCTCTTGAAAAAGGAGAAAATTTAGAAAAATCATTTTCAAATATAAGTTTAAATAAAGAATTTCTTATTTTCATAACTACTTCCGAAAAAACAGGCAATTTAAAAGAAAATTTAAAAATATTAAATGAAAAATATGAGTTGATATATAAAATTAGAGAACAAGTGAAGTCATTATTAATATATCCAATAATAATACTTATAACAACTTTTTTTGTAACATTTATCCTTTTAATATTTGTAGTTCCTAAATTTATTCTAATATATGAAGACTTAAATAAAAAATTACCTCTTATTACTAGAATAGTAATTAATTTAAGTACTTTTTTTAAAAATAATTTCATATTTTTCATAGCAGTGATCATTATATTAAATATTTCTATAAGTTTTCTTGCAAAAAAATATAAATATACATTTGATAAACTTAAATTATATCTTCCTCTTTATAAAGATATATTAATTTTAAACTTTAATGAGAGTATGTATTCGATGTTGTCGTCAGACATAACATTTTTAGATGCACTTAAGTTATGTTCAAATAATAGTAATCTTCATTTAAAAAAAGAGATTAATAGAATAATTATTAAAATTACAAAAGGTGAAAGTATAAGAAATGTTTTTGTTAGATCAAATTTTTTTGATAGAGAATATATCAGTTATATAGTTATTTCAGATAGTACTGGTAAATTAGATAAAACTTTTAAGCATCTTAAAATAATATATAAAAATAGAACTTATAAAAAGATAAATATATATCTAAAATTATTAGAACCCCTTTCTATTATAATTATAGCAATTTTAATAGGAAGTATAGTTTTTTCAATAATACTACCATTATTTAGTATTGGTGAAGATTTAATATAAAGAAAGAAGGAATAAATGAAAAACATAATAAAAATTGTAATACTAACATTATCATTATTAATATATAAAAATCATATATATGCATGTACAAATACAATATACTGTTCTGGTGATTTTTCAATTGATGTTAAACCAGAAGATAAAAATATATTTTTTACTTCTATAGGTTCAAAAAATAAAACTCTTAAAAAAGGTGGACTTATACTTGGAAATGAAAGTGTAGCAGGAGAAAATACAACTATTGTTGGTAGAAAAAACATTGTAAAAGGTGATAACAATCATGTTCTAGGTAGTAATATAACAGAAGATGAAACAGTTAAAAACTCTATAATACTAGGAAATGGTTCAAAAGGAGAGAGTAATACTTTATCAATAGGATCAAAAGGTAATGAAAGAAGAATAATAAATGTATCAAAAGCTATTAAAGATACAGATGCAGTAAATTTTGCTCAACTAAAAGAATATGTTAAAAATTCAGCAGATACCAGTATTATAAGAGAAGAATTAAAAAAGCATAACTCAGACTTGAGTGCTGGTATAGCACTTTCAATGGCAATGTTAGCTATTCCACAAGTTGGACAAAGTAAACTAGTATCAATAGGTTTTGGTTCATCATACTATAATAAACAAGCAGGTTTTGCATTAGGCATAAGTGGTACAGAAACTAGAAATATTTTTGTATATAAGCTAAATGTAGGAATAGATACAAGAAAAAATTTTGGAGTATCTGCTGGGTTTAATATAAATTTTGTAAATAAAGCTAGTAATGTAAAAATAAGTAATAATAATATATATAACGACAAACTAAGACAATTAGATGAGAAATTAAATAAAATAAGTTTACTTGAAAAAGAGTTAGAAAACTTAATATATCCAAAAGATTTCATTTTATCAGGATTTGGAATAAATAAATCAAATCTAACAGATATACAAAAACAAATGCTAATAAATATAATATCAAAAATTAATATTAATACAAAAATTAAAACTTTAAAAATAGTAGGTTATGCAGATACAAGAGGTGATGATAAATATAATTTAGAATTAGGACTTAGAAGAGCTAGAAATGTAGCAGCTGAACTATATAATCTTGGGCTTAATAGAAATATAAAAGTAAATGTATTCTCAACAGGGTTTAATACAATAATTGAAAATGGATTAGAGTCTTCTAATAGAAGAGTTGAAATAAAAGCTTATTAACACTTTACAACGTTTTTTTATTATTATATAATTAACAAAATAAGAAAAGAGGTTAATTATGTATAATATAAGTTTTAGAGAAGTAAGTTTACAAGATGGGTATAAAGAATATGAATTTTTTAGTAATATTGAAATTGAAAATGAAAATGGCTTTTATATAAAAAAAGCAAATGATTTTGTAGAATTTAGAGAAACACTTAAAGATTTAGTTAAAGATAAAAATATAGCTTTTACAGAGCAAAGAGTACCACAAATAGTATATTGGGTAGTTTTAAACGATGATATTATTGGTATAGTTAAAGTAAGAAAAAGAATAAATGAAAATCTTAAAAAATTAGGTGGACACATCGGATATTACATTTTAAAAAAATACAGAAATAAAGGTTATGGAAAAGAGCTTTTAAAAAGAGCATTGGATCTTTTTGATGACAACACAACTATTGTAATAACGTGTAGCAAGGATAATCTTGCATCACAAAAAGTAATTGAATATAATAATGGGATTTTAATAGAAATATTAAATGATAGATGCATATATAACATTGAAAAATAACTATCTTTATGATATTATTAAATAAAAATTGCACCCATAATTCAATTGGATAGAATGTTTGTCTTCGAAACAAAAAGTTAGAGGTTCGAACCCTCTTGGGTGCTCCATAGCTTTATTTCACATCAAGGAGAAATAATTGAATATAGAAGAAAAATATATAAAGCACGGATATAAATCGTTAGATGACACAGAAGTATTAAAGTTATTTCTATATATTTCTGACTGTAAAAAGATTGATGAAACATCAAATGAACTTATAAAATATTATGGTAGTGTATATAATGTACTAACAAAAGATAGTAATATAATAAATGAAAAATTTAATCTTTTAATAAATTTATTAAAAGACTTTACAAAAGATTATTTTTTCTATAATCTAAAGAAAAAACCTATTATAACATCTTGTACTAGAGACGTAATTTCTTTTTTAAAGAGTAATTTAGTATTCTTAAGAGAAGAAAGAGTTGATATAATATTCTTATCAAATATTTTTGAAGTCATAAATTATAAGACAGTATCTACTGGAACTATAGATAAAAGTGTAGTTTTCATTAGAAATATTATAAAACAAATCTTAGATTGTAATGCAAAATATATCATTTTAGCACATAATCACCCATCAGGGTCATTAATACCGTCAAAAGATGATATTGATATTACAAAAAACATAAAAAAAGCATTAAAACTTATTGATATATCCTTAGTAGATCACATTATTATAAGCTCAAATGGATATTATAGTTTTGCAGAAGGAGGATTACTTTGAAAATACTTAGTATCAGATTTAGAAAAACTAAAAAAGTATATCCTTTTGTTGTACAAGATGACGCTAATTATTCAAAAGGAGATTATGTCATTGTTGAAACAATAAGAGGTGATCAAATTGGTACTGTAATAAGTAAATCTGAAATAACATCTCAAGAACAAACAGAAACTGATGATATAAAAATTAGAGAAGTTAAAAGAAAGTTAGAAGAACACGAAATAAAAACTTTAGATTTACTTGATAAAAAAGCTGATGAAGCATATTTTAAATGCAAAAAAATTGTAAAACAAATATTACCAGCCATGAATTTGGTTATTGGTGACTATACTTTTGATGAAGAAAAATTAATATTTTATTTCACAGCAGAAGAACGTTTAGACTTTAGAGAACTTGTACGTGAAGTTAATAAAGCCTTTAATAGAAGAGTTGAATTTTATCAAATTAAACCAAATGATGAAGGAAGAATATTAAATGCTTTTGGTAGATATGGTAAAGAGCTATACTGGTAAGATAGCTCTTTTTATATTATTTGAAAAAAATAATAAAATATATTAAAATTTAAAATAAAATATAAGGATAAAATAATGCAAATTGAAAAAATTGATGATTATGATATTAAAATGTATAATGATAGTTTTAAAATAACAAAAGATGCCATTTTATTATCGGACTATGTGATAAACGATAATATAAAAGGAGGCAAACTTTTAGAAATTGGTGCTGGAAGTGGTTATATAAGTATAAAGCTATGTAAATACGTAGCTAAAGTAGTCGCACTTGAAATTCAAAAAATTGTAAGCGAAAGATTAAAAGATAATGTAGTAAATAATAAGTTAAATATTGATGTTATAAATCAAGATGTAAATGATTATAGTGGTAAATTTGATTATATAGTATCTAATCCACCGTATTACAAACTAAATAGTGGTAAATATCCAGAAAATGAGATAAAAAAACTATCTAAATTTGAATTCTTATTAAATCTAGATAGTCTAGTTATAAATACAAAAAGACTATTAAAAGAAAATGGATTTTTCTATTTTATTTATCCTTTATCTAGAAAAAATGAACTTGAAAATAAAATAAAAGAGAACGGCTTAAAGCTCATAGATACAAAAGAAATAGACTCTTTTATTTTAGTCAAGGGTACGTTTAAATAAGAAAATATACTTATTAAACTTTATTTTAAAATAAATTATCCTGTAATAAAAACTCATTATATGCAAAAGTATTTTAAGTTTAATTTAAAAATATTTTTGCTTTTTTATTACAAAAAAATATTATGAAAAGAAAAAATGGAATATACTTTAGTAAATCAAACGAAGTGAGGCGTATAAATGAATGAAATAAGTCAAACAAATAGGACCATATTATTTGAAGAGATAAATCCAAATAAAAATGACATACTTACTCTTATTGGTGATGTTGAAAATTATGAAAGTCTAAGTGACGAAAAAATAGAAGAAATTAATAACGAATTACTAGTATCAAGTTTTGAAGAATTTTTAGAAAAATTTGAACCAACGATTTATAGTTATTTTGATGTAAATACTAAAAGTATGAAGTACACACTTGAAAAACTAGATAATGTACCAGACGAAGCTATTAATAAAATAATCTTAAATGAAAATAATTCATTTTTAAATATGTTATTAACATTAATAGATACAAGAAAATCAAATAAAGTAAAAAATATTAATTTTAATTTTGAAGATATATTAGATTTACTGTCACCAAAAAAAGTAATTGAAAATATAAAAATGACAAGAAAAGAAATCAATTATTTATATAGTAAATATACAAGTTATGATAATTTAGATCCTGCAAGATTAGAAATAGGAGACAAACTTAATATTAAATTTGAAAGTGCATCAAAAAGCTACAATAATGTATTATCGTTACTACCACTTGCTATTGAAGATATAAGTACAAGAATAATGTTAGAAGAGCAAAACAAAAGTAAAAATTTAATAAATAAGATAATACCAGGTATATTAAGCATAGGAAATGAGGGTAATTTAGAAATACTACAAATAAGTAGTAATAGCGAATTGATTAAAATAGAACAAACTAATAAAAATTCAAATGAATTATCAAATATGTTTATAGAAGATTATAAAGAAAATAATAAAAATGCAAACAAATATGTAGCAAGTTTAATTTCTAGAACTTTTGTGCCTGTTAGTAAAAATGTTGTAGATATTGATATAACAAAAGAAGTAGAAAACTATAATAATTATCTAGATCTTTATAAAAACTCTCAAGAACAATTCATCATTATTGCAAAGAAATTAGTAAAAAAAATACTAGGTGTTAAACTATTTTTTCAACAATATGATACTAAAAACTACAAAATGAAACCCAAATTATTAATCACCAACGTAAATTCCAACTATTTAGCAAATCCTATATCAAAAAAAGCGTTAGAAATATATTTTAATACAGTAAATAATAAAAATGATTTTAATAATACAATTTGGTTTGCAATCTTACCAAATGTTGATATAAATATTAGGCAAAATACAAAAGTCAAAAAAAGATTTCAAGGAACTGAAAAACAAGAATTAGATAAAAATGAATTTAACACATTAATATATTTATCAGATATATTATATAAGTATAAGATACAATTATTCTTTAATTTCATAGCAAATGATGATACCAATTTTAAAAAAGTATCAACAAATGGGATTGATGAATACATAGAACTAACAAAAGAATTAGAAAATAAACCATATTCAGAATACCTAATACCAACTATACCAAATTTTACTATCATACCTAAAGAAAAATCAAAAGTTTTTGTTGGAAATAAAATTGAAATAATAGATGAGAATATAAAAAGAAGTGAAGAAGTAAAATTCTATATCTCTGGTCTATATATAGATGCTAGCTATATTTCTGCTGGAATAGTATCAGCGTATCAATGCCCTGAATTTTTAAAAGAAAGATTTAGTAATGTGTTAGCAGATACACCAGGTGTAAGAGTAAATATAGAAGCTTTTGATAATAGTTATGAAATTATGACTACTATGCCAAAAGAAATTTCAGGTTATACAAATAATGTTAAAAATAGAATAAATGAGGCAAGTTATGGCTTTATATTTAGCTCAGATAGTGCTGTTTATAAAAATAAGATTATCGATAATATTTTAGTATATAAGGCAAGAAGCTTATATAAAAATTCACAGCATAATTACGAACCTATATACAAAACGCTTACATGCACATATATTGAGAGAGTTTTAAGATATACAACATCTGACTTTAAAGAAGATAGGATAAACTATTTTTTTAGTAGTTCTCCTGATAGTACTAAGACAAAATGGCTTAAAAATTCTGAATATATAAATTCAATTTTAACTAAAAAAGATGATATGACACATGTAATAGATAATAAACTTAATACTTGTAGCTTAAATTTAAGTTTTGTTGGAGATGTTAAACATTTAGAGCTTAGCATAAATAATAAAGAATAATTGAAAGGGGGTGAATAAAATGGGGTTTAGAGTCTTGATAAAGGGTGCAAATGATGAAATAAATTTAGAAAAAGATAGTATTTTATCTGTTAAATTTTTATCTGATACACCTAATGATTCAAATGCAAGAGCAACTGATTTAAGTGTTGGACTTGAAATAAGTGGTAAAATTACTACAGAAAAAAATGATGACACCAAAAAACTTGCATTATGGTCCTTAGTTCCTGCAGAAGTTAGCGATTGTTACAGGTCGTGTACACTTGAAACAATAATTGCCGGAACTGTTATAAGGAAAATTAATTTTTCTACAGCATTTATTGTAGATTATAGTGAAAGCTTTGATACAAAAAATGGTACTGGAATATTTAATTTAGTTATAAGGCAGAAAAAAGAAAAAATTAATATCGTAAGTATTGAGGGTGGATACAATGCATCATGAAGTTAAACTTCCAAAATTCAAACGATATGGAATACTCACTAAAGAAAGTATGGAAATAATAAGCACTAATTTATATGATTTTGTAAATATAAATTTTTCAAATTCATCAAATGGTATAATTACAGGTTTTGATGTTGAATATCTAAAAAATAAGAAAGTTTTTAAAATAAATAAGGGAATCATAAAATATGAAAATCAAATATATTGGTTAAATGAAAATATATATTTAGATAAACCAAAAGAAGAAGGACGTTATTACTTAGTATTTAATATACTATATAGTGAAAACGATCTTTATTATATCAATACATATAATTTTGAATTTAAATTAGAAAATAATTTATCTGATAAAGATTATAAGCTGTTTAGCATAATACTAAGAGAAGGAGCAGAAATTTCTTCATTTAATCAGGAGTTTGATAAATATAGAAATGAGTTTAATACAATAAATAATGTAGTTACTGATTACTGTTGTGCATACAGTAGCTATCCAAGTATATCACCAAAATTACTTAAAAAATGGGCAAGTTTGGTGGTAACAAAAATAAAACTTTCATCGTTTGATTTAAATTTTGCACTTTTATGTTTAAATTCAATAGTAAGTAGAGAGTGTTTAGTGGAGTATATAAATACTAAACTTAAAATTAAAAGAACGGTACATAGTACCAATACTGAAATAATAAAAGATTTGGCAGATATACTTAATAGATTTTGTAATGAAATAACAGAAAATAAGGATAATATGGGGGAGATATCCAAAATTTATGTTGATTAACAAAATGCAAAGATACTTAAAATTTTCAAATTATTTTTTAAAAAATAATAAATTTAGTATAAGAAAAAAAAGAGTATCAATTAATAATAATATTCTGCCAATACTAATAATATTATTTATTTCATTTATATACTTTTTAATAACAGGAGTAAAACTATACACTACAGTATTACTAATATTTATGACAGAAGTATACTTAATTTTTAAGTTTAATAGTTTACTTAGAGAAATAAATGGAAATATCGATAATAGATTTGAGTTTGAAAAAAGTGTAAGAGAAAAACAAAAAAGAATGTTAATACAAAAGAAGAATAATATTAACAATTTAATAATCAAAGATGAGAACGGATATGATCTTGAAAAAATAAAAATTGATAAAAATTCATATATTATAGGTAAAAAGAACAAGCAAAATAATGTAGATATTGACTTAAATTCATATAAAAATAGTGAAATGATAAGTAGAGTTCATTTTTCAATTACAAAAAATGAAAATGATTGGCTAATAACAGATTTAGGTTCTAAAAATGGGACTTCATTAATAAAAGTAGATAAAAGAAAAATAAAACTAAAAGAATTTATAGCTGAAAAATTAGTTGTAGGAGATATAATAGAAATATTTAATTTTCAAATATTAGTAAATTAGGCGGTGATAATGGAATTTAAAAGATGTGATAAAGGGCATATTTATAGCGTTTTAAAATCAAAGAAATGTCCGTATTGTGATGAGGTAAAAGATAATAAATTAATATTAGAAACATATACAAAAGAAGAAAAAACACTTGTATATATGCCCACTAAGATAAATCCTGTAGTTGGTTGGCTTGTGTGTATAGATGGTTTTGAAAAAGGAAAAGACTATAGACTTGTAGATGAAAGAAATTTTATAGGAAGTAGTGATGAAATGGATGTTTGTATATCAGGTGATAGTTCTATATCAAAAGAAAACCATTTTTCAATAACATATAATTCAAAGCAAAGAATATTTGTTATTTCTCCAGGCTCAACTAATAGTATTATATATTTAAATAAAAGAGCTATATACGAAACAACAATGATTGAAAGCTATAATTTAATTGAAATAGGAGATACAAAATTAATTTTTATTGCATATTGTGGTGAAAATTTTAACTGGAAAATATAATGGAAGAAAAAATAAGTGTAAATTTTAAAAGTACAAATATTAGTGATTTTGGATATATTATACTAAACGATATAGTTTTATTAATATATTGTGAAGATTCAGATTATAATTGTAAAACAAAAATATCCAATATAGTTGTTGATCTATTTGCGAAAAATTTTTATGAAATGCAAGAATACAGTATCAAATATCTAGAAAATTTAGTATATAAAGTTGAAAAAGAGTTTGATGAATATAAGGCAAAAGACATAGATATTAAATATTCAAGTTGCTCTTTTGCGGCTATCTTATCAGATTTTAATACAATAATAGCAAGTTATTGTGGGAATGTAAGACTTACAATACTAAAAGATGAAAAGGTATATTTTCAGTCAAAGCTAGATAATGTTGCACAGTTATTAGTTGATAAAAATGAAATAACAAAAGAGGATATGTATAACAATAATTATAGATATAGTTTAACAAATGCATTAGGGGGGTTAAATGCACTTAGTTTAAATATATTAAAACCTTTGGAAATAGCAACTGGTGATAAAATAATAATTCAAGGTATAGACTCTTGTATAAAAGACAATTATGAACTAAGAGATAATAGTGCAATAATAACTGTAAATTCAACAACAACAAATTCTAAAATTATAAAAAATTTTATTCCAAAAAGGGAATATTTAAAATTTCTAATTACTTTTCTAATTTTCTTTTCTTTAACAATGTTTTACATAATAAATAATATTAGAATTAAAAGATATATAAATAGAATTGATAAAATTAATAAAGATTTAGTTGTGTATATAAAAAATATAGACGTTCAAAATATCAAAAGAGAAATAAGTCATTTAGATCATATATACAATGATATTGATAATTCAAGAACACTATTTGTTAGTAATAAAATAGATAGAAAGTTTACACATGGGAAAAATACGAATGACAAATTAAAAAAAGAGATAGAAGTCATTATAAATATAAAAAATATGATTAATAAATCAAAAGAACTGATTAATAAAAATGAATATATTTTAAGTAATGAGGGATATATTAAGGCAAAAGACGAATATATTAAAAATAATCTTGATTATGTGGAAATAAAAAATGAGTTAGAACATGGCATAAGTATGACAAGCAGCCTTATAACTGCAGTTAATAGTGAGAAATTAGCAGATGAAGATTTTGATAATAAAAAGTATTCTCGTGCACTTAATGTTTATCTTGAAGTAATGAAAATATATGAAAAATATAATAAGACTCAGTATGTGAATATAGTATTAAATCAGAAAATAAACTTTTGTAAAGAAGAGATAAATAAAATTGAATCAAAAACAAAAGATCTATTATCTCAGGCAGATTTAATTTTATCAGATGATTACGACAAAGCTTATGAACTATATAGTATTTGTCTAACAAATTATGAACTTTTAAATGACAGTAATGGTATTGATGATATAAAATCAAAACTAGAAAATTTAAAAAATGAAAAAGAAAGTACATATAAAAGGGCAATGAGTTTAAAAGAAGAAGCTATGGTATTTATAAAAGATAAAAAATATAAGTCTGCAATTGAGGCTTTAATAGATTCAAATATTTTATTAAAAAAACTTGCTAATAAACAAGAAATTAATAAAAATTTGGAACATATTAGACAGATAAAGGCTTTACTTAGAACAAATAAAGAGCTTAAGCCTGTTAAAATAGTTCAAGATGATACTAGCCTTATAACTGAAAGTATTAATCAGAGTATAAAAAAAGGTGATGAGTATATGAAAAATAATGACTGGAATAATGCTATTATTGAATATCAAAGAGCAATAAGCTTTTCAGAAAAGATAAAAGCCAATCCTGAGATTATAACTCAGTTAAAAGAAAAATTAAGTTATGCAATAAAAAAATCAAATACAAGTTGGTGGTCAAAGTGGATATAGCAATTGATAAAGGTGAGAATATCAGTATTTCTAAAGTAATAAATTATGAAGATATAATATTAAAAAAATATAGATATGTTTATCCATATATAAAAAATATAGTTTCTAATGAGATTGATATTAATTGCAAAATACTTCGAAACAGATTAAAAAATATACCTAAAATGTTAGGATTTATTAATAAAATAAATGGTGCTATTTTGTATTTTGATAAAATAAATGGTATTCAATTTTCAAATTTAAATGTAGATTCACTTAGTTTAAAAGAAAAGTTTAATATTTTTAATAAATTACTTGTTATTGTGAAGTCTTTACATGATATTAAAATCATACATAATGATATAAAATCAACTAATATAATGATTACAAGTGATAAAGAGGTATATTTGATAGACTTTGATCTATCAACCTCTTTATATAAAAATAATTTTAATGTTGATATATATTCGTTAAATAAAATATTGTACTTTCTTTTAAAAGATGAAAAAGTTTTACTTAGACTTAGAAACTATACATATGATAGCATTGATGAATATATAAAAAAAATTGGTGAAATAGAAAATGAGCTATTATTCAAGAACAGAACTTGAACTTAAATCATATGATAAATTATTTGAATTAGCCAAAAAGGAAAAATTGATTGATGTTTATTCAATTGATAATACAAAAAAAGAATTAATAGAACTAATTTTGAAATATAGAGGTATTGAAAATCAATACATTATATCAAACTTTTTAGAAGAAGGCTTTTTAAAATTACAACAGTTATTTGATGACAATTTTAGTAGTCATGAATATATAGAAAATGATATAGAAATTCCAAGAAAATTAATTTTTTATGAAGATATTAAAGTAAAAAAAGAAGATGAGTATGTAATTTTAATATCAAAAAATTTAAATATATGTGAGAATATTGTTTTGCTAATAGGCAAAAATAATTATATATATGGTTTTCTATACTTAAAAAGAGATGATGATTATAACGATAATAGATATATAAAATATTATTTATGTCATAATAATATATCAAGGTACAAAGATACAAATATAAATAGTGAGGTTGTATTTTTGGTGTTTTTTGATGAATACATGTGTACTCAGATATATAATTCATATTATGATATAAAAATGAATTTAAAACAAAAAAATATTGTGGGATATAAAGTTTTAGTGCCTCAATTTATATTTAATAAATCACAATACACAAAAGATATCTGTCCTATAATTTTTGAAGATAATAAAGTGATAACACCATTTTTTAGCGTTGATTTTAATATTTATATTTATGATGTTAGTGATAACAATTTTAGAATTTTGTATTTTGATGATGTAAATAAATTAATTGAGAAATATGAATATAATATATTAGGTACACATATATATGATATAAATGAGTTATTATCAAAAGAAAATGATAAAATAAAAATTTTTGATAATTTAGGTATGAATAAAATTGTTTCTAATAAGGAATTACAAGAAAAGTTTATTTCAAAAGTAAAAGAAAAAATAACATACTATAGCAAAAAAATATATAGCGATTACTATATTATATCTAAAAACGTTGATATTTTAGGTGTAAATAAAATTAGTGAGTTACTAGCAATTAATTATACGGTTATATCAAAGAAACTAAATAAAATAAGTGGTGGATATATATCGGACAAATATTTAATAATATCTTCAAATCATGCAAATATTGATATATCAGTAAATGAGTATGAAATAATAGAAAAAGATATCAATTATGATATTAATATAAATACTGTTGTAAGTAGTAATAACAATAATATAAATTATGAATTAATAATTAGAAGAATAATGCTTCTTGTAAAATACAAGATATGCGATATGAGATATAAAAAGATAAGTACAAAAGAAATATTCATTTTAATTGATAATGGTAATTATGATAATTATCTTAAAGAAAATGATAAGGATTATGAAGAATTAGAAAACATATATCCAACTGATTATATAAAAAACAAGAATAGACTTAACACTGAATATATTAAAATATATAAAAACTACATAAAACTTAGAGATACTAGTAGTAATATATTTGATGAATATATAAATAGTGAAGAAAAATATATATTTGAATATGATTATTATATAGATAGTATAAATAAAAATAAAAAAATAATAATTTCTAGATATGAAATTGAATTAATATTTACATTAGAAATATATAATTTTTTAAATAACTTTTTTACAAACTATAATTTAATAAATATTTTAAGTGAGTATAAAGGCATAACTTTAAGTGGCAGTATAGTTAAAACTAGGGTATTTTACAATATACTAAAAGAATTTATACCAGGAAAACTTATTACATATGACACAAATAATAGAAATACCAGCTATTTATTAGATACTGTTATAAAATATATAAACGATACCAATAAAGGAGTTATAAATTGTAAATTTAATATTATATATGAGAAAAAAGAAATTACTTTATATATTAAAAATTTCAAAGATATTTTTGATGAAATTTATGATAGTAGTAAAATGAAAATAGGCTACACAGATAAAATAGAAAATTCAAATTTCATAGAAATTAAAATAAAAAACAAGAAGAATAATAAAGAAAAAATAAAAATTATTAATATACCAGATATAAATATTGAAATAGATGAAAAATATATAAATATAGAACAAATACATTTAAATAGTATTGAAAATGGCATAATAAGAATATTTTTCTATTTTGAAAAAACTTTAAAAATTGTCTTTATTAAACGTTACAAAGATCAAATATTTATGTCAAATGAAATAAAATTTGACATCAATTTTTAAAAATGCTATACTAAAACGTCTAATAGGAGGTATAAATGAAGAAATTACTAATTATACTTACTTGTTTTACAATGACATCATCAGTTATATTAGCTGAAAAAGTGCAATTGGAAACAAAAGTTGGTAAAAGTAGTAGTCAATCATCACATGTTAAAGAGGATATTATTAATAAAATATTTGAAGTAACTTCAATTTCAAATGATATCCAAAAATCCTTAGAGGATGAAACAAAAAGTCAACCAGTAAATGTACAGACGGAAGAACCAGAAGAGTTAATACACTACCAAGACGGTAAAGCTTCTTTTTATGGAGAAAGATGGAACGGAAGAAAGACATCAAATGGGGAAATTTTTGACACAAGTAAGCTAACAGCAGCACATAAGACATTGCCTTTTGGTACTATTGTAAAAGTTACAAATGAAGCAAATGGGAAATCAGTTATAGTTAGAATAAACGACAGAGGTCCATATATCAAGGGAAGAGTAATTGATTTAACTAAGGCAGCATTTGGTTCTATTGAAAGTATTAACAAGGGCGTTACAAAAGTTAAGTTGGAAATAATTAAAAAAATAAAATAAGGTTGACAATGCTAAGAGATTAGCTTTGTATGAATTGACTGGGAATGGGCTAAAAGCCCATTTTCTTTTAATTGATTTTTATTCATGATTAGTGATATAATTAATGATATATAATGCTTTAAGGAGAAAGTTTATGTTTCTAAAAAATAGTGAAAGACTTGCAATAGTAGATTTTGATAGTACTAAAATAACATACAATAAAATGATAAACAACGTTAAATATTTTTCAAGAAATATATATAAAGATATTAAAGAAGATAATTTTGTTTTAATTATTGCTGAAAATAGAATTGAATGGATATATTCGCTATTTGCAATATGGGATAGATTATCAGTGCCAATTGCAATTGATGCTTTAAGCTCAAAAGAAGAAATTGAATATTTTTTAAATGATACTAAACCTTGTGCAGTTATAGTAACGAATCAAACTATAAATACCGTAAAAGAAGCAATAAACAATTGCAATTTTGAAGTTAGTATATATAATGTTGATGATGTAATAATATCTGAATATGAAGATGATAAAGAGCTTAGACATCCACAAGGTGATGATACAGCAGTTATGATATATACATCAGGAACAACTGGAAATCCAAAAGGTATAATGCTTACATATAATAATATAATTGGTGAAATAGAAGCAATTAAATCATTTAATATTACATTTGATGATGAACAAGTAATTGCAATACTACCATTTCATCACATATTACCACTTATGACAACATGTCTATATATTTTCTATCATGTAAATCAATATTCAATAGTACTTGTGCCTAAACTTACAAGTCAAGAAATATTAAAAAGATTTAAAGAAAATAATGTAACACTAATGGCAGTAGTACCAAGAGTATACAAAATGTTTTATAAAACAATTAAAGATCAAATCAATAGTAAGTGGATAACAAGACTAATATATTTACTTGCTAAAAAGATAAATAATAAGAATTTTTCAAGATTTATTTTTAAAAAAGTTCACAAAACTTTTGGTGGTAAATTAAGAACTTTAGTTGCAGGTGGAGCTAAGTCTGATGTTGAAATGATAGAATTTTTCAACGTTTTAGGCTTTAACTATGCTGAAGGTTTTGGACTTTCAGAGACAGCACCTGTAATTGCTGGTAATATACAGCCAAAGTATAAGATAGGAACAGTGGGATTAGTTGTTGCAAATGCACAGGTTAAAACTGTTAATGGAGAACTATGGGTTAAAGGGCCTATGGTTATGAAAGGCTACTATAATAAGCCTGACAAAACAGCAGAAGTGCTAAAAGAAGACGGATGGTTTAATACAGGAGATCTTGCAACTATAGATGAAGACGGATACATTACTATTATCGGACGTTCTAATTCTATGATAGTTTTATCAAATGGTAAAAATATTGATCCTGAAAAATTAGAAAATAAATTTGTTGAAATGGGTAAAGGATTAGTATTAGAAATAGGAATTTTTGCAAAAAACGATAAACTATCTTCAATTATAGTTCCAGACATGAATTATATAAGAAAGAATAAGATAAATAATATTAGAACATACATAAAAGACTTAATTGAATTTTATAACGGTCAAGCACATAATTATGAAAAAATACTTGATTATAAGATAGTTGAAGAAGAACTTCCTAAAACTAGAATAGGAAAGCTAAGAAGATTTATGCTTCCTGAGCTTTATGGTGGAAATTCTGAAAAGAAAATAATACAAAATGAACCTGATATAAAAGAATATAAGATATTAAAAGAATATATTAGAAAATTAAAAGGAAATGAACCAGGTCCAGATGAAAATCTAGAAATAGAAATAGGTCTTGACTCATTAGATCAAGTTGAACTTATCACATATATTGAAAATAGTTTTAGTATAAAACTAAATGAAACAATATTTACAACACATTCTACATTAAGATCTCTTTCAGAATATATTTCTGAAAAATCAAGTAATTTCACTGAAAGTGAAGTTAAAATGGATGATATAATAAAAAATGCACCATATGAAGAAGTAAAAAAAGGCTATTTACAATGGTTACTATTTCCATTAACATGGTTAGTATTTAAAATATACTTTAGATTTGAAATAAAAACTAAACATAAAATTGAGGACAAACCAACAATATTTATAGCAAATCATGAAAGTTTTGTTGATGCCTTAATTTTATCACTTGCATTACCACTAAAAGTACATAATAAAACTTTTTATCTTGCACTTGAAAAATATTTTTCAAATAAATTTATGAGATACATTGCAAGAAATGGTAATGTTATTAGTGTAAACATTGAAAAAGATGTAAGACAAAGTGTAGAAAAGATATCAAACGTATTAAAACAAGGTAATAGTGTGTTCATATTCCCAGAGGGAACTAGAACCAAAGACGGTAAATTATTACCATTTAAAAAAGTTTTCGCTATAATTTCAAAAGAACTTAACGTAAATATACAATGTATAGGAATAGACGGAGCATATGAGGCGTATTCAAGATTCACAAGTTTTCCAAAACCTAAAAAAATAACAATTGAAATTTTAGAAAAAATTGAACCACAAAATATGACTTATGATGAAATTGTAGAAAAAAGCTATAATACATTTTTAGAATACAAGAAAAGAATGAAACCTGAAATGTATTTAAATGAATAATATGAATGAGGAAATATGAAAAATAAAGGAATATACTATGCTATTGAATTTTTTATACTCATAGTTCTTGTGTTTTTCTTATCAAATAAATTACTTTATATAGAAAATAAATCAAAAATTGAAACTAAAAAAGTTACAAATGAATTTTTGATAAGACAAAAAGATTTTTATACCAAAATAGAAGAAGTAAATGAAAATGAAGATAAAGAAAATAAAATAGAAAAAGAAAATGATGTAAAAGAGGAAAAAGTAGAAGAAAAAGTAGAAGAAAAAGTAGTGAATGAAACAAAAGAGATTGCTGAGAAAGTTGAACCTGAAAAGCCACTTACTAATGTAAAACAAATAGATAACAAAAAAACAGATAAAAATAAAAAAGAAAAAACAGAAAAGAAGGCAAAGACTTCTGAAAAACCAAATACAAAAAATAAGGTGAAAGTTGTAAAACAAGAAGAGCCAAAAAAGAATAACAAAGAAAAAAAGGCTAAAGAGAATTTAGTTGACAGCTTAATAAAAGAGTCACTTAATAATGAAACTAAATCAAAATAAATATAGTATTACAACTTGAATATGGATATAAAAATTGATATAATCAATATTAAATGGGAGCGTTTTGGTTTCGACAGAGTAAGAAGCATATCATAAGCAAGTAGGTGCGAACCTTTAAATCTTTTAAAATAATTGGAAACAATAAATACGCTTTAGCTGCTTAGTTGTAGCTTCATTAATATACGGTTTGCTATTGATCGTTTATTAATGTTACTTTTAGATAGCTTGGTACTAGTAATGATTATAGCTAGTATGACATCTATAATCTAGTTTATAGACATTTGTTAATTTATCATCTATAATACGAAAAAGTTAAATTATCTAAACTTGTAGAAAATGGTATGGACCCTTATTTTGGACACGAGTTCGATTCTCGTCGCTTCCACCATATATATGAATAAGAAACGTATTGATATAAGCTACTTTTTTGTAGCTTTTTTGAGAAAGGTACAAAAATGAATGAAAATATTTTTGAAGTTATAAATAATATTAGTAATTTAAAATTAAGCACAACAAGGCTAAAATTAGTTCTGTATTCTATATTAACAGGACTTTTGACTGGTCTTGTTGTTGTTATGTACAGATTATCACTAGAAAAAGTTATATATATTAGAAATAGATTTGAAATATCAGGAAATATGACAAAAAATGTAATTATAATACTAATACTTTTTGCTATATTAAAATATACTATTAATTTTATAAATAATAAATTTAATATAAAAATAAATGATAATGTAATATATTTAATATCTTGTATATTTTTCATAGTTTTAATTATTACATATAGTAGCTCTATAAATACAATGTTATTGATATTTTTATTTATTTTAAGTGCCATATTAATACAATTTATGTTAAATTTTAAACCCCTTATAAGTGGTTCAGGGATACCACAAGTAATGGGTCTTTTACAAAATAAGACAAAGTTTAATTGGTTTTACGAATTAATATTAAAATTTACAGGTGGAGTTCTTGCAATATTTACAGGTCTATCACTTGGTAGAGAAGGACCTTCAATACATCTAGGTTCAATAATTGCAGATGGTGTAAATAAGATAAGTAAGAGAAGTGAAGTTGAAAAGAAATATTTAATAACGTCAGGAGCTTCAGCTGGATTATCAGCAGCATTTAATGCACCACTTGCTGGAACAATATTTGCACTTGAGGAATTACATAAGTTTTTTTCACCACTTATGTTAATATGTTCAATACTTGCTAGTATAAGTGCAAACTTAGTAAGTATATTAATTATAGGTGAAGAAACAGCATTTATTAATTTTAAACAATTATCACCAGTAAAAGATGATGTAAAAGGAATAATATTAGAGATATTTCTAATTCTTATACTAAGTATTTTAATAGTTGTACTAGGTAAAATATTTAATATTATTTTAATAACATTTCAAAAAACATATAAAAATTTGAAAATAAATAAATATTTTAAAATTATAATATCAATACTAATATCATATTTAGTTGTTGTATTTTTACCTGATATTACAGGTGGAGGTAATACATTAATTGAAAAGCTATTAACAACAAGTGTAACAACAAGATTTTTAGTTTTACTTCTTATAACTAAATTTTTATTCACTATGTTTTCATATTCAACAGGTGCACCAGGTGGAATATTCTTGCCTATGCTTGTAATTGGAGCATTAATAGGCAGAATATATGGAATAGCAGTTGTAAATATATTTAATTTACCTAGTGAGTTTGTAGTACATTTTATGCTACTTTCAATGGCGGCATATTTTACAGCAATTGTAAGAGCACCAATAACAGGAATAGTATTAATATTAGAAATGACAGGTAATTTTTCAAATCTATTTTCACTTACTATTATATCAGCAATAACATATATAGTATCTGAGTTAATGAAGTTTGAATCTGTATATGAAGAACTATTTCATAATATGTTCTCACATGTAAAAAATGAAATAGAACCAAAAGTTAGTGAGAGTATGACAGCAGTAAAAATACCTATAATTTCAGGTTCAAAAATTGTTAATAAATATGTAAAAGATATATCATGGCCCAGCAATTTATTAGTTGTAGGAATTGAAAGAAATAATTTTGAATTTATACCAAAGGGTGATACTAAAATATTAGATGGTGATAAATTAGTAATATTTACAGATAGGAAAACAGCAATATTAGAAATTGAAAAAATATTTGAGATATCTATAAAGGAGGAAATCTAATGAGTAAAAATATTATATTAAATTGTGATTCATACAAGGTAACACATTCAAAACAGTATCCTGAAAATATGGAATATATGCATAGCTATATTGAAAGCCGTGGTGGACTATATGGATATGTTAAATTTTTTGGACTTCAATATTACTTAAAAGAATATCTAACAAAAAAAGTAACTAAAGAAATGGTAGATGAAGCAGAAGAAATCTTTGCTTTACACCAAGTTCCATTTGATAGAACAGGTTGGGATTATATTGTAAATGAACTAAATGGTAATATACCGCTTAAAATAAGAGCAGTTGCAGAAGGAGCAGTTATACCAAACCATAATGTTCTTGTAACAATTGAATCTACTGATAAAAAAGTACCTTGGATAGTTTCTTGGCTAGAATCATTAATATTAAAAGTATGGTATCCAACAACAGTTGCTACATATTCATATAAATCAAAACAAATAATTAAATACTTTTTAGATCAAACTTCTGATAATGTTGAAAGTGAATTACCTTTTAAACTACATGATTTTGGATATAGAGGTGCTTCAAGTGATGAAACAGCTGGTCTTGGTGGACTTGCACATTTAACAAACTTTAAAGGTACTGATAATATAAATGCATTAGAGTTTGGTCGTAAATACTATAGTGAAAAAATAGCAGGATTTAGTATACCAGCAGCTGAACATAGTACAATAACTTCATGGGGTAGAGACAGAGAAAAGGATGCAATGGAAAATATACTTAATAAATTTCCAACAGGTCCTGTTTCAATAGTATGTGATTCTTATGATTTCTTTAATGCAGTTGAAAATATAATAGGAAAAGAATTAAAAGATAAAATAAAAAATAGAGACGGTGTTGTAATTGTAAGACCTGATAGTGGGGATGCAATAACAAATATACTATTTGCACTTGAAAAACTTGAAAATTCATTTGGAGTTACAGTAAATAGTAAAGGATATAAGGTGCTTAATAATACACGTGTTATACAAGGTGATAACGTATATGAAAATACAACTTGGGATATATTAAAATGCCTTATGAATAATGACTATGCAATTGATAATATTGCCCTTGGTTGTGGTGGTTCACTATTACAAGGTAATAATAACTCAAGTATAAATAGAGATACTCATAAATTTGCTATGAAATGTAGCTGTGTTAAGATAGATAACAAATTTATTGATGTATCTAAAAATCCAATTACTGATAGTGGTAAGGTAAGTAAAAAAGGAAGACTTGACCTTATAAAAGATGCAAATGGAGAGTATAAGACAGTAAATATTACATATTTACCTGAAAACAAATATCATCCAAACAGCTTACTTACAACAGTATTTGAAAATGGTCAACTTTTAGTTGATTACACACTAGAGCAAGTTATACAAAATGAAGATAAATATTTTGTCCCAGAATTAAAAAGAATTTTTAAGTAGGTGATTTATGTGTTATATCCGTTAAAATTTAGTAAACATTTAGTACCAAAGGTATGGGGAGGTAGAAATTTTGAGAAAATTCTTAAAATTGATACTCCGGATAATGAAATTATGTATGGAGAGTCTTGGGAAATATCATCACATCCTAACGGTATGAGCTATGTTGTAAATGGTAGTCTAAAAGGCAAAAGTTTAGAGCAAATATTTTTAGAATATAAAAAAGAATTAGTTGGAGATAAAAATTTTGATAGATTTCCTTTACTTATAAAATATTTAGATGTTAATGATAGACTATCAATACAAGTACATCCAAATAATGAAGTTGCACTAAAAAGACATAACGAATTTGGTAAGAGTGAGTGCTGGTATATAATATATGCAAGTGATGATGCAAAACTAGTGCTTGGGATGAAAAAAGGAATTAATAAAGAAAAGTTTGTTGAACTTGCAAATAAAAATGAATTTAGTGAAATATTTGAAGAATATAGTGTTAAAACAGGTGATTTTGTAAATGTACCACCTGGTCTTGTACATGCATCTATTGAGGGTGAAATAGTTTTAGCAGAAATACAACAAAATTCAGATATAACATATAGAATATATGATTTTGATAGACTTGACGGTGGTAAATTAAGACCGCTTCATATAAAAGAAGCTGCTGAAAGTATTGACTTTGAGCTAAAACCTGAAATCATTGACACTAATAAAATAAATGGTAGAATAATTAAAACTGATTATTATACTATTGATAAATTAAATATTAATAAAAAAATAGAAGACATATCAACAAAATCATTTATAATATACTCTGCCTTATATGGTAGCGGTTTTGTTGGTGATGAAGAAATAAAAATGGGTGAAACAATATTAGTACCTATTAATTATAAGGTAAGTTTAAGTGGAGATATGGTACTACTTAGAACAAGTTTAGAATAGGAGAATTATGAAAAGAAGTTTATCCGGAATACAACCGAGCGGTAATATACATATAGGTAACTATTTTGGTGCATTAAAGCAATTTGTTGATTTACAAGATAAATATGATGGTCTTTATTTTGTTGCAGATTATCATGCCCTTACTTCAAATCCTAAAAGTGAAAATTTAAAATCAATGACTATAAATGCAATTTTAGATTATTTAGCATTAGGACTTGATCCCAAAAAATCAACTATATTTTTACAATCTGATGTACCTCTTCATGCTGAACTTATGTGGATATTATCAAATTGCACTCCTATTTCACTGCTTGAAAGAGGACATGCATATAAAGATAAGATTGCAAAAGGAATAAAAGCTAATACAGGTCTATTTACATACCCTGTATTAATGGCAGCTGACATATTACTATACGATACTGATGTTGTACCTGTAGGTAAGGATCAAAAGCAACACGTTGAATTTGCACGTGATATTGCTATTAAATTTAATGAACAATATGGCAAGGAAGTATTTAAATTACCAAATGATTTAATACTTGAAAATGTTTCAATAGTACCAGGTACTGATGGCGAAAAAATGAGTAAATCATACGGTAATATTATAAATATGTTTTTATCTGAAAAAGAGTTAAAAAAACAGGTGATGAGCATAGTTACAGATAGTACAGCATTAGAACTTCCAAAAAATCCAGATAATAATATTACAAAAATATATGAACTATTTGCTACAAAAGAAGAAGTTATGCAAATGAAAGAAAAGTTCATGACTGGTGGATATGGTTATGGTCATGCAAAAACAGAATTATTTAACACTATAATGGAATATTTTAAAGAAGCACGTCTAAATCGTGAAAAATTAGTAAATAATATGGATTATGTAGACGACATACTAAAACAAGGTGCTAAAAAGGCTAATGAGCTTGCAGATAAAAAAATGAAAATTATAAAAGAAGTAGTAGGATTTTATAAATGATATACTATATTACAGGTCTTGAAAGTAGAAGTATAAAAATTGATGATTTAATGAAAGAATTTAATAATATAAGTAGCTATGATGCAAGTTTAGATGAATATGAAAATTTTGCAAGTGCAATAACAAGTTCTTCTCTATTTTCTGATAGAGAGCTAATTATACTTAAAAGAGCAAATAAACTTAAAAAGTTTTCTTCTCTACTAGATTTACTTAGCACAATAAAAGATGAAAATAAGCATATAGTTATTGATTATTTTTATGAATTTAAAAATAAGAATCCATATATTAAAGACTTTAAAAAATTAAATGCTGAGATTATAAACATAGAAAAAGATGAAGATATAATACATGACTATATTGAAAAAGAACTGAAAATTAATAAAGTTGAAGCTAAAAAAATAATTGATGTTATAGGCACTGATTATTATATGGTAAAAAATGAAATTCAAAAATATAAGGTATTTTTAGGAAAAGATACATACAGTTTTGAAAAAATTGAAGATATAATGACAAAAGATAGAGCTGCTAAAATATACGATATAACACAAAAGATATTATTAAAAAATATAAGTTTTAATGATATACCAAAAAGCATGTATTTCCCTTTAATATATTCTTTACAAAATGAATTTCAAATATTACATACTCTGCAAATATTAGATTTATCATTATCATACGAAGAATTTAGAAAACAATATGAGAAATATGAAGAAATATTTAATGCAAACTACTATGTAATATATTTAAAGAATAAGAATTACAGGCATAAGTACACAAAAGAAAAAACACTTAAAATATTAAATTTATGTTTACGATATGAAAATGAAATAAAAATAGGTAATTTAGATGAAAGAACAGCTTTATGGCTGATAATTAGTGAGGTTTCAAAAAATGAATGAAGAAATAGTTGAAAAATTATATGACGGAGATATAAGAGTTGAAAAAATATTTTCAAATGGTTGTGAAACAGATTGGCTTTTACAAGATGAAGATGAATTCGTGTATGTATTAGAGGGTAATGCTATATTAGAATATCAAGATCACGAAAAATTTTTAATTAAGGTGACTATGAATGTATACCTAAAAATATAAAGCATAGAGTTAAAGCTCCATCACAAAATTGTACTTGGCTTTGTGTATTTAAGAAAGAAAAAAATGATTAATGATAGAAAACTAGAAAAAACATCATTAAATGGATATATGATATATATTAGATATAATGGTAATGAATACGACTGTTTTGATGAAAATCCAGGTTTTAAAAGCGTGAAATCTGAATTTAAAAAAAGATTTGAAGAAAATGGTATAAATATTTTTAAAGGAATACAACAAGCAGGAAGAACAGATAAAGGCGTTAGTGCTAATGAAAATGTACTTTATATAATGACTTCAAAAATAAATATAGATGAAATGCTAAAATATGATGATGTAATTAAGATACAAAGAGTATTACCATTTTTAGAGTTTCCAGATTATGTTGAAAAAAGAGAATATATTTTTAAATATGATGTAGAAAAAATAACTAGAAGTGAAGATGAAATACAAAAGCTATGTAAAAATCTTAGTGGGAATATGGATTATTCAAGATTTACAACAAAAAAAGGTAGACAAATAAAAAATACAGTAAGAAATCTTAAGATTGAATACAAAGACAATGCCCTATATTTTTTAGGTGATAGCTTTCTACCACATCAGGTTCGTATAATGTCATCATACATACTTACAGGCAAAATGAAAGAGTTAGATGGTAAATATTTATGTCTTAATAAAATTTTTTTTTAATAAAGTTATAAAAGGTATGTTTTTGGTAGATACCATGGTTGATATACCTGATGTTAAATTTGCTGTAGAGTGTGAAAAATATATATTTTTATACACTGATGATATATCAAAATCTATAGGTAGAAATGGTAAAAATATAAAAAAAATTAATTTGAAAAAGAAAGCAATTTATAGGGGAATATAGCTATCTAATAAAAAAATATTTGACATTTTTCAAAAAAACATTATACTTATATAAAAGTAAAGTAAATATTTATTGGGAGGTTACAAATATGTCAAAGAAAGAGTTTGTTGAATTATACGCTAAGAAAACAAACAGCACAAAAAGAAAAGCTGAAGAATTAGTAAACTTATTCTTAGAAACAGTTGAAGATTCATTAAGCGAAGGTAAAGAAGTTAAATTCATCGGTTGGGGGACTTTCTCACTTAAAGAAAGAAAGAAAAGAGAAGGTGTTAATTCACTAACTAAGAAAAAAATGGTTATACCTGCAAAAACAGTTGTTAAATTTAGAGTAGGTAAGAGTTTAGCTGAAAAAGTAAATAAAAAATAAGAAAAGAAGTTAGCTAAAGAGCTAACTTTTTGTTTATATTATAGGGAGGTTATTTTGATTACTGTTAAAAATTTGAAATTTGAATATATTTCATATGAGCTAGATCAAGGATTTTTATCAGCAATTAAAGATTTATTTTCAAGAAAATACATAAAAAATAAAGTTCTTGACATAGACACAATTGAAATAAAAAAAGGTGAAATAGTAGGAGTCTTAGGGCCTAATGGAGCAGGCAAAACAACTCTTATTAAACTTTTAACTGGTATTTTAGAAAATAAAAAAGGTGAGATTATTTGTAATAACGAAATTCCATATATGAAAAATAAAAATCATTTAAAAAATATTGGTGTAGTTCTAGGTCAAAAATCACAATTAATATGGGATTTACCACCAATAGAAACTTTAAAAATGTTAAAAGAAATATATAGTATTCCAACAAATGATTTTGATAGTCGTCTTACTTATTTATTAAAATTGTTAAATTTAGAAAATAAGAAAAATATACCAGTAAGAAAATTATCTCTTGGAGAAAGATTAAAGTTTGAACTTATATGTTCGCTTATACATAATCCTAAAATACTATTTTTAGATGAACCTACAATAGGTATAGATTTGCTTAGCCAATATGCAATCTATGATTTTTTAAAAGAAATAAATAAAACTTATAAGACAACAATAATATTAACAAGCCACTATATGAAAGATATAGAAAATTTATGTAATAGGATCATTGTATTAATTAAAGGTGAAAAGAAAATTGATTTGCCAATAAAAGAATTAAAAAATATGTTTAAAACTACGAAAAAGTATATTGTAGAAACAAAAGATGATATATTACCATTTAGTTTTAGAAATGCAAGTTATAAAAGAGTAGATGAAAATAAATATGAAATATATTTTGAAGACGACAAATATATTATTGAGAACATAAATTTAAATGATATTGTAAGTATTAGAGAAGATGTAGTAGAGCTTGAAGAAATAATATTTAATTTATATAAGGAACAAACATTATGAGAAAATATATTGTTATATCACTAAATCAATTTATGATAAAATTACAATACAAATTTAATCTGGTAACAAGTATTTTAATTACAATGATACAAATATTCGCATCAATATACATATGGCAAAGTATATATATTTCATCAAATTCATATAAGATTGGCACATACACATTAAAAGAAATGTTTACATATATAATTATAGTTAATATAATTTCTTTGATTTTTAAATTTGATATTGTTTTTAAGCTATCAACCCTTGTAAGATCTGGGAAATTAACAACAAAACTTCTACGACCGGTTTCATATTATGAAGAAACACTTAGTGAGTATATAGGAAGAATTATATTATTAATAATAACTTTTTTATTACTAATAATTTATTTTAAATATAATGTATATTATTACACTAATACATATACATTACTCTTAATAATGACATTTATATTAAATATATTTATGTTTTTTAATCTTACATTACTAATATCAACACTTGGATTTTGGCTTATTCAAATATGGCCACTTCGTCCTATATTAAATGGATTTTATCTTCTTTTAGCTGGTATATATTTTCCACTTGATATACTACCAACTTACTTATTTAAAATAATAAAGTATAATCCGTTTTCTATGATTACATATATATTTACAATAACTTTACAAGGCTTTTATAGTGAAAAAGAACTGATGTTTCATATTTTAATTAACTTTGTTTGGCTTGTATTATTCAAATACACATACGAATACTTATTTAATAAAGGTCTAAAAAAATATGAGGGTATGGGGGCGTAATATGTCATTTAAATTGTGGTTAATATTAATAAAACAGAGTATAAAAGAAGTGATTGCATATAGAACAACAACATTTCTAATAGTATTTTTTGGATTTTTATTTTTTGGAATAGAGATGTTTTCAGGATTTGTTTATTTTGAATATACAGATAATATATTAGGTTGGTCTAAACTTGATTTTTTAAGTTTGATTATAACTGCAACAATAATACAATATTTATATAGTTTTTTATTTATAAATTCACACGAAAGATTAGCAGATAAAATACTTGATGGGGATCTTGATTTTATATTTGTAAGACCTGTTAATTCATTTTGGTTTTATTCATTATATAGACTTGACATACCAAGTATAATTAATGTATTTGTAGCAGTATTAATTCAAAGTTATATTTTTAGTTTTTATAAACTTTCATCTATAACAATATTAATGTATGTTATATTTGTGCTTTTAGGTGTATGGTTTTTATTTTTAATAAACCATTTAGTTATAATGGCATCATTTTGGTTTGAAAAAGCAGATAAATTAATTGGATTACCAGAATATTTAGAAGTTATGTCAAACAAGCCAAAAGGAATATATCCAAAGTGGATACAAATACTACTTGGAATATTATTTCCAATTATAACAGCTATAAATATGCCAATTACAATTTTAAATAATACATTTAGTTTTAAGCTTATATTATGGTATATATTTTTTGAAATATTATTAACTATTGTTGTTTATAAGGTTTGGTTTTTAGGAATTAAAAAATATTCATCAAGTAATTAATATATAATAAAACATAAAAAATTAATTTTAAAAAAATAGTAGCTGTTTAATTAACAGCTACTTTTATTAATAAGGTCTAACTGCACCTCTATATGCTCTTTTATAAAATCCTTCTATTTCCGAAATAACAACTTTTTTCTTAGCTGATGATGCATGAACAAACTTATTATCTCCAATATATATACCTACATGTGAAATTCTCTTCTTTTTAGTTGTTTTGAAATATATAATATCGCCAATTTGTAAATCATCTTTTTCAACCTTATTTTTTAGTTTTGCAATGTTATATGAAGTTCTAGGCAACTGTACAGTTGCAATCTCCTTATAAACATAATTTACAAACCCTGAACAATCAAATGATTTTGGACCTGTACTTCCCCATATGTATGGAGTGTTTAGATATGTAAGTGCAAAATCTGTAATTTGCTTTCTGATATCTTCTTTAACATCACTATTCTTTTTAAGATTTTCTGATATTAATTCAACCATTTCTTTAGAAATGTTATTGTCAAATTCTTCATCATCAACATTATTTTCAATTGTGAAATTTTCAATTAATTGATTTATTGAATCATTCGTTGTAGTATCTGCAAAATATAAAGTCTGTGTAAATATTAAGCAGAATATTAATAATATTTTTTTCATAATCACCTCACTTTATATACCAATTGTATCATTTATTGAATTTAATATAAGAAAATATACAAAAAAAATCAACAACTTATTTAACTAAATAAAAAATGGTCAAATTAACATAATAATTACATGTAAATTGCAAATGATAGACACTTTTTAATTAAAATGATATAATAATAAGAAAAAAAGGAATAGAATTAAATGAGAAAAAACAACAGAAAAAATAATGAATTACGTAATATAAAAGTAACTAGTAATTACATAATGCACCCAGAGGGATCAGTATTAATTGAATTTGGAAATACAAGAGTAATATGTAATGCAACAGTTGAAGATAAAGTACCTGCTTTTTTAAAGGGCAAAGGAAGTGGTTGGATAACTGCTGAATATAGTATGCTACCAAGAGCAACAAATACCAGAAATAAAAGAGATTCAATGACTGGAAAAGTTTCTGGTAGATCTATGGAAATACAAAGGCTAATTGGAAGAGCCTTAAGATCTTGTATTGATCTTGCAAAATTAGGAGAAAAGACTATAACAATTGATTGTGATGTAATACAAGCGGATGGTGGAACTAGAACTGCCTCAATAACAGGTGGTTATTTAGCTTTAGAGCTTGCAATACAAAAATTATTAAATGATGGTAAATTAACAAAGAATCCATTGATCTCAAAAGTTGCAGCAATTAGTGTTGGTAGAGTAAATGGACAAATTATGTTAGATTTAGACTATGATGAAGATTGTAGTGCTGAAGTTGACATGAATATAGTAATGAATAATAAAAACGAATTTATTGAAATACAAGGAACAGGTGAAGAATCAACTTTTGTATATTCTGAATTACTTGAATTTATAGCATTATCTAAAAATGCTTTTGACTACTTATTTTTATTATAAAGGAAAATAATGGATAAAAAAGATATATTAAATTTTAATTATGAAGAATTAAAGCAAGAGCTTAGTAGATTTAATTTAAAAACTTTTGTTATTAATCAAATATATGACTGGTTACATAATAAGCTTGAATTTAATTTTGATAACTTTAGCAATATAAAAAAAGAAATAAGAGAATTATTAAAAGATAATTTTTTTATTAATGACTTTAAATGTATTGCAAAACAAGAATCACTTGATAAAAAGACTGCTAAATACTTATTTAGCATAAATGGTAAATTATTGTTAGAATCAGTACTTCTTACACATAATAATAGGAAAACTCTTTGTGTATCGTCACAAATAGGTTGTCCATTAAAATGTGATTTTTGTGCTACCGGAACTATGAGGTTTGAAAAAAATTTAACAGCATCTGAGATAATACAACAATTTTATTATATTCAAAAAGAACTTAGAGCTAATAACGATAAGATAACAAATCTTGTATATATGGGTATGGGGGAACCGTTTTTAAACTATGATAATGTAATAAAATCAATAAATCTTTTAAATAGTGATAAAGGTCAAAATATTTCAAAAAGAAATTTCACCATTTCAACTTCTGGTCTTATAAATGAAATCAAAAAGTTTGCAAATGATGAAAAGCAAATACATCTTGCAATCTCACTTCATTCTGTAAAACAAGAAATAAGAGATAAATTAATGCCTATAAATAGAAGATATAATCTAGAGGACTTAAGATTAGCATTAATGGAATATCAAAAATTAACAAACAATAGAATAACATTTGAGTATATACTAATAGATGATATGAATATAGATAAAAGTGATGCAATACTACTAACAAAATATTTAAAGAATTTTAATGCACACGTAAATTTAATACCATATAATAAAGTGGTATCAAAACCATATGTTACACCTAGCAAAGAAAAGCAAAAAGAATTTTATAATTACTTAAAAAATAATAAGATAAATGCTACTCTAAGAGAAACAAAAGGACAGGATATTTTTGCAGCATGTGGTCAATTAAAGGTAAAAAAGGAGAATAATACAGATGAAAAAAATATTTAAATATATAATAAAAGCTATATTACTTTTATTTGTTTTATTAGCTATTTTTGTTACATATGTAGTAATTGAAGTTAAAAGAAATTATCCGATAGAATTGCTTGAAAATTATGAACCACTAAAACCTTCAATTATTTATGATATAAATGGTAATCAAATTGATGTATTAGCAATTGAAAATAGGGATCCTATAAAAATAAACGAAATACCACTTTATGTACAAAACGCTTTTATTGCAGTAGAAGATAAAAGATTTAGATCACATCATGGTCTTGATTATGTAAGACTTACTAAAGCTATTTTACTAAATGTTACAAGAACCGGTAGACAAGGTGGAAGTACTATTACACAACAATTAGTAAAGACAGCTTTTTTAACACCAGAAAGATCTTTAAAAAGAAAAATAATAGAAGCAGTTTTAACATATGAAATGGAAAAAATTTATACTAAAGATGAAATTTTAGAAAATTATTTAAATACAATTAATTTTGGAAAAGGGGCATATGGTATAAAAAATGCTTCACTTAGATATTTTGGAGTACTTCCAAAAGATTTAACGATAGCACAAGCAGCACTACTTGCAGGTATACCAAAATCACCACAAAAATATTCTAAATTAGAGCATGGAATTAAAAGACAAAAAATTGTTTTGCTTAGTATGTTAAATGCTGGTGTAATAACAAAAGAAGAGTATGAAGTAGCTAAAAATGAAAAAATAAGTTTTGTTACAAATGAGGAACTTGAAAATAGACCTGAAGCACAAGAAATATCAAATTCTAATGTTTCACCTGAAGTAACAACAATAATTTTAAGTGAACTAAAAAAAATATTACAACTTGATAATGAAGATGAAGATGCAACAAAATCTCTATTTAATGGTTATAAAATATATTCAACTGTAGATATTAATATGCAAAAAGCAGCATATAAGGCATTTGAAACTAGTGCTGGTCTAAAAAAAGATAAATTACAAGCTGCCCTTATATCAATAGATCCAAGCAATGGTTTTGTAAAAGCTATAGTTGGTGGTAAAAACTATGTTAAAGGTGATTTTAATAGAGCTATAAATGCTAAAAGACAACCAGGATCAGCATTTAAGCCTATCGTATACATGGCAGCACTACAAAATAACATACCTATGAATCTAGTTGTTGAGGACTCACCTGTAAAATATGGTAAATGGAGTCCTAGAAATTATGACGGTAAATATCGTGGTAATATAACAATGTTAAAAGCACTTGAAATATCAAATAATATTGGTGCAGTTAAGATATTAGACTTAGTTGGTATTGATAAGGTAAAAGAAGTTTGGGAGTTAAGTAGAGGACAAAAAAGTGAAAATTTCCCTAAAGATTTAACACTTGCACTTGGTTCTATTACAGTAACACCACTTGATATGGCAAGAATGTATGCATCATTTGCTAATGGTGGTTATAGAATAGTTCCTCAATTTATATACAAAGTTGAAAATAAAGACGGTGAAGTAATATATGAGGCAAGTAATGTAAAAGAAAAAATATATGAGCCTGAAGATGTTGCACTTGTAACACATCTTATGCAACAGGTAATAAATAATGGTACAGGTAAGAGTGCTGTCGTTTATAAAAATGGAGTACCAATTCCAATGGCAGGTAAAACTGGTACTACAAATGAATATATATCTGCTTGGTTTACTGGATACACACCTACACTAGCAACTGTAGTTTATGTAGGATATGACGATAATAAGAGTATGGGTCGTGGAATGTCGGGTTCATCAGTAGCTATTCCAATATGGAAGAATTATATGCAAACTGTTGCAAATTTATCTACATATGATCCAAGTAATTTTGACTTTATTACAGATTCATTAGCATCTGGCAAATTAGTACAACGTACTATTGATAATGTAAATGGATTTATAGATGATGACGGTTTAAATGCAGATAGATCATTATTTAAAGCAGGAACAGAACCGGTAGAACATGAAAGTGGTCTATTAAATATATTTGAATATTGAGGTGAAAATGAAATCAGGATTTATAGCTATAGTTGGTAGACCTAATGTTGGTAAATCAACTCTTATGAATAAATTAATATCTGAGAAACTTGCAATTATTTCAGACAAAGCTGGAACTACACGTGATAAAATAAGGGGTATTTCAAATATTGGTGAAAATCAATATATATTTGTTGATACACCAGGTATACATAAACCTCTTCACTTATTAGGTGAATATATGACAAATACTGCACTAGATAGTTTAGAAGAAGTTGATGTAATATTATTCATATTAGATGGTACACAAGAAATTTCAACAGGTGATTTGTTTATACTAGAACACATAAAAAAAGTTAATACACCATACATTATTGTAATAAATAAAATTGACTTGTTAAGTGATGAAGAAATTAAAGAAAAAATTAATGAAATTGATGAAAAATTTGGTAAAAATTATGATAATATAATTACATTATCATCTGAATACTCTATTGGAATACATAAAATATATGATGAATGCAAAAAATATTTAAGTAGCGATATACTATACTATCCCTTAGATTACTATACAGATATGCCTGTAAACAAGATAGTTGTTGAAGTTATAAGGGAGAAGTTGTTACTACTTACAAAAGATGAAATACCGCATAGTATAGCAGTTGAAATAACAAATGTTTTAACAAAACCCAATATAAGACACTATGATGTAACAATATATGTTGAAAGAGAATCGCAAAAAGGAATAATAATAGGTGATAAAGGAAGTTTAATAAAACAAGTTGGTATACTTTCAAGAAAAGAAATAGAGGATTTAGTAGATCTTAAAATTAATTTAAGATTATGGGTAAAAGTTAAGAAAAAATGGAGAAAAGATCCCAAATTTTTAAAAGAAATGGGATATTCTAATTAGTTGTATTAGAATTACACATATGATATAATTTTTAAGAGGTATTTTTAATGAAATATAAATTTACAAAACAAAAAGAAGCAAAAATTATGTTTGGAATTATGCTGCCTGATATTATATACGATCTATTTTCAGTTGCGATAAATGAAAGTGCAATTGAAGATATTTTAAGAACACATCTTAATATATCAAAAGATAGACTTATAAAATTAGTAGAGGCAGTTAGCGTTGAAGGTAATGAAATGCTTATTTTAGTTATTTATGATAAAATATTAAGTAAAGGACAATTTTTAAGGGAAAAAATGAAAATTGAGGAGTCTGAATTTTTATTTAACTTTAATATATACAAGTATGACTTCAATAAACCAATTAATGTTGAATTTTCGATTAATCTTGAAAATCAAAGAAAGGAATTAAAATGAGAAAAATTTTACGTGCATTAACTATTACACTATTTTTTTCAATGTTAGTAAGTTGTTCAAGTTTTACATTTGGCGATTTTACTAAGTCACTATTTGGAGAAAAATTAACAAATCTAACACCAGAAGAAAAAAGACAAAAGAAACTTGCATCTTACAACTTAGAGGCAAAAATAAAGACTAATAAAGGTGATATAAATGTATACCTTTATCCAGAAGCTGCACCTGAAACAGTTGCAAATTTCGTTTATTTAGTAAAAAATGATTTTTATGATAATCTTCCTTTTCATAGAGTTGTAAACAATTTATTAATACAATCTGGAGATAATATAGGAGATTCAACAGGTGGTACAGGTTATACTATAAAAGATGAATATGTACATTGGCTTACATTTGATAATCCTGGTATACTTGCAATGGCAAATACAGGACTTGAAAATTCAGGAAGCTCACAATTTTTCATTACTTTAAATGCTTATCCTAATTTTAATAATAATTATACAGTTTTTGGTACTCTAATTAATATAAATGATTTAAATGTTGCAAAAACAATTAGAATGGGAGACACTATTTTAGATATTGAAATAAGTGGTAAAAATGTAAATGACTTCCTAAATAACTTCAAAGAAGAAGTTGAAAAATGGGATGAAGTTCTAAAATCAAAATAGGTGATAAACTTTGAAAGTTTTGATATATAATAAATCAAATAAAATTGGAACGCAAATAGTAAAAGAACTAGAAACATATGGTTATGAAAATGTATTTATAAATAATGAATATGAAATATATGAAAAATTAAAATATAATTTATATGATTTAATTGTAGTATATACAGATTATGTTATGGCAGTTGATATTTTAATTTCTAAAATTAGAAAATTAGATAAAAAAGTATATGTTCTAGCTGTATGTTCTATGAATACTAATTTTTTTAGAAAAAAAGCACTTGAATTAGGTTTTGACGACTATATTGATAAAAATTGTACAATTAAAGAAATAAGTCTAAAAATTGTAGCAGTTTGTAAAATTATAAATAGATATTTATATGACAAAAATATTGTTTTAAGCTCAAAAGATTTAGTTTTAAATGGTAATACACGGACTGTTAAACGTTCAGGAGTAGAAATTAAATTATCAAAAAAAGAGTTTGAACTTCTTGAATATCTATTACAAAATAAAAATAATGTAGTAACAAGAACTATGATTGCAGAAAAAATATGGGATATAGACGTTGCATATGAGAGTAATATTGTTGATGTTTATATAAATTTTCTAAGAAAAAAGATTGATAAAGATTATAATGAGAAAATAATAAAAACAATACGAGGTATTGGATATATAATAAATGAGGAGGTTTAGTTGGAGATTTTAATAAAAAATTTCATTCTTGAGATTATAATACCACTAGTACTTTATTTATATGCTATATCATATGGTAAACAAAAAGATGCAAACCAAATACCTGAAAAAGGTGGATTTAGAACAAAATACTCAACTTTAAATATTGAAAATTGGCGTTTTGTAAATGAGCTTGCATACAGAGTAACTATTAAAACAGTTAAAATTGAAATTGCTATTGTTTTTGTATCTATGCTAACTCTTATATTAAGATTAATGAATCCAACTTTAAATTATGTAGTTGTTGTATTTATATTACTATTACTTCATATAATATCAACAATATACATACAAATTAATCAAATTAAGTAAAAGAATATAAGGTAATATTCATAGTATATGGATATTACCTTTTAAAATATAATTTTATTTAAATTTTCTTATAAAAATGCTAGTAATTAAATAATAATTGTGATATAATCAATAAGGTTGCATATAGCAACAACTTTTTATATTATTTAGAATACGAGGTGAGTAAGGTGGCAAAGCAAGATGTTTTAGAGCTTGAAGGAGTTATATTAGAAGCATTACCAAATGCTATGTTTCAAGTACAACTAGAAAATGGACACGAAGTTTTAGGACATATTTCTGGGAAAATGAGAATGAACTATATTAAAATTTTACCAGGAGATAAGGTAACAGTTGAAATCTCGCCGTATGACTTATCACGTGGCAGAATAGTTTATAGAAAGAAATAATACAAAAGGAGGGTTTTTATGAAAGTAAAGGCATCTGTAAAGAGTATTTGCGATAAATGTAAGATTGTTAAAAGATCTGGTATCGTAAGAGTAATATGCGAAAACCCTAAACATAATCAAAAACAAGGATAATAAAACATATAGATTTTATATACATATAATTGCATAGACAATTGATATAAAATTGTAAAAGTATGTTTAGCTGTAGGGCTTATTCTTATCTGATTATGAGGTAAGGCATATTGAAGAAGGTAAATATCAAAATTAAGGAGGAAGAAATTGGCTAGAATAGCAGGAGTAGACATTCCAAGAAACAAAAGAGTTGAAATTTCATTAACTTATGTTTTTGGTGTAGGTAGAAGTACATCAAATGAAATCTTAAAAAGAGCTGAAGTTAATAGAGATACTAAGGTAAAAGATTTAACAGAAGAAGAATTAGGAAGAATCAGAAAAATCATTGATGAGTACAAGATCGAGGGAGAACTTAGAAAAGAAATTAGACTTAACATAAAGAGATTAACTGATATAAAATGTTATAGAGGTCTAAGACATAGAATGGGACTTCCAGTAAGAGGTCAAAAAACTAAAACTAATGCTAGAACAAGAAAAGGTCCAGCAAAAATGGCTATTGCTAAGAAGAAGTAATAAGGAATAGGAGGAAACCGTAAGTGGCTAAGAAAACAGTAGTTTCAAAAAAGAAAAAATTAAAAAATATACCAAATGGTATTGCATATATACATTCAACATTTAACAACACTGTTGTTACAATAACAGATACAGAAGGAAAGGTTATTGCTTGGAAATCAGGTGGAACATCAGGTTTCAAAGGAACTAAAAAAGGAACTCCATTTGCAGCACAAATAGCTGCAGAACAAGCTGCACGTACTGCAATTGAAAATGGAATGAAAAAAGTTGAAATCAAAATAAAAGGTCCTGGATCAGGAAGAGAAGCATCAATAAGATCAATACAAGCAACAGAATTAGAGGTAACTAGAATAGTTGATATAACTCCAGTACCTCACAACGGTGCTAGACCACCTAAGAAAAGAATATAAGAGTGTAAGGGAGGAAAATGACTAATGGCAAGAAATACACAGCCCGTTCTAAAAAAATGTAGAACACTTGGACTTGATCCAGTTGTATTAGGAGTAAATAAAAAATCAAGAAGAAATATAAGACCAAATGCAAATAAAAAATTAACAGAATATGGAATACAATTAAGAGAAAAACAAAAAGCAAAATTCGTTTATGGAGTAATGGAAAAACAATTCTATAAATTATACGAAGAAGCAACAAGAAAAGACGGAGTAACTGGTGAACTATTACTTCAATATCTTGAAAGAAGATTAGATAATGTTGTTTACAGATTAGGTATGGGGTCTACTAGAAGACAATCAAGACAATTAGTAAACCACGGACATATACTTGTAAATGGTAAAAGAGTAGATATTGCATCATATAGAGTAAAACAAGGTGATGTAATTGAACTTAAAGAAAATTCAAAAGGACTAAAAGTTATCGAAGAATCTTTAGGACAAAAATCTGTTCCAACTTGGCTTGAATTACAAGCTGACAAAAAGATTGGAAGAGTATTAGAAAATCCAACAAGAGACGTTGTAGATTTTGAATTAGATGAAGCAATGATAATTGAATTCTATTCAAGATAATAATAATTATATATAATCTAACTAAGGAGTTGATTTATCTTGCTAAATATAGAAAAAATAGCAAAAAATATAAAATTAACTGAAGAAAAGAGTAGTCAATATTCAGCTAAATATATACTTGAACCATTATATAGAGGGTATGGAAATACTATTGGAAATGCACTTAGAAGAATACTATTATCATCAATACCTGGGTCTGCAATAAAAGGACTTAGAATTGAAGGTATACTAAATGAATTTTCTACAATGGAAGGTGTAAAAGAAGCTGTTACTGATATAATTTTAAATGTTAAAGAAATTATAATTGAGCTTGATGAACCAAGCGAAAAGAAAATGACTTTATCTGTTAAAGGTCCTAAAGTGATTACTGCTGCTGACATAACACCTGAGTTAGGAATAAATATAATTAATCCTGAACAAGTCATTGCAACAGTTACAACAGATAGAGAAGTAAATATGGAGTTTTTAGTTGATTCTGGAGAAGGATTTGTAGTTTCAGATGAAATAAATAAAGATGGTTGGCCACTAGATTTCCTAGCAGTTGACGCAATTTATACTCCAATTAAAAAAGTAAATTATACTGTTACAGATACTATGGTTGGACGTGTAACAAACTATGATAAATTAACACTTGAAATTGAAACAGATGGTTCTGTTGAAATTCATGATGCATTATCTTATGCAGTTGAATTATTATTAACACATGTTAAACCATTTACAAATATAGGAACTTCTATGTCAAAATATAGAGGAGATAGTGACGATGAATTAGTTGCTACAACAGATATGCGTAATGCATACTCTGAATTAAAAATTGAAGAATTACAATTATCAGTAAGAGCATACAACGGTCTAAAAAGAGCGGGTATAAACACAGTGTCTGAATTAGCTAAAATGAGTTTAGCTGAATTAGAAAAAATCAAAAATCTTGGTAAAGTTTCTTTAAATGAGATAGTTGAGAAATTAAGAGAGTGTGGCTTTGATATAGACGGTAATTCTAGAGACTAGGATTGGAGGTTATTACTTAAATGAATCATAATAAATCATATAGAAAACTTGGGAGAAGAACTGATCATAGATTAGCAATGCTAAAAAATATGACAATTTCACTAGTTAAAGCTGAAAGAATTGAAACAACATTAACAAGAGCAAAAGAACTTAGAAAATTTGTTGAAAGAACAATTACTTTAGGTAAGAAATTCAATGCAACTGATGATGTTGCTAAACAAATACATTTAAGAAGACAAGCATTTGCTTTTTTAAGAAATGAAGAAGCAGTTGTTAAAGTATTTAAAGAAATTGCTCCTAAATACATGGAAAGAAATGGTGGTTACACAAGAATCACTAAGACTGATGTAAGACGTGGAGATTCAGCAGAAATGGCAATAATTGAATTAGTATAATAAATGACCAATATTATAGGACGTAATCTGTAATATTGGTTTTTTTGTACTTGAAAAAAAACCTAAAATATGGTATTAAACTAGTATAGAAAAATTTTGGGAGTTAAAATGAATATAAATATTAGAAAAATTTTAAGCAGTGATAGAAATGATTATATACAAATGGTGAACTCTTTTTATAACTCAGCTGCAGTTATGCACAAGATACCATTAAAGTATATAGAAGATACATTTGATTTTATTCAAAATGATGATAAATATGCTAGTTGCTATATCATTGAACATGATAACTTAATTATTGGATACTGCCTAATTTCAAAAACATATTCACAAGAAGTATCAGGTATGGTATTATTAATTGAAGAACTATACATTAAAGAAGAATATAGAAGTCATGGAATTGGCACAAAAGTACTTGATTTTCTAAAAGAAGAGTATAAGGATTATAGAAGAATAAGACTTGAAGTTGAAAAAAATAATTTAAGAGCTTTAAAATTATATAAAAAAATAGGATTTGATAATTTAGAGTATTTACAAATGGTTATTGAAATGGAGGAAAAAATATATGAATAAAAAACTATATCGTAGTAATGATAATAAGATAATTTTTGGAATTGCTGGAGGAATAGGTGAGTATTTAAATATTGATCCAACAGTAATAAGAGTTATATGGATATTTTCAACTGCATTTTTGGGTTTTTCAATACTTGCATACATATTATTACTATTTCTAATACCAGAAAAACCTAAATATTGGGATTAATAAATAGGAGCTATTTAAATAGCTCCATTTTTATTATCCAAGATAAAGCATTAAAGGTTCATAATAACTATTAATGTCAGTAAATATACTTGGTTTTAAATTTTTAATTGATTGTTTAAGATTTATTTTCTTTTCAATTTGTATTACTTTATAGTCATTTAGTTTTAAATAATCAGCTAATGCTTTAATTGTGTCTTCTAAATTACCAATTTTATCTGCAAGACCGTTATTTACCGCTTCTTGTCCTGTCCATACACGTCCACCTGCAATTGGTTCAAGTCTTTTATCTGTCATGATTCTACCACGCATTACACAACGCTTAAATTCAGTATATGTTGCCTCAAGCGATTTATTAAGTAGTTCAAGTGTTTTTGGACTTACATTAGAAGTGAAATGACCAAAATCTACAGTTTCTCCTTTTTCAACACCGTCAACATTTATGCCAATTTTTTCAATTAGACTTTCAAATGACGGATAAAGTGCAACAACACCAATTGAACCTGTAAGTGTTGTATTATTTACAAAAACTTTTTTTGCAACAGTTGAAATAAAGTATCCGCCTGATGCACATACATCTTTCATTGATACAAATATTGGTATATTTACTCTTTCTTTAAATAATGAGTGTATTATACTTGATTCATATGCTGAACCACCAGGAGAGTTTATGTTAAGAACTAATCCTTTAACGTTATCATGTTCATTTAACGTTTCAATTTTTTCAAATACATTTTCATATGATATAACATCTTTTTTTGATGAAACTGGCGATATTTGACCTTCAAGAGTCATAACTGCAATAATATTTTTTGATTTGTTTTTCTTTTTCTTCTTGTATTTATACTGCGTTATTGAAATTAGTTCTTCATTACTATCAATTAATTTACTCTTAGTTGTGTATCCGTCAATAAGCTCTTTGTAGTCATTGTTAAGAAATAATTGACCATCTAATAAATCTTCTTCTATATTAACGTTACGATATTTTTTTACTTTTTCAATAAAATACTTTAAATTTATATCATTTAATCTTGTAATATCTTCTTTTAATTCATTTGACATATCAGTATGATTAAAATTTTCACCATATGATTTATGTGAACCAACATGTATAACATTAAATTTAATACCAATTTTATCAAATAAATTCTTGTAATAGTTTAATTTTCTTCTATAACCTCTTAAAAGAAGAGTAGAATTTGCAGTTTTAACTAAAAATATTTTACTTGCTAGCATAGACATTAAATATTTGTTGTTGTCAAGCATGCTACCAATTGATACAACATCTTTAGTTTTTCTAAGCTTTTCAAATATAGGTTCTAGTTCTTCAATTTGTGTATTTGATAAATTAGTTCTGTCAGTATCAATTATTATTTTCTCAATTGTTTCATCATTTAAAATTTCATTTAATTTTTCAGTGAAATTATAGAAATTTAATTTATTTGAAAAAGGATTTTCAATATTATCGTATTTTATTTCATCAATGTCTATTAATACAGTTTTTGGGTTCTTTACGCTTGATTTTGAGCTACCAGACTTTAATATCTTCATTATTATTACATAAGCAATCAATATAGATAGTAAAATGGCAAATAACGTTGATATGAATGTAGCAATGAATTTTAATATAAACATTTATTCCTCCTAATAATGATTTATAAAATTATATCATATTAAAATAAATAGTTGAATATTTTACAAAAAATAGTTATAATTTTTATAAATTTACATATATAAGGAGAGAGTTTAAATGAATAAAAATATGAGTCTAGGTTGGATATTAATAGTAATAGCAGCTACAATGTGGGGGATAGATGGTATACTTTTAACACCTAGATATTTTAGTTACGGTTTTTTTGATGTAAAATTTATAGTTTTTGTTTCACATTTAGTACCAACTATAATACTATCAATCCTATTTTTTGGAGAATACAAAAAAATTAAATATTTTGAGAAAAATGACTTTATATACTATGGTCTAATCGCATTGTTTGGTGGAACTATAGGGACATTATCAATAGTAAAAGCATTACAACTTAGTAATTTTAGTTTAAGTTTAGTAACAGTCATACAAAAAATGCAACCAATATTTGCAGTAATACTTGCATATTTTTTATTAAATGAAAAACCAAAAAAGAGATTTTATATCATATTTGTAATAACGCTTATTTCGTTATATTTTCTAATATTTGGTTTAAATAATCCTACATTATTACCAAAAAATAATTTAAGTGCTGCATTTTATTCACTACTTGCTGCTGTATCATTTGGAAGTTCAACAGTATTTGGTAAAAAAATAGTTAATAAATTTTCTTTTGTTACAACAACATTTTACAGATTTTTATTTACTACTATTATCTCAGGAATATTACTTGTTATATTCTCAAAATCATCTATTGAAAGTGCAAGAATATATTTTTCAAACAGTAATATTTATACATTAACAATAATAATAGCAGTATATAGCTTATCAGCAATACTTCTTTACTATAAAGGAATGATAACTACTAAAGCGACATATGCTACTATATGTGAACTTGCATATCCATTATCATCTGTAATAGTAGAAGCAATTGTATTTAAGAGAATATTATCATCAGTACAACTATTATTTGCAGCAATATTAGTTATTTCAATTTTTTATCTTAATTTAGGTAAAAATGATAGCGAATTATAAAAAATATGGTATAATAAAATTAAAATATTGATTTGGAGATGAGCAAAAGATGTCAAAAAATTATGAAAAAAACATAGTTAAAACATTGATTTCAAAGGAAGAAATTGCAAAAAGAGTAAGAGAACTTGGAGAACAAATCACAAAAGACTATATTGATGATCCAGCACCTATGGTTGTTGTTGGTATTTTAAAAGGTTCTGTTATTTTCATGTCAGATTTAGTAAGAGAAATAAAATTGCCATTAACAATGGATTTTATGGAAGTATCAAGCTATGGTGATGAATTTGAAACAACAAGAGATATAAAAATAATAAAAGACCTAGAACATAGCGTTAGAGGTAAAAATGTTTTAGTGGTTGAAGATATAATAGATTCAGGATTAACACTTAAAAAGATATTAAAATTAATAGGTAAAAGAGGTCCGAAAGAAGTAATACTATGTACTTTACTTAACAAAAAAGAAAGAAGACAAGCTGATGTTGATGTGCAATATGTAGGTTTTGAAATCCCTGATGAGTTTGTTTCAGGATATGGACTTGATTTTAAACAAGAATATAGAAATATACCTTATGTTTGTGTTTTAGATATTAGTGGTGAAAATTAGTGAGCTATAATCATAAAAAGAAATATGGTCAAAACTTTTTAGATAGTGATGAACTATTAGAAAAAATTGAAAAGTGCGTTAATATTAACGAAGAAGATGTAATAGAGATAGGACCAGGACATGGATTTTTAACAAAAATGTTATTAAAACATACTGAAAATCTATATTGCTATGAAATAGATAGCGACTTAATTCCATATCTTAGTAATAAGTTTAAAGATTATACTAACTTTCATCTTATCAATCAAGATTTTATGACTGTAGATATTAAAGGTGAAAATATGAAGGTTATAGCTAATATACCTTATTACATCACAACACCTATAATTGAAAAATTGATTGAGAATAAAGATAAAATAAGTGAAATATACCTAATGGTACAAAAGGAAGTGGCACTTAGAATATGCTCTGATTACCGTTCAAGTGATGTGAGCATGCTTACACATTTTGTAAGTTTTTTTTGTGAGCCAGAATATCTATTTACAGTAGATAAAAAAATGTTTGATCCTGTACCTAAAGTAGATTCTGCATTTATTAAACTTGTTATAAGAAAAGATAAAAAATATGAAAAACTAATTAATCACGACAAATATTTTAAATTCATTAAAATGGCTTTTTCAAATAAGAGAAAGAGTCTTGTAAATAATCTAAAAGGGCTTAACATTGATAAGAATGTATTAATATCATTTTTACCAAATCCACTTGTAAGAGCAGAAGAGCTTTCTATTGAACAGTTTATATCACTAATAAAGGAAATAGATAAATATGATAGATTATGAATATATAATTGAAATTGGTAGAGAAAATATTGATATAGTTAATAAGATAACAGAAGCTTATGAAGGTATAGGGAATGTTAGAACTTTAGATAGTAAAAAAGGTATAGTAAAAATACTAACAAACAAGTATTTTTTAGATGATATTAATAATATGTTTTTAAAAATAAAAGAAGTGTTTAATATAGATATCAAAATAATTAGCGAGAATGAATGGCAAGGAGTTATATAATGAAAAGATATTTAAATGTAATAAAATTTTGGGCTAAAAAATTAATAGTTGATGAAGGAAAATATAATATTAGCGAAAAAGAACTTTCAAATAATTCAGTTGAAGTATGCATATGCATAAATAAGGCTGATATGGGTAAAATAATAGGTAAAAATGGTAATATTATAACAAACTTAAGAAACTTAGTTAATTCAATTTCAAAAAAAGATAAAAAGAATGTTAAAATCGTAGTTAAGGATATGTAACAATGAATGATAAAAAATACGATACCTATGTTGTTGTTGGACTACAATGGGGTGATGAGGGTAAGGGTAAGATAATAGACCTTATTGCTAGCAGTTCTGACTATGTTGTAAGATTTCAAGGTGGAAATAACGCAGGTCATACAGTTATGGTTGGTGATGAAAAAACTACTCTTGATATGTTGCCGTCTGGTATAATCAGTACAAAAGGTAAGTGTATACTTGCTGCAGGTACTGTAATAGATGTGGATACATTTTTAGATGAAGTATATAATATAGAAAAAAATGGTAAAATTTTAGACAATCTATATATTGACGGAAGAGCAAATGTAATAATGCCTTATCACACTATGATAGATGTTGCAAAACAAAATGTAATGGGTAAAAATGTTATAAAAACATCAAAAAATGGAATTACACCTTGTTATTGCGATAAAATTTCAAAAAAAGGTATTAGAATTGCAGATTTATTAGATTTAGATACGCTTGCAGATAAACTGCTTTTAAATTTAAAGGAAAAAAATAATATACTTGAAAAATATGATGAAATAGCAATTGATTTTGACTATATATTTGAAAAATATAAGGACTTTGCTACAAAGTTAAGATATCGTATAATTGATGGTATGTATGAAATAAATAAAGCGGTTGATAGTGGTAAAAAGGTGCTTTTTGAAGGAACACAAGCACTAATGCTAGATACTACATTTGGAACATATCCAAATGTTAGCTCGGCTGTTTCAATGTCTGGTGGAGTCTGTACCGGTGTAGGTATTGCACCACAAAAACTAACTAATATAATAGGTGTTTTTAAGTCGTATACAACTAGAGTAATGGATGGGCTATTTCCTACTGAAATGGATGCTGAAAGCACTAAACTCATAAGAAAAAATGGAAATGAGTTTGTAGAATCAACAGGCTATGCAAGAAGATGTGGTTGGTTAGATTTAGTTACATTAAAGTATGCAGTTATGATAAATGGTATAACTCAGTTACATATGACTAAACTTGATATATTATCAGGTTTTGAAACAATTAAACTAGCTGTTGCATATGAAATAGATAAAAAGGTATACGATAGTTATCCTGTATTAATGAACGATAATACAGAATACACAGTATTATATAAAGAATTTGACGGATTTAATGAAGATATTTCAAATATAACAGAATATGAATTACTACCTGAGAATTGTAAAAAGTATATTGAATACATTGAAGGATATTTAGAAGTAAAAATTACATTAATCTCTGTAGGTCCTAAAAAAGAGCAAATTATACTTAGATAATGGAGTTAGAAATGAGTTACTATAAAGAATTTTTTAGAAAAGCAAAAATTAAGGAGGAAATAATGAAAGGTACTATATGTGTTGACGGAGTAGTAGGAGTTGGAAAAAGTTCACTAGGGAAGTTACTAGCTGAAAGATATAATATAACAATGTATGAAGAACCAGTACTAGATAACCCAATACTAGATAAATATTATTATGATAGAAAAAGATGGAGTTTTCCTTTACAAATTTTCTTTTTAAATAAGAGATTTAAAATGATAAAAAATGCTTCAAAATTAGATGGTTGCATAATGGATAGATCAATATACGGTGATGTAATTTTCAGTAAAATGCTAGTTCATGACGGAGATATGACTAAAGAAGAATTCATGCTATATGAAGAACTTCTATATAACATGTTAGAACACGTTGAAAAACCAAGACTTATGATATATCTTGAAACTTCAGTAGATAATGCAATTAAGAAAATACAAAAAAGAGGAAGAGACTATGAACAAATAGTTCCACATAAATACTGGGAACATTTAGATAGAAATTATCGTGAATATTTTGAAAACTATAATCTATCTGATATAGTTAAAATAAATGTTGATGAAATTGATTTTGTTAACAATGAAAAAGATAGAGAATATGTATTCAAGATAATTGATGAAAAATTAGGATTTAAAAATGAATAGAATAACAAGACTAAAGCCATCTAACAATATTAATAATGAATTTGGACTTAGTGAAGTTGAAATTTTAAAAATAGATTTAGTACCAGCTTCATTAAGAGAACTTAATATTGAAGTTAAAATATTTTCATTTAATGCAGTAAATGATCTTGATAAATTAAAAAAAATTATTGAAAATAGACTTGGTAGATTTATAGGTACATATAAGCTTAATTTTAGTTTGCAACTTGATTTTAAATTTAGTAAGAATGATTTATTAAAAATAGTGGAGTTTGTAATAAAGTTTTTAACTATAAATAAGAAATCTCTAAACATTTTGTTTCTAGAACACGAAATAGAAATACTAGGTGATGATATTACTATATATCTATCGCAAGAATTATTAATAAACCAAGCTTATCACAATAATGTTAATATTGATATTACAAGAGAAATAAAAAATATTTTTAATATAGATACCAACATTAATTTTAGTCTTCTAAACAAGAAAGAACAAAAAAATGAAGTTACAATAAAAGAACATGAAAAACCTGTTTATGTTGACCTTGCTATTGGTAAAATGATACAAATGCAAGGTCAAATTTTTGATATACAAATAAAAGAGTTTGATTCAAAAAATGGTAAAAAGCTAAAAATAGTCAAGATATATATAACAGACTATGAAACTTCTGTAATATGTAAAAAACTATATAACTATGATGATGAAATACCATATAATATAGGCGATTATGTAATGGTAAACGGTACATATAAATGTGATGACAAATATTCAAAGGAATGTTTTATTGATTCAAAAACAATAAAAAAAGTTGATAGTAAAACATTTAAATTAGTGGATAATGCTATACAAAAAAGAGTAGAACTTAGTATAAAAACAAATATGAGTGAACTTAGTTCAAATATAAATTCAAAAAAATTAAATACAATTATGCGTGAATTAGGATATAGTGCATATGCAGTAAATGATTTAGGTGTTGTACATAGTTTTCCTTTTCTATATGACAAAAAAGACGATAGTGTAAAAGCAATATTAGGACTTGAGGCATATGTTGTTGATGATAATGCAAAATTAGTAGTAAATCCAACAGATGAACTACTTGATAGAGCAACATATGTAGTATTTGACATTGAAACAACAGGTCTTAATCCTTATTCTGATAAAATAATAGAAATTGGTGCAATAAAGGTAAAATCAAATAAAATAATTGATGAATTTTCAGTATTTATCAATCCTCAAATGCCTATACCTAAAGAAATAACAGAACTTACTAGTATTACAGATGAATATGTAAAAGATGCCAGAACTATTGATCTTGTATTACCTGAATTTATTGAATTTTCTAAAAATTGTATATTAGTAGCACATAACGCTAATTTTGACGTTGGATTTATTACAGAAAAGTCAAAACAACTTAAGATTGAAACAAACTTTTCATATATAGACACTATTCAATGGGCTAAGCTTACATTACCTGGTCAAAAAAGATTTAATCTTGATGCATTATGTAAGAAATTTGATATTGTAAATGAACATCACCATAGAGCCATAAATGACGCTAAGGTAACAGCACAGATATTTAGAAAACTATTATCCCTTATTATGGGTATGAATGTAAATACATTAACTGATGTGAATGAGAAATTACAACTTGATATAAAAATAGCACCAACACAAAAGACAACTATTTTAATTAGAAATCAAACTGGTCTAAAGACAATTTATGAGCTTGTAAGTAAATCATTAGTTGAATATTATGGTAATGGTAAGCCAAGAATACCAAAATCATTACTGGAAAAAAATAGAAAAAATATTTTAATTTCATCATCACCTACTATTGGATTTAATGATAGTGGTGAGCTTGTATCTATGTATATAAGAGGTATTGATAAGGATGAAATAGAAGAAAGTGCAAAATTTTATGACTATATTCAACTTATGCCGGTATCTTGTTATGAAGCTGATATAAAAATGAAAGAAATAACAGATGAAAATTATGTTATTGAAATGAATAAATATTTTTATGAATTAGGTGAAAAATTAGGTAAAAAAGTAGTTGCAGTTGGAAATGTAATGTATATGTACGAATATGAAAGAAAAGCAAAAAGTGTATTACAACTTGCAAATAAGGAATTTAAGTCATTTAAATATCCAACAAATAACTACTTTAGAACAACTGAAATGATGCTTGATGAGTTTTCATATTTTCCACAAAAAATTAGAGAAGATATAGTAATCAAGAATACAAATGATATAGCAGATATGATAGATAGGGTAAGACCTATACCTGAAGGTTTTTATCCGCCAATAATTGAAGGTGCAAATGAAGAAGTAGAAAGTATGACATATAAGAAGGCACATGAATTATATGGTGAAGATTTACCTGAATTAATAAAAAGTAGAATTGAAAAAGAGCTAAATTCAATAATTGGAAATGGATTTGCAGTTCTTTACCTTATAGCACAAAAACTAGTTAAAAAATCGGTTGAAAATGGATATTTAGTAGGATCAAGAGGATCTGTAGGTTCATCAATAGTAGCATATTTAATGGGTATAACTGAAGTAAACGGCTTATCACCTCATTATAGATGTCCAAATGCTAAATGTAAAAATATAGAAATTTTTGATTTGGCACAAGCTGGTGTAGATTTACCAATAAAAGATTGTCCAAAGTGTGGTACAAGATATATAAGGGATGGACACGCAATACCATTTGAAGTATTTATGGGATTTAACGGTGATAAAGTCCCTGATATTGACTTAAACTTTTCTGGTGAATTTCAATCTGAAATACACAAGTACACAGAAGAGTTATTTGGTGCAGACAAAGTATTTAGAGCAGGAACTATATCAACACTTGCAGAAAATAATGCTATAGGTTATGTTAAAAAATACTTTGAAGAAGTTACAAAAGAATTACTTCAAAATGAAAGTATAAAAACATTTGGAAGTTTTGATAAAAATTCAGATGAACAAAACAATTTTAGAATAAAATTAATGGAATCAGAATTTAAAAAGAAACAAGCTGAAATTATTAGGGTTGCCAAGATGCTAGAAGGTGCTAGAAAAACTACAGGACAACACCCAGGAGGTATGGTTGTAATACCTTCAAATAAATCAATATTTGATTTTACACCATATCAAAAGCCAGCTAATGACTTAGAATCTGATTCAACTACTACACACTTTGATTATCACGTAATGGATGAACAATTAGTAAAACTTGATATATTAGGACATGACGATCCTACAACACTGAGAAATTTACAAGATTTAACTAATATTAATATATATGATATACCACTTACTGATGAAAAAGTATTATCTTTATTTTCATCAACTAAAGCTTTAAATGTTACTCCAGAACAAATAGGAACAGATCTTGGAACAAATGGTATACCAGAGTTTGGTACTAACTTTGTTAAGGAAATGCTAAAAGATACTAGCCCTAAAACTTTTACAGAGCTTGTTAGAATATCAGGTTTATCACATGGTACAGATGTTTGGTTAAATAATGCTAAAGATTATGTAAATAGTGGTATAGCAACCTTAAATGACATTATTACTGTTAGAGATGACATAATGAACTATTTAATACTACAAGGTATGGAAAAATCAACAGCGTTTAAGATAATGGAATTTGTAAGAAAAGGTATGCCATCTAAGAAAAAAGAAGAGTGGGAAGAGTACAAGAAAATGATGAAAAATGCCGGTATAAAAGACTGGTATATTGAGTCATGCGAAAAAATTAAATACATGTTCCCTAAAGGACATGCTGTTGCCTATGTAATGATGGCAATGAGAATTGCATACTTTAAAGTATATCATCCACTTGAGTTTTATACTGCATACCTTAATAGAAAGGTATCAGATTTTACTTTAAGTAAAATGTATAAATCAGTTGATACGCTTAAGATAAGATTATCGGAACTAAATGCAATACCAAACAAGTCTGTTAACGACAAATCAGAAATTAACATGATAGAAATACTTATAGAAATGCATTATAGAGATATTAAGTTATCTCCAGTTGACCTATATAAATCAGAGGCTACAACATTTGTAATACAAGATAATATGATAAGAATACCACTTATTGGTGTTGACAGGTTAGGAGATGTAGTAGCACACAAAATAGTGGAAGAAAGAAAAATAAAAGAATTTACATCAGTTGAAGATTTAATGAATAGAGCAAAGATAAATAAGGCTGTATTCCAAATTTTAAAAGAAAATAAATGTGTACAAGGTCTAAATGATACAGATCAACAAACTCTATTCTAAATTAAGGTGATATAATGAGTATAAAGTTTAAATATTATGATATAGCAGAAGAATACACAAAAGTAGATGACAAAAGTATATTGTATTTAGATAATAATAATAATGTGGCTGATTTTTTTGAAAATGTTACTATTACAGATAAAATAATATTAAAAGAAGAAAAAGAAGTTATGTTTTTCTATGATTGCTTAGATAGTGATAAAAAAAAGTTTTTTAATATAAATAAATACTTTGATTGCATAGATGTTGCATATAACTATTATTCACTTATGTCTGAATTATTTGAAAATAATATAGAAATGAAAGATATAAGCTACGATGACTGGCAAGAGCCATATCTAAAAAATATATATGATATACATAATATTATGCTTGATAAAGTAAAAAATGGTAGATATGCACCAAGATATTTAAGTAATTATAATACAAAGATTAATGATATTTATCTTAGTAAATATACTAAAATTGTATTTATAAACAAGATGTATACAAGTAAAAAAGAAAAACAAATATTAGATAAATTAAATATAGATATTGAATATCATATATATACTAATAAACAAGATTTTAACGAGCAAGATTTAATTTTAAAGTCTTTAACAATTAAAAAAATAGAAGACAAAAAGATAAATGCATATAACTTTCTTGATAAAAATATACTTACTTTAGCACTTACTCAACATTTAAGTGAGAATATGACAAAAGACATTAAGATAGTTGATATGGGTAGTGATAAGACATGTTACAAAGAAATAAATGAAAATCTACTTGATTACAAAAAAGAAACTTCATTTAATACAACTAAAACATATAAGATATTGGCTTATGTATATAATATATTAGCAAATACAAAAAATAAAAAATGCCTTCTAAATGTTATTTATGTTGCAATATTAGATAAAGATTTTAATAACTTTTTTAATATTAGTTATGAAACAATAAATAATATTAAAAATATGATGTCATATTCAAAAAAATATATAAATAAAGATGAAATAATAGGTATTTATCAAAAAACAGAAGACATTGAAAAAATATATTTAGAATTAGCAAAAAAATATGAAAATGAATCAGCGGTATTTTTAGAAGCAGTAACTGAAATACTATCACTTGATGATTTCTTTCCTGATATATTAAAGACTAATGATGAAAAAATAAAGGTCTTGTTAAAATACCTTGATGAAAAAAAGATTAAATATAGACTAAAAGATAAGAAATTTGAAATAACAAGTCCTAGTTTAGATAAGAGCGTAGATGAATTAATTGTTCTAAATGCAAATGAGATGCCTTTTAGAAAAAGTAGCAACTATATATTAAATTTATCTCAAAGACAAGAATTAGGACTATTAAATGAAAATGATTTTAAATATGTCCTAATATATCACTACATAAGACAAGTATATTTAGCAAAAAATACGACTATCTACTATGTATTAAATCAGGAAGAAGAAAAAGATATAAATTCAGTATTTAACACTTTAATATATGTATTTGACATTAAACCAATACAGTTAAACTATAGTACAGAATATAAAATACAGGCATCAAAACACATATATAATCCTAATATTGTAAGTAAAAGTAGTAACTTTCTAACAAAAACGGATGTACTTCCTAAAAAAGAAAGTGATACAAAAGATTTATCGCTAAATGGATACACCTTCTATAGTTTCTACAATTTTCCAATTGTATATATGTTAAAAAGACTTACTAAAAAGTATGAAGACATTAATTCTAATGATAACAGTATTGAACTTACATCGCTTGGAACTATTATACACAAGTTATTTGAAGTATGCATTAGAAATAAGGTAAATAATATTTCTAACATAAGAAATGAAAAAGATAAATTACTTTTACAATATAGTGACAATATAAAAAGTGAGTATATAAAAATATATGATATTTTGGTATTTGATAAAATTGTATATGATGTACATAAATTTTTAAATATATACAGTAAATACAATATAACGCCTGAAAAAATGATAGATTTTGTATATAAAGGTATAAGTGTTAAATATATAATGGATGCTTTTCTTGAAAGTGAACAAGACAATATAATATTAGATTTTAAAACAGGATCAATAAATGATGAGCAAAAATATCAACTAAGTGGTTACAAAATATTTACACAAGAACATCTTAAAAACACTATAGACAGCTTGGTCTTATACTCTCTTTTTAATGATACAACAATAAATAAGGTTGACCCACAATTTACAATTGATGAGTTTGATTTGAGTATAAATGATTTCTTAAACTTAAAATATTATGAAGCAGTTCCTAAAATACATGACTATAAATTTACAAAAGTGATTAGAGGTGATGACTATGAAAGCCAAGATAATTAGTGCAAGTGCTGGAACTGGTAAAACATATACCATGGCACTTGAATTTATTAAATCAATAAATAATAAAGTTGATTTTGATAAGATTTTGGTAATTACATTCACTAAAAAAGCTACTTTTGAAATAAAAGAAAGAGTCTTAAAGTTTATTAAACAAATAGCTTTTAAAGAAGAGGGTTATTTAGAATTAGTAAACAATTTAAATGTTGATGTAGACTATGAACATTTAAAATCAGTATATGAAATTATGTTAAAAAATAGTGAAAATATTAGAATATCAACTATGGATAGCTTTATTAATAAAATATTTAAAAATGTTATTGCTCCATATAAAAATGTGTATAATTATGAAATACTAGATACAAATACAAATGAGTATCTGATGGACATAATACTTGAAATAATGAAAAATGAAAAGTATTTAAACATTTTTAAAAACTACTATAACATAGATACAAAAACTAAAAAAGTTGAAGACTATACAAAAAATATTAAAGATATACTAGAACAAAAACCTTTTTTCTCCGATTTAGTAGATAAAGATGTTAAATATGATAAAAATTCAAAATATGATTTTGACTATGTAAAAAACTTGCTTTTAGACTTTCAAAATAAATTTTCAGGAAAATACTATGCAAATGTTGAAAAACTTTTTTTATCAGAAAATGAACAAGAATTACTTAGCAACACTACAGGAAATGTACTTGAATCAAAGATAATAAAATCAAATGCTCCTGCAAATGATGAATTTAAAGCAAACATTTTACCCGTATTATGCAGTTTTTATTATGAAAAAAATATAGTTGAATATAATAATATATATAGAAAATTTGCAAAAATATGCTATGAAATAGATGAGAATAAGAAGTTTTTAAGTAAAAGTTTTACATATAACGATATTACATTTTTTACTAAAAAATACATATATGACAAAGAGTTAAATTTAATAAATAATAATACAGCTACAACAAACCTACTTAATATGATAGGCGGTAGTATAAACACTATGATGATAGATGAGTTTCAAGACACAAGTTATATTCAATTTTATCTTTTCTTACCGATAATAAAAACTTGTGAGAATCTATTAGTTGTTGGCGATGAAAAACAAAGTATTTATGGCTTTAGAGGTGGAGATAAAAGACTATTTACAAATCTTGATACATTACTAAAAAATAATATTGATAATGTTGAAATTGATAAATCAAGTTTAGATACTTGTTATAGAAGTAAAGGTAATATTATTGAGTTTGTAAACGAAACTTTTAAAAATTTAGATGACTTTGAATATGAAAATGTTAAATATGTAAAAAATGATGGATATGTCAATATTAAAAGAGTTTCTAAACATGAACTTGAAGATATGTTATGCGAAGACATAATAAATAGCGGAGAATATAATAATGTTGCTGTACTTTGTAGAAATAATATTGATATTGAAACTTATTCAAAAAACTTTGAAAAAAATAATATAAAATACCAATCAATTGCAACAAATTCAATTGATAATCTTTCAAGTATAGATGCTATATATCATCTTGTACACTATCTATATTCAGGTAATATATATAAGCTTCTTGTATTTTTAAGAAGTGACTTAATTGGATTTAATCTTTTTAAGATAAGAGAATTTCTTGAAAATGATGAATTTGAGGATGAAGTTATTACAAATATAAAAAAACTAAAAAATGATATTAGTAATTTTAAGAAGAAATATATTTCATATTTTGGATATGGACAAAATCCAAGTAGTGAAGACATATTAAATATTAATAAGTTTTTAGATTTAGTTGAAAGTAAAAATAGTTTAAAAGAGTTTATTGATTACTATGAAGAGAACAAGAATAGTATTAATAAAGAAAATGTAAGTTCTGATATTGGGGTTAAACTACTTACTATACATAAATCAAAAGGACTTGAGTTTAATACTGTATATTCATTTGTTAAGATAAAATCAAATACATATAGCAACTATACTTTGGTTAAAGAGTATGATGAAAACTTCAATATTTTAGAAGCACTATATATCAAAAAGAAAAAAGTTATAGAAAAGGTAGAACACGGTAACTATTATCTACAATTATGCAATAAAACTCAGCTTGAAGATGAACTTAATAATTTATATGTTGCACTAACAAGAGCAAAATCAAATATGTACGTATATGTTATAGATGAAAGTTTAAGTATTAAAGAAGATAAAATCTATGGCTCTAATAAACTAAATTCAAGTAACGAGATAATAAAAGAAAATGAATATATTTTTACAAATAAAGATTTCTATAATAACACTCAATATATGCATGATAATGTATTTAATACTAGTATAGAAAATGAAATGAAAAGAAAACTTGGACTTGCAGTACACTACTTTTTTCAGTATCTAATAAGTCCTAGATATGAACAATATGCGTATTCAATGTTACTTAAAAAATACGGTAATTTAATAGGCATAAAAAAAGTAGATAAAATAAAATCTGAATGCACAAAATATGCAAAGGAAAATACAAATATTTTTAATGATGAAGATATAGTATACACTGAATATGAAATATTTGATAAAGATGAAGCAAGATATGTAATTGATAGAATGAATATAGATGAAAAAAACAAAAAAATATATATTTATGACTATAAAACAACTAAAAATCCAGACGATATAGAAGAATACAGAATGCAAATAGAAAATTACAAGAATATTATACAAGAGCAATATAAGGATTATAAAATTTATACACAGTTACTTGCAATAGACATTAAAATATGATAAAATAAGTTATCTAATTGGGAGTGGGCATACGTCCACTCTTTAATTTAATATGAAAGGTGAAAATATGGAAAAAGAATTATTTGAGCTTGAGTTACAATTTCAAGATAAAGTTAAAGACTTAAAATATGAAGTAATTGATGTTGAATATGTACCAGAAGGTGGATATAACTACCTAAGGGTGTACATAGAAAAAGAGGACACAAGTATTAGTTTAGATGACTGTGAAAAAGTAAGCACTTTAATATCAGAAATTGCTGAAAAATATATAGATAATGAATTTATACTTGAAGTATCTAGCCCAGGTTTGGATAGAAGATTAAAGAAAGCAAAAGATTTTATTAGATTTGCAGGAAATAAAATTTCAGTTAAAACAAAAAGCAATATATATGATAAAAAAAGTTTTGTTGGTATATTAAAAGGATATGAAAATGATGAAATCATATTATCAGATGAAAATTTAGGAGATATAAATATACCTATACTAAAACTAAAACAAGCAAGAATAGTATTTGAAATTGGAAATATTAAGGAAATGGAGGTATAAAATGAAGTCTAAAGAACAAAAAGTTTTTTTAGAAGCACTTGAAGAACTTACAAAAGAAAAAGGAATAGACACTGAAGAGTTATTACAAGCTATAGAAACAGCACTTATTGCAGCTTACAAGAGAAACTATGGAGAGCATGAAAATGCAACTGTTCAAATAAATAGAAAAAATGGTGATGTTAAGGTTAAGGCTACAAAATTAGTTGTTGAAAAAATAGAAAACCCAGCAACAGAAATATGTTTAGAAAATGCAAGACTACATAGTAAAAATGCAAATATAGGTGATGAAATTACAGTTGAAGTTGATGCGGAACAATTTAAAAGAAATGCAATACAAAAAGCAAAACAAATAGTGATACAAAAAGTAAGAGAACATGAAAAGTACAGTATTTATAACAGATTTAAAATGCTAGAAGATTCAATTGTAAATGCGTTAGTTAAGAAAATGGATGAACAAGGAAATTTATACGTTGAAATAAATGGACTTGAGGCAATAGTTCCAAGTAAAGAATTATCACCGTGTGATAGATTTGTACAAGGAGATAGAGTTTCAATATATGTAGGTAAGGTAGAAGAAGGTACAAAATATACAAAAATAGAATTATCAAGAAAATCTGATAAATTCTTATTAAAATTATTAGAACGTGAAATACCTGAAATTGAAAATCACGATATTGAAATAAAGGCAATTGCAAGAGAAGCAGGAAGTAGAAGTAAAATAGCAGTATATTCTGAAGATAAAAACCTTGATATAAAGGGAGCATGTATTGGTAAGAATGGTATTAGAATACATACTATATTATCAGAACTTAAAGAAGAAAAATTAGATATAATTTTATGGGATGATGATAGAAGAATATTTGTTAAGAATGCACTTAGTCCAGCTGAAATTTTCTCAATTGAAATATTACAAGTAGAGCAAGATTTAGTTGCAAAAGTTGAAGTTCCAGCTAGTCAACTTTCACTTGCTATAGGTAAAAAAGGTCAAAATTCAAGACTTGCATCAAAATTATGCCAAATAAAAATTGATATAGTTGATAGTGGTCAAGAAATTGAAAGTTACGAAAATGAAGAATAAACATATTCCAATTAGAACTTGTGTCTATACAAGAACTAAGGCAAGTAAGTACGATATGATAAGACTTACACTTGAAAATGACACATATGTAGTTGATGATAATATGGTAAAAAAAGGTAGAGGTATATATATATACCCTTGTGAGAAAGTAAAAGAGATATTATATAAAAACAAGAAATATAATATTTCAGATTTAGAAAAAGAGAAAATTCTAAATTATATAACAAAAAAGGTAGGTGATTTTAATGGGAAACAGAGTATATGATTATGCTAAAAAATTCGCATTAGACACAACAACATTTATTAAAAAGCTAGCTAATTTAGGAATAAATGACAAGACTGCACTTAATAAATTAGATGAAAGAGAAATAGAACTTATTGAAAAAAATATGTCAAAAATAATTGAGAGTGAAGGAAACGTAGAAATAAAAAATAATAATATGGATGAAAAAAGTATAAAAAAAGAAAATAATGTTGTTCAAGAAAAAATGATTTTCACACACAAGAAAAAAGAAAATACTAATAAGAATGAAAATAAGAATTTTTCTGAAAATAGATTTAAAAATGATAGATTTGATAATAAGAAAAAGGAAAATAAATTCCAAAAAAATGAAAATCAAACTAATCAATATTCTCAAGAACAAAATAAGCAATATGATAAGCCAAAGAGTTTTGATAGACAATATAGTGGAGATAGAAATAATAGACCACAAAATAAGACATACAATAATGAGAATAGAAACTTTAATAAAGATAATAATCAAAAAGATAATAGAACATATAAGGACAACAAAGATTTTAATAAAGATAGAAATAATAAATTTTCAAAAGATGCAAGCGATAATAAAAACTTTAGTAAAGATAATAAAAATCGTAATTTTAATAGAGATAATGCCTCGTCAAATGATAAGAAAAACTATTTTAATGACAATAAAAAACAAACAGCAGTTATACCTGAATCAGAAACACCTGCTGTAAAAAATACAAAATCAGCAAAAGGTAAAACTAAGTTTGATAAGAAAAAATATGAAAATGAGAAAAAGTCAAAAGAAGAAGAAAGAAAGTTAAAAGAATTGAGAACTGACTTCAGAAAAGACGATACTAAGAAAAAAGTTAAGAAAAAAGAAAAAGAACTAAAAAATGAAATAATAAAAATTGATGATGGTTCTGGATTAATTAAGATATCTGGAGAAATAACAGTTAAAGAATTAGCTGAAAAGCTTGGAATAACAGCTTCTGACATAATTAAAAAATTCTTTATGCAAGGTAAGATGCTAACAGCAAATGCAGTTCTATCAGTAGAAGAAGTAGAAGAAGTTGCACTTGAATATGATGTACTTGTTGAGCAAGAAATTGCTGAAGAAGTTTCATTTGGTGAAAAATACAATCTTGAAATTACAGATAAAGAAGAAGATTTAACATCAAGAGCTCCAGTTATAACAATAATGGGACACGTTGACCATGGTAAGACATCGCTACTTGATGCATTAAGACATACAAATGTAATTCAATCTGAAGCTGGAGGAATTACACAAAGCATAGGTGCATATCAAGTTGAATGGAAGGGTAATAAAATTACATTCATTGATACACCGGGTCACGAAGCTTTCACTGAAATGAGAGCAAGAGGAGCAAATATAACTGACATTTCAATATTAATAGTTGCAGCAGATGACGGTGTTAAACCACAAACAGTTGAAGCTATATCTCATGCAAAAGAAGCAAATGTACCTATAATAGTTGCAATTAACAAAATTGATAAACCATCAGCTAACCCTATGAAAGTTAAACAAGAGTTAATGGAATATGGTTTAATATCTCATGAATGGGGTGGAGATACTGAATTTGTTGAAATTTCAGCTAAACAAAAGATAAATCTTGATCAATTACTAGAAACAATAGTTCTTACATCTGAGTTATTAGAATTAAAAGCAAACTCTAAAAAGAGAGCTAAAGCTGTTATAGTTGAATCAAAACTTGATTCACAAGTTGGAGTTATTGCAGATATTTTAATCCAAGAAGGAGAACTTAAAATAGGAGATATATTTGTTGCAGGTCAATCACACGGTAAGGTAAGAACTATGGTTGATGATAAAGGTAACAAAATTACAAAAGCTCTTCCATCAACACCAGTTGAAATTACAGGATTTAGTGAATTACCTGAAGCAGGGGCTGTAATTTACTGTGTACAAAATGATAAACAAGCACGTAAAATAATTGAAGACTATAAGAATAATGTTAAGACTAATGATATAAACAATAAAAAACATATATCACTAGAAAGTCTTTCAAAAGAATTAGAAGATCAACAATTAAAAGAATTAAAATGTATAATAAGAGCAGATACAAAAGGTTCAGCACAAGCACTACAAGAAGCACTTGCAAAATTATCAACTGACAAGGTTAATATTAATATAATACAATCATCAGCAGGAGCAATAACAGAAGGAGATATTAAACTTGCAGAAGCTTCTAACGCTATAATCATTGGATTTAATGTTAGACCAACAACAACTGCTAGAAATGAATCTGAAAAAACAGGTGTTGAAATCAGAACATATAATGTAATTTATCATGTAACTGAAGATATTGAAAAAGCAATGAAAGGAATGCTTGATCCTGAATTTAGAGAAGTTTATCATGGTCGTTTAGAAGTTAAACAAGTATTTAAGATTAGTAATGTTGGTAACATAGCTGGAGCTTTAGTTGTTGACGGTAAGATATATAGAAATTCAAAAATTAGAGTACTTAGAAATGGTGTTATAACTTTTGAAGGAGAAATATCTTCATTAAAGAGATATAAAGATGATGCTAAAGAAGCTAATATAGGACAAGATTGTGGTATAAGTATAAAAGACTTTAATGATATAAAAGAAGACGATATTATTGAAGCGTATACTTTAGAAGAAATAGCTAGATAGGAATATTTATGAATGATAGAAGAATAAAAGGACTTGAAAAAGAAATTTCAAGAATAATAGGAACTTCTATATTATTAGACATAAAAAACGAAAAAATTAGCAGACTTGTAACAGTTCATAATGTGAAATTAACAAAGGACGCAAGATATGTTGATGTAACTTTTTCAGTTTTAAATGTAAATGACAATATCAATAAAGACAAGCTTTTTGAGGATATAAAAAAATTAAGTGGATTTTTTAGAAAAAAACTTAGTGAAAATCTTGAAATAAGATACACACCTGAAGTAAGAGTGCATCTTGATGATAGTGTTGAATATAGTATAAAAATGTCTAAATTAATTGATGAAGTACTTGAAAAATAAAAATATATACAGATAAAATAATTCGTGATAGAATAAAAAAATAGGAGGATAAAATGTATAATATAGAAAAATTAGCAAACTCAGAAGTATTAGTAAAAATAGAATTAGGTGAAAAAGAATTAAAAGATTTAAGAGCAAAAGTTCTTGAAAAATATAAGAGTGCAAAGGTTGATGGATTTAGAAAAGGACATGTTCCTATGGATGTTATTGAAAAAACATTTGGAACACAAATAAAAGAAGATTTATTAAATGAAACATTAAATTCAGTAATGCCTCTTGTTATAAAAGAGAACAACTTATCACTTATAGGTCAAATGGAACTTGAAAATTATTCAATGACAGATGATAAACTAGAAATACAAGTTAAGTTTGAGGTTAAACCAGAATTTGAATTACCTGAATATAAAGGGCTTAAAATAGAATTAGAAAAAGAAGAAGTTACTGAATCAGAAGTTGAAGATAAATTAAAAAATATAGCTAGCACATTAAAATCATATGAAACATTAGCAGAAGATGCAAAAGCAGAATTAGGTCATATTGCAAATATAAATTTTGAAGGTTTTGTAGATGGTGTTGCATTTGAAGGTGGAAAATTTGATGGTTATGACTTAAAATTAGGTTCAAAATCATTCATAGACACTTTTGAAGAACAAATAGTAGATCACGTTGTAAATGATGAATTTGATGTAAATGTAGTATTCCCAGAAGAATATCACCAAGAAAACTTAAAAGGAAAACCTGCTTTATTTAAAGTAAAATTAAACTCATTAAAAGTTGAAAAATTACCTGAAATTAACGATGAAATGGCTAAATTAAAAGGTTATGATACTTTAGAAGACTATAAAAAAGCTTTAATTGCTGAAATTGAAGTTAATAAAGAAGAAATGGCTAAAAACAAAAAATACGAACAAATAGCTGATCATTTAGTTAAAAATACAGTTATGGAATTACCATTAAAATTAGTTGAATCAGAAGCAGAACACCAATTTAATGAAATGAAAAATCAATTATCTATGCAAGGTATAGATATGAGTAAATTCTATGAAATGTCTGGAAAAACTGAAGAAGACTATAAAGAATTAAATAAAGAAAGAGCAACAAATATTGTTAAATACAACTTCATTATTTCAAAAATAGCTGAAATAGAAAAAATTGAAGTAAGCAAAGAAGAAGTAGAAAACGAATTAGAAAAAGTTGCAAATATGTACAGAATGACAAAAGAAGAATTAATAGCAGAATTACAAAAGAGTAATATGTTAGAAAATTACATGAATCAAATGTCAGGTACTGTTTATATGGAAAAAATGAGAAAATTCCTTATTGAAAACAACTAAAAAGGAGACAAAATATGATTTATCCATTTATTCATGAAGAAGAAGGTGGAATTGAAAGAACATATAATATTTTTTCAAGACTATTAAAAGATAGAATAATATTTTTAATGGGTGAAGTAAATGATGAAATGGCAAACACAATAATAGCACAATTACTTTACCTTAATGCACAAGATAAGGATAAAGATATAACAATGTATATTAATAGCCCAGGTGGTTCTGTAACTGCTGGGCTTGGTATATATGACACTATGAAACATATTAACTGTAAGGTTTCAACTGTATGTATAGGGCAAGCAGCAAGTATGGGTGCATTTTTACTTACAGCTGGTGAAAAAGGTAAAAGATTTTCACTACCTAATTCAAGAATAATGATACACCAAGTATTAGGTGGAATTGGTTATTCACAAGCAACTGATGTTGAAATACATACAAAAGAAATGCTAAGACTAAAGGATTTACTAAATGAAGAAATGGCTAAAAATGTTGGTAAAACTAAAAAAACCGTTGAAAAAGACACAGATAGAGATAACTTTATGTCAGCAGATGAAGCAGTTAAGTATGGCTTAATCGATAAAGTAATATAATGGGAGTATGAATGGATACAGAAGAAAAAGTAATTTGTTCTTTTTGTAACGAATTAAAAGAAGATGTAATCGAATCAGAAAATGGTGCATATATATGTAAATCATGTGTTGAAGAGTGCCAAGAGATTTTTAATGATACAAAGTCAGAAACTAAAAAGGACAGTAACATAAATTTACTTACACCAAAACAATTAAAAGAAAAATTAGATGAATATATAATAGGACAAGATGACGCTAAAAAAATATTATCGGTCGCTGTATATAATCACTTTAAGAGAATCATGTTAAAAGACAGCAAAAACAGTGATGTTGAAATACAAAAGTCTAATATACTTTTAATTGGACCAACTGGTAGTGGTAAGACTCTACTTGCACAAACACTTGCAAGAATTTTAAATGTACCCATTGCAATAGCAGATGCAACAACAGTTACAGAAGCTGGTTATGTTGGTGATGATGTTGAAAATGTACTTTTAAAACTAATAAAAGCAGCTGATTACGATATTGAAAAAGCACAAAATGGAATAATATATATTGACGAAATAGACAAGATTGCTAGAAAATCAGAAAATACATCTATAACAAGAGATGTATCTGGAGAAGGTGTCCAACAAGCACTACTTAAAATTGTTGAGGGTACTGTCTCAAGTGTACCTCCACAAGGTGGTAGAAAGCATCCAAACCAAGAAATGTTAGAAATAGATACAACTAATATACTATTTATTGTTGGTGGAGCATTTTCAGGTTTAGAAAGTAGAATAAAAAGTAGATTTAATGTAAAACAAATTGGTTTTGATAAAGAAAGTGAAAAAGTAAATCTTGATGAAAATACAATATTCAAAAATGTTTTACCTGAAGATCTAAGAAAATTTGGTATAATACCGGAGCTTATTGGTAGATTTCCTGTTATAGCAGCACTTAATCAACTTGATAAAAAAGCATTGGTTAAAATACTAGTTGAACCAAAAAATGCACTTATAAAGCAATATAAGAAGTTTTTTGATATGGAAGACGTAAACCTTATCTTTAGTGATGAGGCATTAGAAGAAATAGCAAATCTTGCATTAAAAAGAAAAATTGGTGCAAGAGGTCTAAGAAGTATAGTTGAAAATACACTACTTGACTTAATGTATGAAATTCCTAGTGATAAGAGTATAAAAGAAGTAATTGTAGATAAAAAATTAATAGATGAAAAAAACTATGAAAATGTAAAAGGAGAATAAAAATGATACCAGTACTACCACTAAAAGAAATAGTATCAATGCCTAGTGTTAGATCATCAGTATATGTTGGTAGAAAAATCAGTGTTAATTCACTACTTGAATCAGATGCATTATCTGGTGAAATTGTTTTACTTTTGCAAAAAGATCAGAAAAAAGAGAATATAAACGTTCTTGAAGACTTAGTACAATACGGAATACTTGCTAAAATTGTTAGCATAACAAAAATAGAAAACAAGACATATAAGGCAACTCTTGAGGGTGTACAAAGAATTAAAGTAAAAGATATTTACTATGAAAAAGAAAAAAATGTATACTATGCAAAAGTGTCTAAAATGAGAACAAAAAAAGCATTGCCTGATGATGAATTTTTCTCAAAAGAAAGTATTGTGAAGAAAGCTAAAGAATATTTACAAAATATAGATGCAGAATTATCAAATAAATTAGAAATTGATAGTGATGATGTAGAAAAAGTACTTGATTTCTATATTCAAAGATTTCCATTTTCATCTAAAGAAAAGCAAAAATTCATTGAAATGGCAGATTTAAAAACAAGAATCACATATTTTTATGAATTGATTGATAAAGATAAGGGAAAAATAAAGATTGATAGAGAAATTGAAACAAAAGTACAAGCTAACATGAGTGAGGCACAAAAGGCATATTATCTAAGAGAAAAACTAAAAGTTATTAAAGATGAATTAGGTGAAGAATATGCAGAGGGTTCTGTTCAAGATCAATTAGCTAAAATCAATGATTCAAAAATGCCTGAAAAATTAAAAGAAAAATTAAAAAAGGAATTAAACAAAATAAAAAAATTACCTGATTTTTCTCAGGAATATAATGTTATCAGTAGCTATATTGATGTTGTATTAGAACTTCCTTTTGAAGAAAGTAAAAAAGAACCTATTGATATAAAGAGATCAAAAGAAATTTTAGATGAGTATCACTACGGTTTAAAAGAGGTTAAAGACACAATATTAGAATATTTATCTGTACTTGAATTAAAACAAAGTAAAAAGAAAAATGAAAAAGATAAGTTCACTACTATTTTATGTTTAGTAGGACCACCAGGTGTAGGTAAAACATCATTTGCAAGTTCAATTGCAAAAGCAATGAATAGAAAATTTGAAAAGATAAGCCTTGGTGGAGTAAATGATGAAAGTGAAATAAGAGGTCATAGAAGAACATATGTAGGTGCTATGCCAGGTAGAATAATTGATGCTATGAAAAGAGTAGGAGTTACAAACCCAGTTATACTACTTGATGAAATTGATAAATTAGATTCAAATTTTAGAGGAGATCCTGCTTCAGCACTACTTGAAGTACTTGATCCTTCACAAAACTCAAAATTTGAAGATCATTTTATAGATTTCCCATATGATTTATCAAATGTATTATTCATATGTACTGCAAATAATTATCAAGGTATACCTGCCCCTTTATATGACAGACTTGAAGTTATTGAACTTGATTCATATACAGAACTTGAAAAGCTAAATATTGCAAAAAGACATTTAATTTCACAAGTTAAAAATGAAACTGGTATTGATATGGATTTAAGTGATAAGGTAATACTTAAAATTATAAACTCATATACAAGAGAAGCAGGAGTAAGAAATTTAAAACGTGAAATAAGTAAATTATTTAGAAAAATTGCAAGAAAAATATTAGAAGACGACAATAATAAGAAGATAAATATAACTGTTAAAAATTTAAAAGATTATTTAGGTCCAGAGTACTTTAAACCTGAAAAGATAGCAACTAAAAAGGCAAAAATAGGAATAGTAAATGGACTTGCTTGGACAGCTGTAGGAGGGACAACTCTTGAGGTGCAGGCAGTTAAAATGCAAGGTTCAGGCTCACTTTTACTTACAGGTAAATTAGGTGATGTTATGCAAGAATCAGCAAGAGTAAGCTATTCATATGTTAGATCAATAAAAGACTATCTAAAAATAAAAGAAGAATTTAATAAAACGGTTGATTTACATTTACACTTTCCAGAAGGTGCAGTTCCAAAAGATGGACCATCAGCTGGTATTACAATAACAACTGCAATAATATCAGTACTAACTGATATGAAAGTAAGACAAGACATAGCAATGACTGGAGAAATAACAATAACAGGTGAAGTATTAGCTGTTGGAGGTATAAAAGAGAAAGTCATAGCTGCTCATAGAATTGGTATAAGAGAAGTAATATTACCTTTTGAAAATAAGGTTGATACTGAAATTTTACCAAAAGAAATTTTAAGTGACATGAAATTTAATTTTGTAAAAGACTATAAAGAAGTACTAAAATTAGCATTTTTACAATAGAAAGGTAAATTATGGATGCTTATAAATTAAAAATAATATTTTCATATATAATATTAGTAACTATAGTTTTTTTACCAACTATATTACTAAATATGAATAAGAAAAATAAGATGATAAAACTGTTAAAAAGTCTGAAAATTGGTGATAAAATCGTTACAATAGGCGGTATACATGGTAGCATAGTAAAGGTTTTAGACAATACGGTCGACATTAGAGTTGATAAAGGTGTTTTTATGACTATATCAAAAAATGCAATAGAAAGGGTTATAAATGACTAAAATATTAAAAAAATTTATTTTCATAATATTTATGCTTATTTCAACTATTGCATATACTAGTAATATTGAGTCAATAACATATAGAGGCAATTCTCTTGTTATACGATTTTCAAAGACTATTTCACAGTATGAAGAAATATTTGATAAAAATAATCCTTCATTACTATTAACATTTAGTAAAACTGAATTTGATAGTAAAAAAATACCTATGCATATTGAAATATCAGATAAATATTTAACAGATATTATAACTGAGAGCTTTGATGGAAACACAAGTATGGTTATATATATGCAAACTGGTACTACATATACAACTGTAAAAAAAGGTAATGAGTTAATAATTAGTTTTAAAAGTGCAAGTGTATTACCAAAAAGAAACTATACTATAGTTTTAGATGCCGGACACGGTGGAAAAGATAGTGGTGCTATTGGTAATGGTTATAGAGAAAAAGATATAGCACTTGCCGTTATATTAAAACTATATGAAAATCTAAAAAGAGACTATAATGTAATTTTGACAAGAGATGATGATTATTTTGTAACACTACCTGAAAGAGCTAAAATTGGAAATAAGGCACGTGCTGATCTATTTGTTAGCGTGCATCTAAATTCATCAACAAATAAAAAGGCTACTGGTTCAGAAGTATTCTATTTTTCAAAAAATCCATCATCTTATGCACAAGAGCTTGCAAAATATGAAAATAGTTTTGATAGAGAAGGAACAAGAATCATTGAAGCATCTCAGTTTGTTGTAGAGGATATACTATATAATCTAAATCAACAACAAAGTGCAAATCTTGCAAATAGCGTACTTGATAATATTGTAAAAAGTATGCAACTTACAAGAAGAAGAGTTGCAGGAGCCAACTTTGCAGTTCTAAGAGGTTCTGTATCTCCTTCAATATTAATTGAGCTTGGTTTTATGTCAAATTATGATGATGTACATAATTTTACATCAGAATCTGGTCAAATAAGGGCAGCAAATGCCATAGCTGATGCAATAAGAAAGCATTATTAGGGGAATAAATATGAAAAAGAATTTATTAACGATAATCTTAGCAATTTTACTATTATTGATTATAATCTTGAATTTTGTTAGTAAACCTAATTTTTCAAATATATTATCACATGAAAACAAGAATAATACAGTTATAAATAATAAGGTTGTTATATACACTTATTCTAAATCATCAGATGATATTTTAAAAAATGAAATTAAAATTGAAAATACGAGATATTTAGATAAAATAGACTATATAAATTTAGTATTACAAAATTCAGAATATATTAATAAGACTATGGAAGTATTAGCAGTATATGAACTTGAAGACAAAAATTTAATTATAAAACTAAATGAAAATTTTAAAAAATTAAGTAATGACGATTACAATAAATTAGTTAAATCAATAAATGCAACTTTAAAAAATGTATTTTATGATATAAATAAGATAATAATACAAATAGACTAATTGTAAAAGAGGATTTTAAATTGTTAAAATCCTTTTTTATTTATGGTATAATATGGCAAAAGTAAAAAAAGGAAATGATGAATATGTACGATGAATATATAGAAAAATTAAAAAAATATCTTAGTGAAAATAGATTTGAACATAGCATACGTACAATGCAAATGGCAAAAAAAATATGTGATAGATATATGATAGATGAAAGTGCGGTACTTGCAGCACTTTTACATGATATAGCAAAAGAATTAACACTTGATGAAATGATAAAAATTGTAGGCGATGACTATAAAGAAGATATGGATAATATGTACACAAAAAATATATTACATGGCTACGCTGGTTCAATAATATGTAAAGACATTTTAAAAATAGAAAATGAAAAAGTTTTATCTGCAATTAGATATCACACTACAGGTAAAAAATACATGAATGATATTGAAAAAGTCGTATACATTTCAGATGCAATTGAACTTGGTAGAGTATATGAGAATGTTGAAAATATAAGGGAAGAGGTCTTTAATAATCTAAATAAAGGTATTTTGTATGAGTTAAATCATAAAATAAAGTATTTAATTGAGAGCGACAAAGTAATACACAAAAACTCAATTGAATTTAGAAATAGCCTATTACAGGAGATAGAAAATGAAAAAATTTAGTGGTATCTTATCAATGACTAAATCAACATATGGATTTATAATATTTGAAGACCAAAAATATTATGTTGCAGGAATAAATACATTAAATGCACATAATAACGACTTAGTTGAGTTTGAACTTATAACATATAACGGTAAGCAAGAAGCAAAAATAACTAAAGTTGCAAAAAGAGAAACTGAAGAATTTACAGGTGTTATTACCGTATATGATAGTTTTGCTTTTGTCAGTATAAAATCTTTTTATGAAGATGTATATATAAAAAAGACGAAGAGATTTCATGCAAAAACTGGTGATTTAGTAAAAATTAAAATATACGATTGGGGAAATAATAACAAAAAGGCAGAGGCAAAAATTGTTAAAATATATGGAAGTAGTGAAATAGCCGATACTATAAATGAAGCAAAAATAGAAGAAAGCGGTGTAGAAACTGTATTTTCAGATGAATGTATAGCAGAAGTAAATAAAATTAAAAATCCTGATATAGAAAAAGAGTTAAAAAACAGAATTGACTTAAGAGAAACTAACCACATTACAATAGATGGAGTAGATACAAAGGATATTGATGACTCAATATATCTTGAAAAATTAGAAAAAGGATATAAGCTATATGTAAGTATTGCAGATGTATCATATTTTGTAAAAAAAGACAGTTTTCTTGATTTAAGTGCAAGAAATCGTGGTAATTCAATATATCTATATAATAAAGTTATACCTATGTTACCTAAGCATTTATCTAATGATTTATGCTCTTTAAATGTGGGAGAAGATAAGCTAACATTTACAGTTGAGATTGTATATAACGATAATGGTAAAGTTATTTCATCTGATTGTTATAAGTCAGTTATTAATAGTAAATATAAGTTTAATTATGATGAAGTAAATGAGATTTTAGAAAGAAAAAGTAAAAATAATATTTTATACACTGATATGTTATTTCACATGAATGAGCTTTCAAAAAAACTGGAAAGCGAAAGAAATAGAAGAGGTGCAATTGATTTTGATATACCTGAAATTAAACTTAATATGATTGGAAATAGTGTTGAAAGTATAGAACTTAGAAATAGGTATGACGCTGAAAAACTTATTGAGAGTTTTATGATAGCAGCAAATGAGGAAATAGCAAATAGACTAATGTGGGAAGAAATTCCTACTGTGTATAGAATACACGAAGCTCCTGATATGTTTACTATAAATGAACTTAATATGGAACTTACAAAACTAGGGTATCCTATTATTAAACCTGAACATATTACATCGTCAAAATTTCAAAAATTAATTGATAAAACTAGAAATTTAAATATATCGTATTTAGTTCATAAAATGGTATTAAAAGCTATGCAAAAAGCTGTATACAGCCCTATAAACAAGGGACATTTCGGACTAGCTTCAATGTATTATTTACATTTTACTTCACCAATTAGAAGATATTCAGACTTGGTTGTTCATAGAATTTTAGACATATCACTTAATAGATATATGGATAAAAAGGAGAAAGTAAGACTATTTAAAGAATTAAAGCAAATATGTCTACACATTACAAATACTGAAAAAATAGCACAAAACTTAGAAATGGATACTAAAAATACTAAAATATGTGAATATATGACTAGATATTTAGGAGATACATTTAAAGCAATAGTTTCAGGTATGAATTCAAGTAAAGTATTTGTAAGACTAAGTAATTATGCGGAAGCTACATTAATAACAAAGAATAAAGAATATATAATTGGAACTGAAATTGAGGTGTTAGTTATAAGCATTGATATTTATAACAGTGAAATAATAGTAAAGGAAATATAAATATATGGTATATGCAAGAAATAAAAAAGCAAGTTTTGACTATTTTTTAGAAACTAGATATGAAGCTGGTATAGAGCTTGTAGGAACTGAGGTCAAATCAATAAAGCTTGGAAAAGTGAGTATTAAAGAATCATTTGTAAGAATAATAAAAAATGAGGTATTTATACTTAATATGAACGTTACAGGATATGAGTATGGGAATATACATAATATTGATGAAAAAAGAGCTAGAAAACTGCTTTTAAACAAAAAAGAGATTGAAAAACTAAAAGAAAAGACTAGTATTAAAGGATATACTATAGTACCAGTATCAATTTATTCAAAAAATAGACTTGTAAAAGTTGAAATTGCTCTTGCTAAGGGTAAAAAGAATTATGATAAAAGAGAGAGCTTAAAAGAGAAAACTATCAAAAGAGAAATTGAAAGAGAACATAGAAATTAAGCTGTATTTATGATATACTTTTAATAAAGTAAATAATAAGGAGACCATCAAAAAATGTTTACAAAGTTAGATGAAGTAGTAAAAAAACATGAAGAACTTACAAAATTATTAATGGACTCAGCTGTTATAGCAGATCCAAAAAAATTAATGGAATATAATAAGGCACTAAACAGTATAGACGAAATAGTTGAAAAATACACTGAATACAAGAACAAGAAAAGTGAATTAGATAATCTTAAAAATGACATAAAAAATGAAAAAGATTTAGAAATGAAAGAAATAATGCAAGAAGAAATTGCAGAACTAGAAAGTAGTATACCAGAACTTGAAGATCACTTAAAAATACTACTTTTACCTAAAGATCCGAATGATGAAAAAAACGTAATAGTTGAAATACGTGCTGCAGCTGGTGGAGATGAAGCAGCTTTATTTGCATCAGACATATTTAGAATGTTTACAAGATATGCAGAACGTTCAAAGTGGAAAGTAGAAATCCTAGATAAGAGTGAAATAGGTGTAGGTGGAATAAAAGAAATTACATTCTTAATAAAAGGAAATGGTGCATTTTCAAGACTTAAGTTTGAAAGTGGAGTACATAGAGTACAAAGAGTTCCAGAAACTGAATCGTCTGGAAGAATACATACATCTACTATAACTGTCGCAGTTTTACCTGAGGTAGACGATATTGAACAAGTTCAAATAAGTCCTAGTGATTTAATAATAGATACATATAGATCATCTGGAGCAGGAGGGCAACATGTAAATACAACAGACTCAGCTGTACGTATTACACATAAACCAACTGGTATAGTTGTAACCTCACAAGACGGAAGATCACAAATAAAAAATAAAGAAGCTGCCATGAAGGTTCTAGCATCAAAACTATATGAAATGGAATCAGAAGCACAAAGAAAAGAAATAGAATCTCAAAGAAGATCTCAAGTTGGTATGGGTGATAGATCAGAAAAAATAAGAACATATAATTTCCCACAAGGACGTATAACTGATCACAGAATAAAATTAACTCTTCATAGACTTGAGTCATATTTAGATGGAGATCTTGATGAAATGATAGATGCACTTATCGCATATAATCAAGCTGAATTACTAAAAACAGTAGGGGAACAAAATTAATGTCAACATTAATTGAACTATTAAAAAAGACAACAGAATATTTTGAAAAAAAATCATATGAAAATCCTAGAGTAAGTGCTGAAAAACTTTTTTCAAAGGCACTTAATATGGATAGAATAATGTTATATGCAAATTTTGATGTTAAGCTTACAAAAGAGCAAATAGATAGCATCAAAAGTCAATTAGATACTAAAGAAGATGAAAATAAAGACACATTGAAGTATTTATTAGACAGTTCAATTGAATATCTTGTAAAACATAATATAAATGAATCAAGACTAATAGCTGAACTTATCTTCTCAAAGGTTTTAAAAATTAGTCATATGACCTTATTTATGAAATATGATATGAAAATTAATAATGAAGATAAAAATAAGATAAGAGAATATCTAATTAGAATTGCAATAGATAAAATACCATATCAATATGTATTTAATGAACAAAATTTTTATGGTAGAAATTTTTATGTAGACAAAAGTGTATTAATACCAAGATATGATACTGAAATATTAGTTGAGAAAGTTTTAAATATTGCAAAAACTGATGACATTATACTTGATATAGGTACAGGTTCAGGAGCAATAGCACTTACACTTGCACTTGAGTTGCCAAATTCAAAAGTATTAGGTGTAGATATATCTGAAAACGCAGTTGAAATTGCTAAGAAAAATAAGCAAATTTTAAATGTAAAAAATACTAAAATAATAAAGTCTGACTTATTTTCAAATATAACATATGATAAATTTGATATTATTGTATCCAACCCACCATATATTTCAAATGATGAAATTGAATATATTAGTGCTGATACAATACTTCATGAACCGCTAGAGGCATTATTTGCAAATAATAAAGGACTATATTTTTACTATGAAATTGCAAGAAATGCAAAAAACTTTTTAAAAGACGGAGGATATCTTGCATTTGAGATAGGTTTTAAACAAAAAAATGCAGTAAATGAAATATTAAAAAATTTTTCATATGTAGATATTACAAATTATAAAGATTTAAATGGCAATGATAGAGTTGTTATTGCAAAGGTGAGAAATGAATATAAATGATTTTGACTTTGAATTACCAGAAAATTTAATAGCACAACATGCTGTTAATCCTAGGGATCATTCAAAGCTATTAGCAGTAAATAAGAAAAATGGGAATATAGAGCATAAACATTTCTATGATATAATTGATTTTCTAAAAGAAGATGATGTATTAGTAATAAATAGAACAAAGGTTATACCTGCTAGACTGTTTGGTCAAAAAGAAAATGGTGTTGTAATAGAATGCCTATTACTTAAAAGAATAGATTTAAAAACGTGGGAAGTACTACTGAAACCAGCTAAAAGACTAAAAGTTGGAGATACTGCTGTTGTTCTAGAAAATAGACTAAGTTTTTGTGTTAAAGAAATTAAAGAAGACGGGAATAGAATAGTTGAATTTAATTATGAAGGAACTTTTGAAGAAATATTAGATGAGATAGGTGAAATGCCACTACCACCATATATACATGAAAAGCTAGAAGACAAAAATAGGTATCAAACTGTATATGCAAAAGAGGGTGAATCAGTTGCTGCACCAACTGCAGGACTTCATTTTACAAACGAACTTATTGAAAAGATAAAGAAAAAAGGTGTAACTATAGTTGAAGTATTTTTAACTGTTGGTCTTGGTACATTTAGACCTGTTAAAGCTGAAAATATTGAAGATCACATAATGCATAGCGAAGAATATACAATACCAAAAGAAACAGCAGATATCATCAATAGTGCAAAAGAGCAAAATAGAAGAATAGTAGCAGTTGGTACAACTTCAATTAGAGCACTAGAATCATCAGTTGAAAATGGTAAATTAGTTGCTAGAAAAAGTAGCACCAATATCTTCATATATGGAGACTATAATTTTAAAATTGTTGATGCAGTTATTACTAATTTTCATTTACCTAAATCAACTCTTGTAATGTTAGTTTCTTCGTTTATGGGAAAAGACAATTTATTTAATGCATATAAGGTTGCAGTTGAAAATCAATATAGATTTTTTAGTTTTGGAGACTCAATGTATATAGGAGATAATGTATGAGAATAACATCAGGATATTTAAAAAATAGAGTTATACTATCAAGAGAAGGTAAGGATACAAGACCTACACTTGAACGTATAAAAGAAGCAATTTTTAGCATTATTTTTGATAAAATAGAAAATGCAAAATTCCTTGACCTTTATTCTGGAACTGGTAATATGGCTTTTGAAGCACTCTCAAGAGGTGCAAGCAAAGCTATTATGATAGAAAAAGATGTTGATGCACTAAAAGTCATAATAGATAATGTTAATAGACTTGGTGTAGACAAGCAATGTAGAGCATATAAAAATGATGTTTTAAGAGCAATTGAGATTTTATTTAATAAAAAAGAAAAGTTTAACATAATATTTATGGATCCACCATATAAGGAAAACCTTGTTATGCAAACACTTGAGAAATTATCAAAATTTGATATTTTAGATGATGAAGGCATAATAATATGTGAACATGGTAAATATGAAAAACTTGATAATGAGCTTTTTAACTTTATAAAATATGATGAAAGAGAATATAATACTAAAATTGTATCTTTTTTTATGAAGAAGGGATAATTATGGCAAAAAAGGAAAGTTTTGAATCAAAATTAGCTAAGATTGATGAAAATATGAAAAAATTAGAACAAAATGAAACTAGTTTAGATGAATCAATAGAAATTTATGAAAAAACACAAAAACTTTTAAAAGAAGTTGAGCTTATGTTAGAAGAAGCTGACGGAAAAGTAAGACAAGTTATTGAAAAAGCAAATAAAATAGAAATTACTGATTTTTAGAGTGTTTAATATGAAAGAATATATTGAAAAAGCTCTAGCAGACAGATTAGAGCAGTTTAATACAAATACTACACTATTTGAAGCGATGAAATACGCAGTTTTAAATGGTGGCAAGAGAATTAGACCTATGTTTAGCTTACATATTGCTGATATATTTAAAGTAACATATGAAAAGATAATAGATATAGCAGTAGCAATTGAATTTATACATTGTTATTCTTTAGTACATGATGATTTACCAGGTATGGATAATGATATGTATAGACGTGGTAAGCTTACAACACATGCAAAATATGGTCATAGTATGGGTATATTAGTTGGTGATGCCTTATTAACTGAATCATTTTCAGTGATTGCAAAATCAAATTTAAAGCATAAAGCTAAGATAATTGAGAGACTTTGTTATTATGCCGGTGTAAACGGAATGATAAAGGGTCAAGAACTTGATATACAATACGAAAATACAGATATAAGTCTTGAAACATTAAAAGAGATACATAAGAATAAAACAGCAGCTCTTTTAGTTGCAAGTGTTGAATTAGTTCTTATTGAACTTGAAATTGACAATAATACTAGTCAAGAACTAATTAATATGATGTATGACCTAGGAGTAGCGTATCAAATACAAGATGATATATTAGATGTATATGGAGATTTTAAAGATACTGGTAAAAATTCAAGTGATATTGAGAATAATAAATCGACATATGTAAGTTTACTTGGAATAGAAAAAGCAAAGAATATATTATCGGACACATTTTGTAGAGTAAAAAAAGTTTCAAGTAAATATGAAAAACTTGATAATTTTATAGAAAGCATAATAAAAAGAAGAGGATAGTATGAAATATATTAAATTTGATATATTAGATAAATACGGTTATACTGCAATTCATACAACAAAAAATGCAGGTAATATGAGAGATATAAATAATAGACAAAACTTACTAAAAGAGCTGAATATATCCAATTACAAGATTGCAAATGCCATACAAACTCATAGCAACAATATTTTATGTGTTAAAGAAGATACTAATTTAGATAATCTTGAAAATATAGATGGCTTTATATCAAATATCGATAATCTCGCTATTATAACATACTATGCTGATTGCCTTCCAATATTTCTAGTTGATAAGAATAATAAGGCTTATGGATTAATACATAGTGGCTGGCGTGGTAGTAGTAATAAAATAATATATGATGCAATTGATGTAATGATAAATGAGTACAAATGCAATATTGATGATATTATTATAGTATTAGGGGTAGGAATAAGTGCTAAAAACTATGAAATAAAGCAAGATACTATAGACACGCTTAATAAAAAACTAGATTTTAATAATATGATATTGTATAATGAGAATAAGTCATATTTAGACAATAGCTTATTAAACAAGATGCTTGCTATAAAAAAAGGAATAAAAGAAGAGAATATATATATGAATAATTATTGTACTTTTGACGATAATTTCTATTCATATAGAAGAGATAAGACAGATAGTAGAAATGCTGCAATTATTTTTAGAAGAGGTAAACATGAGAAATAAAAAATTTGCGTTAGTTACTGCCTTTTTAGTATTTTTAATGGCATGTAGTAATACAAATTATGTAGTAAATATAAATAATTATAATTTTATTTATTTATCATTTTATGATGAGGATATAAGACAAGTTTCTAAAAAAGAACTTAAACCCAAAACACTTCATTTTTATTTTAAATTCTTAAAATATGTGAAGTGGGTTTTTGCGTTATCATATAAATATATAAATAAATTAAATTATAACTATATTAACGATCTAAGATGCTTGCAATAAAATTAGTATTTAACGCACAAAAATTAAAATTTAGGGAGATAAAATGTTAGAAAATATATTTAATAGACTATTTGGTTCAACAGATGAAAAGATAATAAAACAACTTAGAAAAAAGGTTGATAAAATCAATGAAATTGAGCCTTTATACATAAAAATGACTAATGAAGAATTACAAGCAAAAACAAAAGAATTTAAAGAGAGATTAAATAACGGTGAAACACTTGATGATATTTTAGTAGAAGCTTTTGCAACAGTTAGAGAAACAGCAAAAAGACTTTTAAATATGAGAGCATATGATGTACAATTAATAGGTGGTATGATACTTCATTCTGGACAAATTGCAGAAATGAAAACAGGAGAAGGTAAAACACTGATGTCAGCTTTTCCAGTATATTTAAATGCACTTACTGGTGATGGTGTACACGTTGTAACAGTTAATGACTATCTTGCAAAAAGAGATAGAGACACTATGGGAGTTATTTATTCATTTCTTGGACTAAGTTCAGGCGTTATTATTGCAAATATGGATAATGATTTAAGAAAAGAATCATATAATTCAGATATTACATATGGTACTAATAATGAATTTGGTTTTGATTACTTAAGAGATAATATGGTTCACGATGCAAGTGAAAAAGTTCAAAGAGGACATAATTTTGCTATTGTCGATGAAGTCGATTCAATACTAATAGATGAAGCTAGAACACCTTTAATTATTTCAGGTGCTGCTGAAGAAACAACAGAATGGTATAATACTTTTGCAGTTGTTGCAACAAAACTAAAAAGAAGCTATAAAACTGAAGAAATAAAAGATAAGAAAAATACAGTAATACCTGACAGTGATTGGGAAGATTACGAAGTTGATGAAAAAGCTCATACAGTTACAATTACTGATAAGGGTATTAAAAATGTTGAAAGAATATTAGGTATTGAAAACTTATATGCACCTGATTATGTAGAATTAACACATTTCTTATCACAAGCATTAAAAGCAAAAGAGCTATTTAAAAGAGATAGAGACTATATTGTAAATCAAGCTGATGAAGTAATAATAGTTGATGAATTTACAGGTAGACTTATGGAAGGTCGTAGATATTCTGACGGTCTTCACCAAGCTATTGAAGCAAAAGAACACTTAAAGGTTGCCGGTGAAAACCAAACACTTGCAACTATAACATTACAAAATTACTTTAGAATGTACAAAAAATTATCAGGTATGACAGGTACAGCAAAAACAGAAGAAGAAGAATTTAGACAAATATATAATTTAAAAGTTGTTGTAGTTCCAACAAATAAACCTGTACAAAGAGAAGATCTTCCTGATGTTATATACCAAACTACAAAAGCTAAATATAAGGCAGTTGTAAATAAGATAGTTGAATTATTTGAAAAAGGTCAACCAGTTCTTGTTGGTACAGCATCAATAGCACACTCTGAAGAGCTATCAAAATTACTTAAAAAGGCAAGAATACCACATGAAGTATTAAATGCTAAATATCACGAAAGAGAAGCTGAAATAGTCGCACAAGCTGGAAGATATAAGACAGTTACTATAGCAACAAATATGGCTGGTCGTGGTACAGATATTAAATTAGGTGGAGATCCTGATTCACTTGCAATAAAGGTTGCTGAAAGAGGTACACCTGGATATATAGAAGCTCTTGAATTATATGAAAAAGAATGTAAAGAAAATAAAGAAAAAGTAATAAATGCAGGTGGTTTATTCATACTTGGAACAGAAAGACACGAAAGTAGAAGAATAGATAACCAATTAAGAGGAAGAGCAGGACGTCAAGGAGATCCAGGTAAGTCAGAATTTTATTTATCATTAGAAGATGATTTAATGCGTCTTTTTGGTGGGGATAAATTAAAGAGAATAATGACTTTATTAAAACTTGGCGAAGATGAAGAAATACGTAATAAATCTGTTAGTAAATCTGTAGAAAATGCTCAAAAAAGAATTGAAAGTAGAAACTTTGGAACTAGAAAGAGTCTAATTGAGTTTGATGATGTTAATAACAAACAAAGAGAAATAATTTATTCACAAAGAGATCAAATACTATATAATAATGAATTAAGAGAAGTAATATTTGATATGTTATATGGTACTATTGAAGAGATAATAGCCTCAAGTGAAAATGATGTTGAAGTTTTAGCAGATAAATTATTAGAAGTATACGGTTATACACCATCATTTGATTTAAATGAAAGTGATTTACTAAATAAAATATATGATGAACTTGAAAAGATATATTATTCAAAAGTTGAACTATTTGGTAATGATTACTTTGAAAGAATAGAAAAATATATTATGTTAGAAGTATTAGATGCAAAATGGAGAGATAACTTAAAAAATCTTACTGAGCTACGTGAAGGTATTAATTTACAATCATATGGTCAAAAAAATCCTGTAAATGAATACAAAATAGCAAGTGCTGATATATACAACGAAATGATATATTCAATACAAAGAGATACAACTTCATTCTTACTTAGAATAAAACCAAAGGTTGAAGAAGAAAACAAAGAAGAAGAATTTGTGACTAGAAGACAAAGAAGAAAAAAATAAAGGTGCATTTTTGCACCTTTTATTATATAATAAAATAAATAAGCTAAATATATGGAGGTTGGTATGAAAATAAAAAGAATACTTGATTGTAATGCTAGTGATTTTGTTAATTTTAACTCAAATGATTTACTAAACTCAATAAAGGCATCAGAAGGAAGAACGATATGTAGCGAAAATATATGCATATATACAGGTGTAACACCGTATTCAAATGCAGAAGTTGCAAAAGCATTTGGAGCTGATTTAATATTACTGAATTTATTTGACTTTGAAAATCCATATATCTATGGTATAGGTAATGGGAATGATATCATAAAAAAACAAAAACAATTATGTGGAAGACCTGTAGGAATAAATTTGGAACCTGTTGATGAAAATGCAAGTATGCTTGAAAATAGAATCAATATACCAAGTGGTCGAATTTGTTCGAAAAAGAATCTAGAACTTGCAAAAGAAATGGATGCAGACTATATATGTCTTACTGGTAATCCTGGAACAGGTGTGTCAAATAAAGAAATTGTAAAAGCAATAAAAGATGCAAAACAATATTTTGGTAGACTAATAATTGCAGGTAAAATGCATGGAGCTGGGGTAAACGAAAGTGTAGCAGATATAGATAGTATAAAAGAATTTATAGAAGCTGGTGCTGATATAATACTTGTTCCTTCAGTAGGTACAATACCTGGATTTACCGATGAAATTCAAAGAGAAATTATAGCTTATTGTCATAAAAATGGGAAACTTGTTATGTCAGCAATAGGGACAAGTCAAGAAACATCAACAAAATCAGTAATTGAGAAAATAGCAATAAGAAACAAGATAAATGGTGTAGATATACAACATATAGGTGATGCTGGAGCAGGAGGGATTGCTACGCCTGAAAACATATATACTATGTCAGTTGCAATAAGAGGATTAAGACATACAATAAATGCAATGTCAAAATCACCATTAAGATAAAATAAAAAGGAACAATAGTTCCTTTTTTCTTACTCTAAACCAATATATTCATCATATGTTGTTAGTTTTTCAATTGTTTTATCATTTCTAATATCAATTACTTTATCAGCAACTGTTTGATTAAATTCATGGTCTTTAGTTGTAAATAATAGAGTACCGTTAAATCTAATAAGTGCCTTATTTAATGAAGTAATAGACTCAAGATCAAGATGATCTGTTGGATTATCTAATATTAGAACATTAGCATCTGTTAACATCATTTTTGATAACATACATCTAACTTTTTCTCCACCCGATAGTACTTTAGCTTCTTTTTTAGCCTCTTCACCTGAGAATAGCATTCTACCTAAGTATCCACGTATATATTCTTCATGCTCATCTTTTGAGTATTGTCTTAACCAATCTATAAGTGTTAAATTAACATTTTCAAAATATTTTGTGTTATCTTTTGGAAAATATGCTCTTGATGTTGTAATTCCCCATTCAAAATTACCAGAATCAGCTTGTTCTTCACCAATTAGTATTTTAAATAAAGTTGTAATTGCAAGGTCATTTTCACTAATAAACACAGCTTTTTCACCTGTATTAATATTAAAGCTTACATTATTTAATATTGTTTCTCCATTTATAGTTTTAGTAATATTTTCAACCTTAAGCATGTTATTACCGGCTTCACGTTCTTGTCTAAAATCTATCCATGGATATTTTCTATTTGATACTTGCATATCTTCTAATTGTAATTTTTCAAGTTGTTTTTTTCTACTAGTAGCTTGTTTTGATTTAGAAGCATTAGCAGAGAATCTTGCGATGAATTCTTGTAATTCTTTTCTTTTTTGTTCAATCTTTTTATTTTGGTTTCTTAGTAACTCTTGCATTAATTGACTTGATTCATACCAGAAATTATAGTTACCAACAAATATTTTGATTTTACCATAATCAATATCAGCTATATGTGTACACACTTTATTTAAGAAGTGTCTATCATGTGATACAACTAAAACAGTTGAATTTTCTAGATCCATAAGGAATTTTTCAAGCCATGAACTTGCTTTAATATCAAGACCGTTTGTTGGTTCGTCAAGTAGTAGTACATCTGGATTACCAAATAGTGCTTGAGCAAGTAAAACTTTTACCTTATCTGCCTCAATTAGTTCACTCATTAATTTTTGGTGCATATCTGGACCAATACCAAGACCTACTAATATTTTCTCAGCATTAGTTTCTGCATCCCAACCGTCAAGCTCTGCAAATTCACCTTCAAGTTCAGCAGCTAAAATTCCATCTTCTTCGTTAAATTCTTCTTTAGAGTATAGTTCATTTCTTTTTTGCATAATTTCATATAATTTTGTATGACCTTTTATTACAACGTCAAGTACAATTTCATTTTCATAAGCAAAGTGGTCTTGTTTTAAAAATGACATTCTCTTATTTTTCTCTATAATTACTTCACCAGTAGTAGATTCTATTTCACCACTTAGTATTTTTAAAAAAGTAGATTTACCAGCTCCATTTGCTCCAATAATACCGTAGCAGTTACCTTGAGTAAATTTAACATTTACTTCATCAAATAATTTTCTACTACCATATTGAACTGATAGATTACTTGTTTGTATCATTTAGATTTCCTCCTCATTATATATCTTTGTCTTCGGATTAATGTCGTAGATTGCATCTTTTCTTTCAACAATAATTTTTATTTTCTTACACAACTCTTCGTTATTTTGTATTAGCTCTAATAGCCTTCTTGCAGGATTTATAGCAAATGGATGACCTACAGTAGTTAACATAGAGTAATCACCGCTTGTATCACCGTATGAATATGAATTTTCAAGATCAATATCATATTTTTTTACATATTCTTGTATAGCAGTATTTTTACTAACACTATCCCACATTGGTATTTTTTCACCAGTGTATTTACCGTCTTTTACTATATAATCAGTTGCTTTATAATCAATAAATCCAAGCTTAGTTGCCATTTTTTCAACAAGAAAGTCAGGACTTCCAGAGATTATAATAAGCTTGTGTCCCATTTTTTTGTGCCATTTAATCCTATTTTTTGTAAATTTATATACCTTATCACCTCTTAGCTCAATAACACGGTTTGCAATGTAGTTAACATCTTTTGGTGATATGTGTTTTAGAGCGTCAAGATATATATCAGCTAGTTCAAGTAAATATTCATCATAATCACCGTCTCTACTAGCCCATTTATTGAATTTTTCTTGAACCTTACCAGTCCAAGCATCCATGCTTATAAACTCATATTTTATTAATAACTTAAAATGTTCAATTAGTAATGAATTTCTAAAAATTGTTCCATCAACATCAAAAAAAGCAGCAATATTTTTCATAAAAAACCTCCCTTTTTCAGATAATTCTAACATACAAGTCAAAAAAAATCAATGTTTTGCGATAACTAATAGATTAAAATAAAATTTTATGCTATCCTATAATTAACAAAATATATTGGAGTGTTTAACATGAAATTTAGACATATATTATACATAATCTTACTTATAACAACTATAACATACTCAAAAAATGAAAGACCTTATGGTGTATTTTTAGGTTTAAATTCTAAACAAATAAGTAGACTAAATGATTATAAGACAGTAGTAATAGAGCCTACTGAGTTTAGTGAAAAACAAATAAGAACACTTAAAAAACAAGGTAAAACAGTTTATGCATATTTAAACATAGGTACTATTGAAAATTATAGACCATATTATTCTAATTTTAGTGATATTTTACTTAAAATATATGATGATTGGCCAAATGAACGTTGGGTTGATGTATCAAGTGAAAAATGGCAAAAATATGTTGTAAACATTCTAGCAAAAAAGTATGTTGATATGGGATTTGACGGTTTTTTTGTTGATAATACAGATGTATATTATCAGTATAAAAAACATAGCATATATTATGGATTATGTAGCATATTAAGAGGGCTTAAAAAATATAATGTACAAATAATAATAAATGGTGGCGACTATTTTGTTAATAGGTGCATAGATGAAGAAATAGCAAATGAATTATTTGATGCAGTAAATCAGGAAACAGTATTTACAAGCATAGATTTTAAAGATAAAAAATATGGATTACAAAATGAAACAGATCATATATATTTTTTAAATTATCTTGAAAAAGTTAATAATAGCGGATTATCAGTATATTTACTTGAATATGGTTCAAATAGATCACTTTCTGAAAAGATTGATGAATACTGTAAAGCAAACGGATTTATCTGGTATGATGCAAAAGGATTTGAGTTAAAATAAATATTTGAAAAATAAGATTAAATTTAATATAATAATGTAGATGTAAAATTTAAATTGGAGGTAAAAAAGTTGGTAAATCCTATTGGAAGATTAGAAGTTATCACTGGAAGTATGTTTTCAGGAAAAAGTGAAGAGCTTATAAGAAGAATCAGAAGAGCAAAATATGCAAAACAAAAAATTGTAGTTTTTAGTCCTTCAATTGATAATAGATATGGTGAGAATAAGGTATATTCACATAATAAAAATAATGTTGAGGCTCATTCAGTTCAAACTGTTGAACAAATGGAAAAAATAATGTTAGATAATGTTGATGCAAGAGTTATTGGTATTGATGAAATACAATTTTTTGAGCCTAAAATAGTTGATTTTTGTAAAAAATATGTAGATTTAGGAAAAAGAATTATAGTTGCAGGTCTTGATCTTGATTTTAGAGCAAAACCATTTATGCCACTTCCTGAACTTATGGCTATGGCTGATGAAGTTAATAAATTATCAGCTATATGTACAGTATGTGGTAAAGCAGGGTATGCAAGTCAAAGATTAATAAATGGTGAACCTGCATATGAAGATGATCCATTAGTATTAGTTGGTGCAAGTGAAAACTACGAAGCAAGATGTAGAATACACCATGAAGTGCGTATTAGAGATCACAAAGATGTTGCACTTGAAATAATAATAAGTACTCATAAAATGGACAATTCAAAAATATATGATATACTTAATATAAGAGAATATGAAATATTTAATTTAGAAAAAAATGTTCTTTTATCAGAACTTAAAGAAAAAATAAGAGATACAAATAAATTAATATTAAATATTAGTGATAGCCTATTTAGTATAATAGAAAGAGAATATACTATATTAGACTTCATAACAGAATATAGAAAAAATGCAAATATTACTATAGTATCAGAAACAAAAAACGGTTTAGAAGATTATGTACAAACTATATATAACATATTAAAAAATAATGATCTTAAGATAAAAAATGTTTTTATTGATAATCTTAGTAAATAATGGGGGTATATATGAGAAAATATTTATTACTATCCTTGATAGTTGCTGTACTTAATAGTTACAGTTATAGAACAATTTCAAGACCAAATGCTACAGTATTTGATAAGTGGGCTGTTGGTTCTAATATATTAAATAAAATTGAAGGTAAATACGATAAAGAAAAAGATATTACTGTAATATCAAAAGAAGTAAATATAGAAATGCTTGATTATGCAAATGTAGCATTAGAAGATGCAACTTCAGGACTTAAAAAATTAATTTATGACTATGCATATAGTGAATTAACACATTATTTAAGTAGAGCTAATTTAATAGGTCCAGGTTTTAATGAAATAACTTTTGCAAAGTTTGCTAATAATATTGCAGAAGAACTTATTAAAGAGAAAAAATATGAAATAAATGGTGAATGGGTTTCAGATAGCTCAAATACATATTTTGTTTTAGTAAAAATTGATAAAGAAATTGTAAAAAAAGAAGCAAAAAAAATATTTTCAGAAAGATTAGAAGTAGTTATAGATGTATTAAATGAATTGAATGGAAGTTTAAAATAATGAGTATAGAAGCAATTAATGTTTGCAAAAATTATGGAAATGTTATTGCAAATGATAATATAAATTTTAAGATTAATACAGGTGAGTTTGTAGTAGTTTTAGGACAATCTGGAGCTGGTAAAAGTACCTTACTGAATATATTAGGTGGTATAGATACTCTTAGTAGTGGTACTATAATGGTTGATGATATAGATATTTCAAAACTAAGTGAAAAAGAGCTTACAAAGTATAGAAGACTTGATGTAGGCTTCGTTTTTCAGTTCTATAATCTAATACCCAACTTAACTGCCATTGAAAATGTTGAACTTTCAAGCGAATTAGTAAAAGATAGTATGAATGCAAAAATTGCTCTTGAACTAGTCGGTCTAAATAATAAATTTAATAATTTCCCTCAAGAATTATCAGGAGGAGAACAACAAAGAGTTGCTATTGCAAGAGCCATTGCTAAAAAACCAAAATTACTACTTTGTGATGAGCCAACAGGAGCTTTAGATTACAAAACTGGTAAATTAGTATTAAAGTTACTATATGATATATGTAAGACAACAAATACAACAGTTATTATTATTACTCACAATAAAGCAATCTCAAAAATGGCAGACAGAGTTATAGAGATTGCAGATGCTAAAGTTAGAAACGAGTACATAAACGATGAAAAAATACCAATTGAAGAAATAGAGTGGTAATTATGAGTGCATCAGTAAAAGATATTTATAAAGAAATATTAAATTCAAAAAGTAGATTTTTAACAATTATGTTAATCGTTTTTTTAGGTGCACTGACATATGTAGGTATGAATACAACTGTTGATGTCATGAATAACACTGCAGATACTATTTCAAAAAAATATAATTTATATGATATTAGAGTTGATAATGCTTTTGGTTTTACTGATGAAGATAAGAAAATACTGTCTTCATACGATGAAATTAAAAGCATTACATTTTATACTGAAGAATTAAATTCTGATACAAAGACATTACTAATTAATTCAGATAAGATAAGTGGAAACGACGCATTATCGCTTGTAAATACAAAAACACAAAAATTATTACCAAACTATAAAGTAATAGGAACTGATTTTGATATTAGTTATTTACAAAATGAGATAACTAAAAGTGGAATAAAAATAAAAAGAGCTTTTTTGGTAAATAATTTAAGTGCTAGTAACAATGTAGCACTTATTAGACTAAAAGGCTCAGATAAATATATGACTTTTGATAAGGGATATATAGAATATATTGAAAAAAGCAAAAATGAAATAAAAACATTACTACATAATAGACCAAGTGATAGAAAAGTAGAAATACAAAATGAAATAAATGACGGTCTACATGCAATATCAGAGAATCTTGATAAAATTGTTACATCAATAATGGATTTAAAGACAAAAAAAGAAGAACTTATTAAAGAGTTAGAAAAACTAAATAATAGAAAAAAAGAATTTGATAATGCACCAAAAGTATTTTTAGAGAACAAAACAAAAATTAATGAAAATCTAAAATTAATAAGTGACAAAAAATTAGAATTAGAAAATAATTTAACACTTATTAACACAGGACTTGATGAAATAAATAAAAACTATACTAAAGTTTTATCAGGACTTGAAAAAATAAGAGAAGAAGAAAAAAAAATAGACGAAAAAGCTAAAAAAGTTAATGATTTAAAACCTAGTGTTTTTCTTCCTCAAAGTAAAATAGATGAATATAAGGAAAAAATAAAAGAAGGTTACTTAAAATTAAAAAGTGAAAAAGAAAAATTAGAAGATGTAATAAATAAGAAAAAAGAATTAGAAGAGAATAAAATAAAAGTAGAAAACGGACTTAAAGAATTAAAAGAAAACGAAGATTTTTTACTTAAAAATTCAGAAAAGTTAAAACTAGAAGAAGAAAATTATTATAGAACATATAATGATAATCAAAAGAAATTTAAAAATGCATATAAACAAATTGAAGATGCTAAAAAGAAAATTGAAGATGGTAGCACAAAATTAATTGATGCAAGAACCGAACTTAATACTAAAAAACTTGATTTAGAAAATAAGATTGAATTTTTAGTTGCTCCAATTTATAGTGTTGGTTCAAGGTTTGATAATTTTTCATTTTCAGTATTATATAACAATACTCAGTCAATGAAAATTATGAGTATAATTTTCCCACTTTGCTTTTTCATAATAGTACTTTTTGTTGTTACTACAACTATGATAAGATTTACATATGAGCAAAGAAAATCAATTGGTTTATATAGATTTCTTGGATATGGAAAAACTAAGATATATGCTAAATTTTTAATTTATGCACTTATACCTACAATTATTGGTATAATACTTGGATCATTAGTAGGTACTTATTTACTTCCTAAGATTATATATCCACCTTTTGTTACAGACTTTATACCTATTTTTAAGGAGTTAAACATAGTATTTATTCCAAAATATACTATTATCATATTCTTAATATTTGTACTTACTATAACATTTACTATAATTATAGTTGTAAGTAAAGAAATAAAAGAGAATATAGTATCACTCCTTATTGGTAAAGAAACAAATATAGCAAAAAGAATTTTAATTGAGAAATCAAGATTATGGCAAAAACTTAAATTTTCAGCTAAGATACTACTTAGAAATATTTTTAAATATAAAGGTAGACTTATTATGACAATAATAGGTATTGGTGGTTGTACAGCCCTTATATACCTAGGTATATCTTTAGATGATTCAATTAAAAATATTACAAAATATCAGTATACAAAAGTTCGAAAATTTGATGCTACAGTGTATTTTAACTATAATGTTACTGATACACAAAAAGAAGAATATATTAATAAAATATCAGAATTTGCTACAACAAATAGAATAAATGTTGATATAGTAAAAGTAAAATACGATAAATTAGAATATACAAATGAGCTAATATATTTAATAGATAATAAAAAAGAATTATTCAATTTTAATTCTACAAATAACGCAACAATATCTACTAAGACAGCACAGATTCTTAAACTTGTTGCAGGAAATAGTATTGATGTATATGATAGCTATAATAACATACTTACATTTAAGGTTGATAATGTATTTGAAAACTATATTTCACAATATATATACATAAAAGATAAAACAAAACAAGCAAATGCTGTAATAGTTAAATTTAAAGATGGCTACAATGATATTACAAGATTATATGATAAAGAGATAGTATATAATATTATAAGCGAAAAAGATTCAAAAGAAATGTTTGAAAAACAAATTGTAAGCCTTAACTTTGTTATAACATTAATGCTAGCATTAGGACTTAGCTTAGCAGTAGTTGTAAGCTATAATTTAGGAAACATTAATATACTTGAGAGAAAAAGAGAATTAAGCACACTAAAAGTACTTGGATATAATTGGTTTGAGCTTAGAATGTATATATTTAGAGAGATAGTATTACTAACAATATCATCAATTGGACTTGGACTATTTTTAGGAAGAAGATTACAACTATTTATAGCAGATCAGTTTAAAGTATCACCACTTAGTTTTGTAATTGACCTTGATTATAAGCCATTTGTGTATACAAGCTTACTAATAATCCTTGTTATATCTATAGTAATAATTCTTCTATCAATTAAAATTAAAAAAATTAATATGCTAGAAGCATTAAAATCAGGTGAATAAAATGCAAGAAAAACCATATCAAAGATTAGAGCTTCTTGTAAAAGAAACTGGTATAACAAAGCTAAAAAAATCCAGATGTATAGTATTTGGACTTGGTGGTGTAGGTTCATATGCTGTTGAGACACTAGCAAGATCATTTATTGGTGAAATAACTTTAGTAGACTTTGACACTATATCAATAACAAATATTAATAGACAAATACATTCTAATGTAAAAACTATTGGGAAATATAAGGCAGAGGTGCTAAAAAGCAGAATAGAAGACATAAATCCTGAGTGTATAGTTAATATCAATATAATAAAACTAGAAAAAGAAAATATTGACAGTTTTAATTTAGCGACTTATGACTATGTTATTGACGCAATTGATGACACTAGTGCAAAATTATCCCTTATAACTTATTGTCTTAGTAATAAGATAAAAATAATATCATCAATGGGTATGGCAAATAGATTAATGCCTGAAAAAATTAAAATTGATAAAATTAAAAACACGAGTGTTTGTCCTATTGCAAGATTAATTAGAAGAGAGCTTAAAAAGATTAATATGCTAAACCTTGATGTTGTATATTCTACAGAGCATACAATAAAAAATGCTAATACAGCAGAGCTTGGCAGTGCAAATTTTACTGTTTCTGTTGCAGGTATATTAATGGCGTCTTATGTAATTAGGCAAATACTTGAAAAATAATTCATCATGTGATACCATAAATGTGTAAAAGGAGGAGGACTTCTCATGAAAAAATTAATAATGATGACAATATTATTAGTAAGTTCTTTTGTTTTTAGTGCAACTTTACAAGATGGAAGATACGCTGTAATTTCAAATAGTAAAGGTGTAGAAATTAATATGAGTATAATTGTTAAGAAAAATAAAATAATTTCAATGGATTTTGACAAAAAAACTGAAACAGGTGTAAGTATTTCATTAACACCTAATGGTAAAGAATTTAGAGAAAAGAAAACAGTAATAACAAGAGAAGTTATTAGACAAAATTCTTTAGACGGTATTGAAATTGACTTTGATACAAATACAAGTAAAGAATTTAAGAAGTTATTTATGTTCTTAATTGAGAAAAGTAAAAATGGTGAAACAGGAACTTATGAAATATAAAATAAGTGGCATTTAGGTTAAAAACCTATTTGCTACTTCTTTTTTTATTACTAGAAATATGGTATAATTTACAATAGTTAGAAAGGTAAAAAAATGAGACTAGATAAATTTTTAGCTAACTCAGGAGTCGCAAGTAGAAGTAATGTTAGAGCCATTATAAAATCTGGGATAGTTACTGTAAATAATAGTATAATTAAAGATGTTAATTACAAAATAAATGAAAATGTTGACGAAGTTAAAATAAAGGATAAAACTATAAAATATGCACCATATGTATATATAATGTTAAATAAGCCTAAAGGATATTTAAGTGCAACTGATGATAATAGACAAAAGACAGTTATTGATCTATTAAACGGTAATTATTCAACATATAATGTGTTTCCTGTAGGTAGACTTGATATTGATACAGAAGGATTACTTATTTTAACAAATGATGGTGATTTAACACATAAACTACTAAGTCCTAAAAAACATGTAACAAAAAAATATTATGTAGAAACAAAAAATACTATTGATGATAGTCAGATAAATAAGATAGTTTGTGGAGTTGATATAGGAGGATATATTACAAAAGATGATGCAAAAATTTCAAAAATTTCCGAAAACTCATGTTATCTTAGTATAACAGAAGGTAAATTTCACCAGGTTAAAAAGATGTTTTTAGCAGTTGGAAATGAAGTTGTTTATCTTAAAAGAGTAATGATGAATAATCTATATCTTGATGAAAACTTAAAATTAGGTGAATATAAATTACTTGATGATAATGAGCTAAAGCTACTGAAAGGAGAAGATAATTTATGATATATATTTTAGACGTTGATACAAGTTTTAATATGCAAAAATACATCTTTGATATATTAAATATTGATTATAAATTACTTGAAATCTCATATTCTAGTTTAGATGAGTTTATTAATTCAGAAACTTATAATGCCATACTTTTTGGAACTAGCTATAGAACATATTTAAAAAATAAATATAATACTGAATACAAAAATAATAATGGTATAGACCTTTTAATTAAGGATGATAATAATTTAATTTTTGATAATAGCCTATATAAAGGTATAGAAAAGCTATTTTCTAATAAAAACTTTGATTTAAATGATAAAAGCGTACTACTTCTTGGAAGTTCATATACATCAAATATAGTATATGAGGCAATAAAAAATAATTATAACCCTAAGGTATATATTGCATCTATTACAGAAGAAAAAATAGATAGATTAAGAGCAGGGGACATTAGAATCAAAAAAGTAGAAATAGGAAATATTGATAGAGTAAACTTGATAATAAATACAACTGAGCTAGGTAATCAGTACCAAGAGGACTATTTAATGTTAGTTGAAGATGAAGTACCATTTGCAGATACAGTTATGGACTTAGTTGAATTTCCAGTAAAAACTGCATTTATTAGAAAATATGAAAATATTGGTGCAAGTTCATATGACGGACTTCTTATACTAATATATCAGACTATATATGCCATTTCTAAAATAAAAAACGACTATTCATATTTTGATAAGATAGATGAAATATATAGTGAATTAAAAGGAAAATTTAATGATATAAAGAATACAAATGAAGGATAATAGGTGAAAAAGTGAATAATAATTTTGAAGAACTTGATAGAATTGCAATATTACTAGGAGTTAATGAAAAGGAATATTTTGAAGCAAAAAATGACTATTTAAATGATAGTAATAGTGCGATGCAAAAATATTTTGGATATATTGATGAAGAGATATTAACATATTTAGATTTTTGGTATTACTATCTAGCAGATAATACAAATTGCTATTTTCACAATTTTGGATCAACTGGATACACAAAAGCAATTAGCGAATATATAAAAAGAAATAATATAAAAGTTAAAGATATGGACTACAATGTATTTGCTGAAAAAGAGAGTTTATATAATGAAACACTATTTGATATTTTACTTTCAGAGATTAACTATAACTTTTATGATGAAGACTATGAAATCTTTGGTATAAATGTTGCTGGTTACAAATCAAATATATACTATATTACACCTAAAGAAGTATTAAAACAAGTAAAAAACAATAAAATAAACTCAATAGAAATATTTGATTTTCAAAAATTAGAACAAATATATGGAGAAATATACAAGGTTGTAGATAAGATAAATGGTGTAGATGTAGTAAATGTGGGAGACTTTCTAGAATATGATGAAAACACTAAGATTTACAGCACTTTATACAATCCATACGTAAAGAAAAACTGCGATATTACTAATATACCGAGCGAATGTCTAGAATTAGTACTATAGGAGAAAATTATGTTTAAAATACTATGTCTTGATGGTGGTGGTGCTAGAGGATATTTTACATCATATATGATAAAAAGAATTGAAGAGAAGTATAATATAAAGGCTTATGAATACTTCGATTTAATAGTAGGAACAAGTACTGGTGCAATAATTGCAGGTGGACTTGGACTTGGACTTGATACAGAAGAAATATTTGAAATATATGAAAAAGAAAGTAAAAATATTTTCAAGAAAAGAGCTTTTCCAAATAATGGTATTATAGGTAGTATGTTTTCAAATGAATATCTTTTAAAGCTTATAAGTAAGAAATATATGAACAAGGATTTTTTTGATTTAAAAACTAATTTAATGATTACAAGCACAGATGTTACAAGAGCTGTACCTGTAATTATTAAATCATGGGAGCAAAATGATATAAGTTTAATTGATGCAGTAATAAGCTCAAGCAGTGCTCCTTGCTACTTTGATCCTTTTAAGCTAAATGATACATATTATTCAGATGGTTGTATATGGGCAAATAATCCAGCATTAATTGCATTTAGTGATGCAATTTCAAAGGATAGTTTTAATAAAAAAATATCAGAAATTAAAATATTATCAATAGGAAATGGTAAAAATATAGAAAAAAAAGAGATATTACCACTTAAAAGTATACCTTTTTTAAATAAATCAGATAATAACTGGGGTATAGTTGGTTGGGGGCTTACACTTCCAAGTCTATTTTTACAAACATCAGTTATAGCAAATGATATGATATTAAAAAATATATTAGAAGAAGAAAATTACCTAAGAATTGATTATTTTTCTGATATTAAACTACCAATTAATGAAATACCTAAAAAGATGATAGAAGATAAAGATAAAGTATTTGATAAATATATAGAAAAATTAGATAAATTTTTTAGTTATGAAGATAATGAAAAAGTTGAAAAATATAATTTTATACAAAGATTAGCAAAGAAAATTTTTAAAATTTAGGGGAAAAAATGAACTTAACTTTATATCGTAAATATAGACCAGAAAGTTTTGATACAGTTTTTGGACAAGAACATATAAAAAGGGCAATAACAAATGCCTTAAAAGAAAACAAACTTTCTCATGCATATTTATTTAATGGACCACGTGGAGTAGGAAAGACAACAATAGCAAGACTTATATCAAAATGCGTTAATTGTATGACTAACGGTATAAGTGATAGAGCTTGTATGAAATGTGAGAATTGTATTGAAATTACTAATGGTTCTTCATTTGATGTAATTGAAATTGATGCTGCATCAAATAGAGGTATACTTGAAATTAGACAATTAAAAGAAAATATACAATATCAACCTGTTAAATGTAGAAAAAAAGTATATATTATTGATGAAGTACATATGCTTACTAAAGAGGCGTTTAACGCACTCTTAAAAACTTTAGAAGAGCCACCTGAACATGTAATATTCATACTTGCAACTACTGAAATTGATAAGATACCTGATACAATAATTTCAAGATGTGGTTCATATGATTTTAAAGTTTTAACAAAATCTGAAATATTTGATATGTTAAGAGCTTGTGTATTAAATGAAAACATTACAATAGATGATGATAGTCTAGAACTTATATATATTAAATCACAAGGTAGTGCAAGAGACAGTCTTTCAATACTTGAAAAATTAATATCAACATATAGTTCTGAGAATATTGATATCAATAAAACTCAGCTAGCACTTGGTGTTATTCCTGAAATTTATCATAAGAATTTTTATGATATTTTAAATAATAATGACAAGTATGAAGCCTTTAAATTCGTTGATGAATTATATAAAAATGGTTTTCAAATTGATGTTTTCTTTAAAGATTTTTGTGATTATTTAAAAACAAATGAACCTAATATAGATAAAAAAATAAATAATATAGGTTTAATTTATAAGAATATAAATGAGTTTAAATATGAAGATGACAAAAGAATATTAGCTTATGTTTTAATATATGAACTTTTTGATGTTAAATATGAAAATACAAAACAAAAGAGTATAAATGTTAGTAAAAAAGAAAATATTGATAATGTTGAATTAATATTTAATTATGAAAAACTACTTAATTACTTAATCGAACAAGGACACAGATTTTATAACAATGTTCTATGTGAATACAGATTTGTTAAATTTGAAAATGATAGTGTATATATAGTTAAAACTTCAAATAAGGAATACACAAACTCAATTTTAAAAAACGAGGAACACATTAGAATAATTGAAGAAGAAATATATATGTTATATAATAGAAGATATAGTCTTGTTGTAATTGACGATGAAGATAAAATGGATAATAAAAACGATGATTTTTATGGTGAAGTAGTAAATTTATTTGATGCTAAACAAATTTAAGGAGGAGATATGAAAGTAAAAGTTATACTATTAGATACTATAAGAGGTGTAGGTAAAAAAGATGAAATTATTGAAGTAAAAGATGGTTATGCAAATAACTTTTTATATCCACAAAAAAAGGCAGTTCCTGCAACTACTGAAAACCTTAATAAACTTAAAAACAAAAATGATAGAGCTGTAAAAAATCTTGAAAAAGAGATAGAAACAGCAAAAAAATTAGCTGAAAATATTAAAGATAAAACAATAATCTTAAATGTAAAAGCTGGAGCTAATGGTAAAGTTTTCGGTTCAATAGGTGCTAAAGAAATATCAGATGAAATATTAAAACAACTTAGTATTTCAATTGACAAGAAAAAAATATCAGGAGATTCACGTATAAAATCACTTGGAATGCATAATATTGAAATAAAATTACATAGTGAAGTAAAAACATATATAAAAATTGACGTGAGAGGATTATAATATGCAAGATAATATTGAAAATATTGAAGCAGAAGAATGTTTATTAGGTATGTTACTTTGTGATGGTAACCTTATGGGTGAAATCAGTAGAATTATTAATTTTGATGATTTTAATAATAAGCATAATGAAAAGATATATTCAGCCATGTACTCAATATATAATAAAACAGGTAGCATTAATATAGTAGTACTTGAAGAAGAATTAAAGAAAATGCAAGTATATGACTTAATTGGTGGTAGACAAAGACTAGATGATCTATTTAATAGAGCTCCACTTGAAACTAGTATTGAAAGATTTGCAGATATAGTAAAAGATAAGTCTGTAAAAAGAAAACTTGTTGTTGCTTGTCAAGATATAACAGATCAAACGAAAAGAGATTACTATAATTACAAAGATATATTAGATATTGCACAGTCAAAAATAATTAAACTTACATCTGATAATAATACAAGTGATGTAGTAGACTTAAAACAACTTGGAACAGATAGAATAAAAAAGATATTAGAACAAAGTGAACATAATGTAAATGAGCATATAGGTATACCTTCTGGATATGCTGACTACGACAGAATTACTGGAGGATTTCATAACTCTGATCTTTTAATATTAGCTGCAAGACCAGCAGTTGGTAAAACAGCATTTGCACTTAATTTAGCACTTAATGCTGCTAAAAAGAATAAAAAAGTCCTTATATTCTCACTTGAAATGGGCAATGAACAACTATACGACAGATTATTATCAATTGAATCAGGTATATCATTAAATAAGATTAGACATAATAAATTAACTGAATCTGAAGTTTTAGATTTGAATAATACAATAACTCGTATGTCAAAATACAGTCTATACATCTCTGATGTTCCGGCTGTAAATATACTTGATATAAAAAATATTTGTAGAAAATTAAAAACATCAGAAGGATTAGATTTTGTAGTAATTGACTATCTACAATTGATAAGTCCTACTGCAGATGCTGCAAAAGTTAGAGAACAACAAGTATCTGAAATATCAAGGGGACTTAAAATATTAGCAAAAGAATTACATGTTCCAATATTAACATTATCACAATTATCACGTTCTGTTGAAAATAGATCAGAAAAGACACCTATGTTATCGGATTTAAGAGAATCTGGTGCAATAGAGCAAGATGCTGACCTTGTTATGTTCTTATCAAGAGATTCACAAAAAGAACAAGTTGAAGAAGTGGTAACAGATGTTATAATAGGAAAACACAGAAACGGTTCAACAGGAACTGTAAAATTAGGATTTAGACTTACTTGTCAAAAGTTTGTTAATATAAACGAAATAAGAGGGTTTAATCCAGCAGGAGGGGAAAATTGAAAAAAGTAGAACTTTTATCTCCAGCAGGTAATATGGAAAAATTAAAAGAGGCTATACACTTTGGAGCTGATGCTTGCTATATTGGTGGTGGAGCTTTTAATTTAAGAGGTATGTCTGCAAACTTTAGAGATAAAGAATTATTAGAAGCAGTTAATTATGCACATAATTTAGGTAAGAAAATATATGTAACTTTAAATATATTTGCACATAATCAAGATATAAACTATATGCCTAGATTTATTAAATATCTTGATAGTATTAAGGTTGATGGAGTTATAGTATCAGATTTAGGAGTATTTCATACAGTTAAAGAAAATGCACCAAATATTGATATACATATAAGTACACAAGCAAACAGTATTAACTGGGCAACTGTAAAAGCGTGGCGTGATTTAGGAGCTACAAGAGTAATACTTGCAAGGGAAATGACTTTAAAAGAAATAAAGGAAATCAAAGAAAAAGTACCTGATATTGAAATTGAAGTATTTATACATGGAGCTATGTGTATGGCATATTCTGGTAGATGTCTATTAAGTAACTATTTTACAAATAGAGATGCAAATCGTGGAGTATGTGCACAAGATTGCAGATGGAATTATAAGGTGGTTGCACAAGACCATGAAAGTGCTGGAGCACACGATATAATTGAAGATTTAAATGGTACATATATATTTAATGCTAAAGATCTATGTACAATTGAATTTATCGATGAAATTATAAAATCAGGTGTTGATTCACTAAAAATTGAAGGTAGAATGAAGAGTATATACTATAACTCAATAGTTACAAAACAATATAGAGAAGCAATAGACAAGTTTTATACTGGAAACTATAAATTTGATGAAAAATGGCTTTATGAACTTCAAACAATAAGCCATAGACTATATTCTAAAGGATTTTTCTTTGGTAAAACTAATGAAGAAGATCAAAACTATAACACAAGTGTGTCATATAGCCAAACATATCAATTAGTAGCAAATGTACTTGAAAAATTAGAAGAAAACAGCTATAAAATATATATACGTAATAAGATAATTGCAAGTGAAGTTGAGCTTGAACTTATAAGACCAAATCACGATCCAATTAAATTTAAGGTAGATAAGTTTTTAAATCTAAAAAATAATGAGTATACGGATACTGTAAATCCAAATACAATTGCAGTTATCAAAACAGATATTGAAATGGAAGAAATGGACTTAATACGGGTAAAATTACCAGTTGGTTACTCGGATACAGATATAGATACTCAAAATATGTAGGTGAATTATGAAAAAGAAAATATTAATCATTGAAGACGACGTAAAAATTTCTAAATTACTTGAAACAGAATTAAAATTTGAAAATTTTGATGTTGATGTGTCATTTGATGGAAGAGACGGATTATCAAAAGCAACATATCAAAAATTTGATTTAATTTTACTTGACCTTATGTTGCCAAAAATGAGTGGTATAGAGGTATGTAAAAGAGTTAGAGAAAAATCAGATATACCAATAATAATACTTACAGCAAAAGATGAAATAAGCGATAAAGTTGTAGGTTTTGATTATGGTGCTGATGATTATCTAACTAAACCTTTTTCAATTGAAGAGCTTATTGCAAGAATAAGAGCTTTATTTAGAAGAGTACAAAAAGTAGAGGCTGAAGCTGAAATTTTTGAATTTGAAGATCTAAAGATTGATTATGTTGCAAGAGAAGTATTTAGAAATAATGTAAATATTGTACTAACTAAAAGAGAATTTGAACTTTTAGACTTTCTAATCAAAAACAAAGGAATTGCTTTATCACGTGATAAGATTTTAGAAGAAATATGGGGATTTGAGTATATCGGTAATGATACTATACTTGATCTATATATAAAATATTTAAGAGATAAAATTGATAAAAATCACGATAGAAAATTAATACAAACTATAAGAGGTGTAGGCTTTGTTTTCAAATAATTTTAAAAGAATCAAATTAAAACTTGCAGATAAACTGTCATTATCATACATTGTTTTATTCTTAGTTTTTATGATATTTTGTGAATTCTTTGTGATATATTTTCTAAAGGTACAACATTATGAAAATAGTAAAGTTTCATTTTCAAGAAAAATTGAGGAAATAAATGTATTCTTTGATAAATTAGAATCATTTTCAAATAAATACAATAATATAACACTTGATTTTAATCCAAAAATTCAAAATCATACAGTAAACTATTCAAAACCATTTGATAATAGTGAGGTAGGATATAAATATATTGTTAGAGTAAGAAATGCACAGGGATATGATTTTATACCACTTAATACATTTTCAGGTGAATTTATTGACAAAAATGATTTGATAAAAGAAATTAATTCATTTAATAAGTCAATAAAGATTACAAATGTAAATAAGAATATGCCCGTCGATATATCTGATTCAAAAAATGCAACTTATTCTGTAATAAGAATGAGTAGAGACATTAGAGGAAATCTATTTGATATATACATATTTAGTGAAAAAACTAATGAAATTTTTACTTATAGAGCACTAATACTTATACTAACGCTATACACTTTAATAGGTCTTGTTATTATACTTATTATTTCAAATAGAATAAGTAAAAATATATTAAAACCTATTAACAGTATAATACAAACAGCAAATTCAGTATCAACTGATGATCTAAGTATTAGAATTACTCCAACAAATACAAACGATGAACTTGATAATCTAATTGGAATTATAAATCGTATGTTAGAAAGATTAAATATTGCGTTTGATAATCAATCTAAATTCATATCAGATGTTTCACATGAGCTTAGAACACCGCTTTCAATAATAAGAGGATATGCTGAGTTAACACTAAGACATGGTGAGAAAGATAAGAACCTTGCAAGAGAATCACTTAAATTTATAGTAAATGAAACTAACAATATGAAAAATCTTATTGATAAGTTACTATTTCTTGCAAGAGGAGATGCTAATACTGTAAAAATTAAAATGGAGAATTTTGACTCAACTGAATTTATAAATCAATTGTCGAGTGATTCACTATTTTTTGTAAGAGAGCATAATATTATCATTGAAAAAAATGAAAAATACACTTTATATGCAGATAAAAGTTTACTATTACAAGCTATACGTGCATTACTTGAAAATAGTGTTAAATATTCACAAATCAATACAAATATATACATTACATCATACTTTGATAAAGAAAAGAAAAATGCTGTAATTTCAATAAGAGATGAAGGAATAGGTATTGATGAGAAACATTTTGATAAAATATTTGACAGATTTTATAGAATAGATGAGTCAAGAACAAAACAAACAGGTGGAACAGGACTTGGACTATCAATAGTTAAGAAGATAATAACTCTTCATAATGGTAGTATAAATATTAAATCACAAATAGGAAAAGGTACAACGTTTATAATGACTATACCATTAATTGTAAGTAAGAAGAGCTAGTAACATGATATACTAGCTTTTTTAGAAAGGCATTTCATGGATAATAAAATAATACTAATAAATAAAGAAAAAGGTATTAGTTCATATAAGAAGATAAGGGAAATACAAAAAAAATATAATTATTCTAAAATAGGACATGCTGGAACATTAGACCCCATGGCAGAAGGCTTAGTAATTGCAATGAGTGATAATGCAACTAAATTATCTGATATGCTCATGAAAAAAGAGAAAATATATCAGGTAGAAATGTGCCTATATTATCAAACAGATACACTTGACTTGGAAGGCAATGTTGTATATATTGACGAAGAAAAAAAGATATACAAAGAAAAAGAAATAATAGATGCTATATCAAGTTTTATAGGAGCTTCAATGCAAAAACCTCCTATGTATTCAGCTATTAAACTAAACGGTCTAAAAATGTATGAACTTGCTAGAAAAAATATTGAAGTAGATATACCTGATAGACAAGTAAATATTTACTATATCAATAACATAAAAATAACAGGTGATAAAGTATCATTTGAAACTAAAGTTTCTTCTGGTACATATATTAGATCATTGGTACGTGATATTGCTCTAAAGCTTGGAACATATGCAACTATGACTAAATTAGTAAGAACTCAAATAGACAATTTTAAATTGCCAGAAGACGTAGAAATTATGGAAGTTGATGATGCAATAAATCTTGATAAATTTATTTTAGATTATAAGCAATATTTTGCAATAAAAAATGGTATGACTTGTATTATAACTTCAGATTTATATTCAAAAGATATGAAATTAAATGCATATTACGATGATAAATATGTTGGTATAATTGAAGTTTGTGATAAAAAAAATAATAATATATATATTAAAAGAACAAAGTTTTTTGATTAGGAGCTTGTATGAAGAAAATAAGAAAAGCTGTTATACCTGCAGCAGGTCTTGGTACTAGGGTGTTACCAGCAACAAAAGCACAACCAAAAGAAATGTTAGCTATTGTAGATAAACCTGCACTACAATATTTAGTTGAAGAATTAGTAGCATCTGGTATAACTGAGATACTAATAGTTACCGGTAGAAATAAAGATTCAATTGAAAATCATTTTGATTATTCATATGAACTTGAAACTATATTAAAAGAAAAAGGTAAAAATGACCTTCTAAAGGTAGTACAAAATATCTCGAATATGACAAATATTTACTATGTAAGACAAAAAGAACCTCTTGGATTAGGACACGCAATATCAAAAGCAGAGAGCTTTGTTGGTGATGAGCCATTCGTAGTTTTACTTGGTGATGATATTATGTATACAACTACTGAACCTGTTACTAAACAACTTATTAATAAATACAATGAGCTAGGTGGAGGAAATATATTAGGCGTTCAAAAAGTTCCAAAAGAAGATGTATGCAAATACGGTATTATAGATCCTTCAGAAAAAATTGATGAAAAAACATTTAAAGTTAAAAATTTCATTGAAAAACCATGCTTAAAGAAAGCTCCAAGTGAGTATGCAGCTCTTGGTAGATATATACTAGAACCAGAAATATTTGATTATCTTCGTAATGTTAAACCAGGTAATTCAGGTGAAATTCAATTAACAGATGCTATACTTGACATGACAAAAGCTGGTCATAATCTATATTCATATAATTTTGATGCAAAAAGATATGATACTGGTGATAAGTTTGGTATGTTTTGTGCAACAGTTGAATTTGGTTTAAGACATGATGAATTAAAAGACAGAATAAAAGAATATTTAAAGAAAATAGTTGATGAATTATGATTATAATAACTGATAATAAGGAATCAAAAAAGATAGATGAACTACTTATTAATGAATATAATATACCAGAAATGGTACTAATGGAAAATGCAGCAAGAGGATTTATTGAAAAAATTGATACTTCATGTAATAAGTATATAGTAGTCTCTGGACCAGGTAATAATGGTGCTGATGGTCTTTGTATTGCAAGACTACTTAAAACAATGGGAAAAGATGTTAAGCTTATATGCCCTAAAAATAATAGTATACACTATAATATTGCAAAAAATATTGGTATACCATTTATAACATACACTGAGGAATGCGACATATTAATTGATAGCATCTTTGGAGTTGGACTTAGTGGTGAAATAAGCGATGAATACATGAAAATAATTGAAAATGTGAATAAAAATAAAGATAAATACAAGAAAATTATTTCAGTTGATCTGCCAACACCACATATAAACCCTGATTTTGTTGTAATGATTTCATCATATAAACAAGAAATGCTATATAATGATATACCTTGTGTTGTTTCAGATATTGGAGTACCACAAGGCATATATGAGAGTGTAAGTAATAAATACCTTGTTGATGAAGAATATATTAAAAGTATAAAAAAGGAAAGAAATGTATTTTCAAATAAGGGGGATTTTGGTAAAAACCTCATATATGCTAAAAATGGAGCTGCATTACTTAGTGTATCAGGAAGTATAAAATCAGGAAGTGGTTACACATTTTTATTATCGGACGCAAACACTAAACATGCCAACCTCATTTCTAATCCTGAATGTATAAACATTTCTGATATTAATGAAGTAGAGTCTGATGTATTAGCAATAGGTCCTGCACTTGGTGATGATGACATGATCATTTCAATAATAAAAGAAAATATTGATAAAAAAATGGTGTTGGATGCTGATGCACTTAATATGTTATCAAAAAACGAAGAAATAATAGAAATGCTATCTGAAAATACAATAATAACACCTCATCCGCTAGAATTTGCACGTATAAGCAAATTTAAGCTAGAAGAGGTACTAGAATACCCCTTTATGTGTTTAAATGCGTTTAAACGCAAATTTAAGGGGGTAATATTATTAAAAGGTAAAAACACTATCATAACATACAAGGATAAATATTATATTATAAATATAGGTAATAGTAAAATGGCAAATGCTGGTATGGGGGATTTATTATTTGGAATGATAAGTTCATACTATGCACAAGGTTATAGTAATATTGATGCAACAATATATGGTGCATATTTACATGCAAAATATGGAAGAGATTTATCTAAAAAGCATATTGTAGTCAATCCAAGTATGATATTAAATGAAATGTAAATCTATAAAAGGTTTACATTTTTTTGTTGAAAAGTGGAAAACTTTTTATTTTGTACTTTTTGTTGGTACATTGTATTTATTTGTTTTATACAAGAAACACGACGATTTTTATCAAGTTTTCAACGCGGTATGTTTTGTGCCAACTGAACTAATTTTCAATAACAAAAGTTTACAAATTTATCATGCTTTTATTTTTCTAGTTTTTATATGTCCGATAATGTATCTTATGTTATTTTTAAAATTGTATATTTTGGTATAAAAAAATAACCCACACCTATTTGGTATGGATTATCTATATTTAATATTTACTATTCTTTTCTTAACGCTTCCATTGGTGATAACTTAGATGCTTGTCTTGCTGGATATATTCCAAATATAAGCCCTATTGATGATGATAATACTACTGATGTCATTAATGCTTTAAATTCAAGCACAGGTTTAATATTTACTACAAAGCCTATTAGATTTGCTAGTAAGAAACCAAATGTTACACCAATAATACCACCTATTACTGTTAATATCATTGATTCAATAAGAAATTGTAATAATATATCCTTATTTTTAGCACCTATTGCTTTTCTTAGTCCAATTTCTGTTATTCTTTCATTTACACTAACTAACATTATATTCATTACACCTATACCACCCACTATAAGCGATATGGATGCAATTAGAGATATCATTAATGTTATTTTACCTAATATAGATGAAACTTGTCCTATTTGGTCGCTAACCGGCTTTATGTCATAAAAGTCCGGATGTTGTGTGTTTTTAGTTTTTAAATAGTTCTTTAATTTTTCTATATCTGTTTTTAATGTCTTTTCATTTTTAAATACTAGTAATACATCTGAATACAGCTTGCTATTATTTCCAGTTAATGCGTCAACATGAGCTAATGGTGCCATTGCTTGTATACCGTATGGGAATAATTTTGATATATTTTCATCTATTGATTTATATGTACCTATTATTGTGTATTCACCTATAAATTCATTTTCAAAGCTGTTTAATTTTATAGTTTTACCCACAGGATTTTGATTTGGAAATAATGTTTGTGCTGATAATCTATCTATAAGCAGTACATTTGATGAGCTATTCATTTCTTCAGGTAAAAATAGTCTACCTGAGCTTAGTTCAGATGCTCCCATGCTAAATGTCTTGTTTGTTTTACCACTCATATATATTAATTGTTCACCTACAAGACCATTAAACATTTCTCCTGGTGCTACCATATTCACAAATGGTAGTCTTGATATTAACTCAATCTCATTTTCAGTAAATAAGTCGCTCTTTGATTTTTTAATTTTTCTATATTTATCTGCTACTGTTATAGTAACTGCAGCTTTAGTATTTTTATTTATGTCCGATAATATGTTTTGCTCAAATCCAGCACCTATTGATGATATTAATATAACTGAACCAATACCCATTATTATACCTAACATCGTTAAAAATGATCTGAATTTAAAGCTCTTTAAGTTACTAAATGATAATCTTATAATCTCAAGTAAATCCATATTATATCCCCACCCTATCTTGCACAAGATTATCGCTTTGTATTATACCATCTCTTAGTCTAACAATTCTTTTTGTGTGTTTTGCAACATCTTCTTCGTGTGTAACCATAAGTATAGTTACACCCTTATCATTTAACTTTTTAAATATTTCAAGTATTTCTTCCGTTGATTTACTGTCAAGATTTCCAGTTGGTTCATCTGCAAATATGATTTTAGGATCATTAATAAGTGCTCTTGCAATAGCCACTCTTTGCTTTTGACCACCTGATAATTCGTTTGGCAAATGATGCATTCTATCATCTAAACCAACTAGTCGCAAAAGCTCTTTTGTTCTTTCTTTTCTTTTATTTCTATCCATTCCTAAATACTTCGCAGGCAATTCAACATTTTCAATTGCATTTAATTTAGGTAATAAATTATATGACTGGAATACAAATCCTACTTTTTTACATCTAATTTCTGATAATTCATTATCATTTAAATTCTCGATATTTTTTCCATCTAGTGTATATGTCCCTGTTGTTAGCCTATCAAGACAACCTATTATATTCAAAAATGTACTTTTTCCACTTCCTGATGGACCCATAATTGAAACATATTCACCTTCATTTACTGTAAGGTCAATGCCTTTTAATATTTCAATAGACATTTTACCTATATTATATGTTTTAGTTAGATTTTTAATATCTATCATTTTATTTTATCTCCATCTTTATATATATTGTTTACATTTTCAATAATATTTTCATTTTCATTAAGTCCACTTGTTATTTCAAAACTAAATGTATTATTTTCACCTATAATTACATTTCTTTTTTCAACAACATTATCTTTATTTAATACATATACAACTGATGTGTTATTTTCAACATCTGTTTGTATAAAGTTAAATGGTACTAGTATCTTATTTTCTAGCTTATTGTATGTTATAGTAACATTTGTAGTCATACCTGGTTTTAATGTACTATAGTTTTCAAGTTCAACTATAACTCTAGTAGTAGTCTCAGAAAAATCACCAGTCTTAGATGCAACTTTAGATATTTTTGTAATTTTACCCTTTAGTACTTCATCATTATTTAATGAGTCAGATGTTACTGTTACTTCATGCCCTACTTGTAATTTCTTTGCTTTTATATTTGGAACATTAATACCAATTTGTAGATTTTCAGTATCTGCTATTTTAAATAGTGGTTTTGATGAATCAACCTTAAAGTTCACGTCTGCATTAACTTCTGTTACAACTCCAGATATAGGAGAGCTTATATTTTTCTTGAAATTAGTTATTGTTTTTTTAGCAATAGCTAAATCAAGTAGTGATGCATCAAGTGTTAATTTAGCACTATCCATTTCATGTTTAGATGCTCCTCCAACATTGAATAGAGCTTTTGCTATTTCATATTCATTTTTATTTTTGTTAACTTGTAATTGTATTTTTTCTAAATTTAATTTTGCATCTTCAATAGAGCTTGTTTTAAAAGATAATAAATTATCCCCTTTATTTACTGCGTCTCCTACCCTATAATTAACGCTTTCAACTTGTGCAGTTGTATCTGAAAATACAGATATTTCTTTTTGTGATTCAACAGTACCACTTGCACTATATGATAATACTAAATTATCTTTTTTTACTGTGTGTGTGTTTAAAGGTGCAATAACAGCACTTGTACTTCTATTAAAGAATATCCATGCAATTGCAACAAGTACAATTATTAATAAAATTATTTTAGTTCTTTTCTTAAGTTTCATATTCTATATCTCCTTTTTTAGTATAAATGCTCCTAATTCACATTTTGCCTTTACTGTATTAGTTTTTGCATTATGATAATCTATAGTTTTTGAAAGTAATCCTTCATATTTTAAATTACCAATTTTATGCTTTATATTTGCAACTTCAAGTTCTTTTTTTGCAAGTTCTTCTTTTGCAATTGCAAGCTTATATTTACTTAGCAATACATTATACTTTGCAGTGTCTTGCTTATATTGATTATCAATATTTTTTAGTTTATTTTCATATAACTTCTTATTATTTTTTTTGTTATATTCTAATTCTTTAATATCTTGACCTGTTATATCAAAAGTCTTTGTTATATTTAATCCCACACCATAACTCTTTGTTGTTATATTATATTTTGCATTTACACTAATAGTTGGTAATATCATTTCAGATAAAGCTTTATTATACTTTAACTCGCTAACTCTTTTTTCAAGTTCAACTCTTTCTTTTTCATTATTTACCAGTTTAATCTCTTTTATTTCAAATTCTTCTAAATTGTCTAAATCAACTAATATTTCTTTTTCTTTTAATAGATCAACTATATTATTTAATTCATCTTCAAGTAAAGATATTTCACTGTTTTTTATTGAAAATTGTAGATTGAAGTTTTCGTATTCTACTTCTGATACTAAACCTAATTTACGTTTTTGTTCTAATATTTTCATATCAGATTTTAATTTTTCAACTAAAATCTTTGAATTGTCATATTCATTCTTTTTAATAAGTAATGATGAATATAGGTCAATTGCATCAAAATATTCTTTTTTTACTATATCACTATTCTTATTAAAATCTAACATAGCTTGTTTTCTTTCAAGTTCCCATTTATTATAGAAAAAGTCATTAATTTTTTTAGAAACAGCAACTTTATGTTCAACATTAGCTTCTGCATTTGTTACATTGTATGAAAAAATACCAAAATTTAATGTGTTATTATAAACATGTTTACCGTCTTTTTCATAATTATAACTAAAATTATTAGTTAAGTGTTTAAATTCACCTAATGCTGAACCAACAACTTTACTTTTCTTAATTTCATTAAGCTCTTCAAATTGCTTGTTATATTTCTCTTTATTTATTGCATTTATAGAAAATGCATTCAAACTAAGTAATACTGCAATAAATAAGCTAGTTTTCTTCATAAACTCCCTCCTGTTTTTCTGTTATACATACATGATACACCAAGTCGCATTAATTGTCAAATACTTTTGATTTTTTACTATAAAACTCATATGACCACAGTAATAGATAAGTTACCATGAATACAAATAATTTTAGTATTATATTACTCATATAACTTGAGATAAATAGACATATAGCCGATGCTACTATAGACTTAAGTATAAATATCATATATTTAACTATACTGTAGTCAATGTATTTAATTTTTATAGATATTATCAATATTAAATAATTTAACATTGCAGATATTGAAGTTGCAAGTGTAAGTCCAATATGTGCATATCTTTTATATAATAAGTAGTCTAATGTAATATTAAGTACTATTGCAATAAACGATGCTATTACAGGTGTTTTTCTATTTTTATGAACATAATGCGTTCTAGTAAGTAAATGATTTGTTGAGAAAAACATAAGTCCTATTGCATAACATTTTAGTATTTCAGATGTTACCATAACACCATTTGAATCCAGTTTACCATGACCGAATATAAGATATACTATTTCCTTTGAATAAAAGAAAAGACCAACAATAGACGGCACAATTAAAAAGCTAAGCATATTAAGACCCCTTGAAAATAGTAAATGCTCATTTTTCTTATCATTTTTAACAACTGAACTTGATAATTGCGGGAAAATCACAACAGAAAGTGATACTGCAAATATTCCAACTGGTAGTAAATATAGTCTACTTGCATAATTTATAGCACTTATAGTTCCTACTTTTAGTGATGCTGCAAAATTAGTATCAACTATTTCGTTAATTTGATATCCAAATATACCTATTAATGTTGGTAGCATTAGTTTAAAAAAACTTTTAACATATTCATCAGAAAAATCTATACTATACCTAATCTTTTTTATTATTAATAAAAAGCTTGGTATTTGTATTAGTAGTTGAAAAACACCTGATAGTAAAAATGATACAGCTACTACATAAATACCACCTGATCTTTTTGAGATTAGAGTCCCTATGATTATTGTTGTGTTAAACACTATACTAGTTGATGTTGATACAAAAAATTTCTTATAATTATTCAAAAACGATGCAACAACACCAGATAATGCAATAAATATTATATACGATGCCATAATTTTTAATAAAATATTAGCTGTTTCAATTCTAAATTCATCTTTAAACCCTATAATATACTTTAGTATAGGCTTTGAAAAAATTATAGTTACAAGTGCTATACATACTGTAAAATTAAATACTAGCGATAGTATTGAATATACAAACTCATTTGCACTTTCTATACCTTCTTTTTCCTTTTTTTCTGTATATAAAGGAATGAAGACTGTACCAAGCGAACCTTCACCTAATAAAGTAGTAAAAAAGTTTGATATTCTAGTACTTGCAAAGTATGCATCAGTAAGACCAGTTGATCCATAGATATTTGCAATTAAAATCTCACGAAATAGACCAAGTATTCTACTAAGTGTATTAATACCCATAACTATAAAGCTAGACTTAAACATTTTTATGCTCCTTAATAATAAAAAAGTCATTTTCTTTTATTATGATATTTATTTTGTCATTCTTATATAACTCTAATATTGCCATAAAAAAAGCAACTATTCTTGATTTGCTAAATTTACCATTTAAAAGTGAACTAAAACTATGTGTAATATTATATGGCAATGTTTCTATTTGTTCTTTTGCCATTTCGACACTATACTCTTCTTCCACATTTATTTTTATTATATATTCATCTACTTTATTTATTTTCTTAAATATATTATTAAGACAAAGCTGTATATTTTCTTTACTAAGTAGAGACATGTCATGTATTATTTCATCATTATTTACATTATTTGATTTTCTTGTATATCTAACATAATACTGATTTTCAGTTTTGGCAATTTCTTCTGCAAGTTGCTTGTATATCTTATACTCAAAAATTCTTTTTTCAAGGTCTGTAATTTTATCTTCATTTTTATCACGTCTAAGCACTGAATATGCTTTTATTTCAAGCAATTCTGAAGCCATTTGTAAAAATTCAACCTTAAATTTAAAATTATTTTTTTCATGTGTTTTAATAATTTCAAGATACTCATCTATAATATTACTTATCGTTATTTCTCTAATATCCATTTTTTTCATTTCAACTAAATGAAGTAATAAGTCTAATGGTCCTTCAAAATTATCAAGTTTAATATTTAGCATTGTGTATACTCCAATTTAACTTATCCAGATTTATTTGTTCTTTTAATTCTTCTAGCGATTTAAATTTTGTTTCACATCTAAGTCTTCTATAAAGTATTACCTTTATTTTTTTATCATATATATCACGATTAAAATCAAATATATTTGTTTCAATAGTAACACTATTCTTGCTATCAATAGTAGGATTATCTCCTAAATTCATCATACTAGTATATATCTTATTATCATCTTCTATTACTGTTCTTGTACCATATACTCCATATGGCGGATATATTTTACTACCACAAGGTATAATATTTGCAGTCGGAAATCCAATTGTTCTACCTATTTGCTTACCTTTTACAACTATACCACTAATATGATATTCATGCCCTAAAAACATGTTTGCAAGTTCAATATATCCTATTTCAATACATTTTCTAATTAAGGTACTTGACACTGTTATATCATTTACTTTTACAGCATCTATTATAGTTGTGCTTATAAGCTGTGATAAGCTTTTTGCATTTCCACTCTTATTATACGCATATGTGTAGTTAAATCCACAAAAAACCATACTAGCATTTAATTTATCTTTTAATACTTTTTGTACAAATTCTTCTTCACTTAAATTTTTAACGTTATCAAATTCATCAATGTATATTTGATCAACACCAAGTGAATTTAATATATCTATTTTTTCTTCTAAGTTTGTAATATTTTTTGTTTTATATGGAAAATTTCTAAAAATATATATAACAGTTTTTAAATTATTATCTTTTGCGTAATTAATTGCACTTTTTATTAATTTCTTATGACCTAGATGTACACCGTCAAAATTGCCTAGTACAACAACATTGCTGTTCTCATTTTTTTGCACTTTTTACCACCTTATTTTTTTATTTAATATATTAATACAATTATACTATATTTATAGTAGATTTTGAACTATTTTAGTGGTATATTTATTATAAACAAAAATGAAAGGTTGTGTAATTATGGAAGAAAATTGCAATGAAAATCAAACATGTTCTTGCTGTTCTGGCGGGGATTATAGCGAACTATTTTCAGACAAACCAAGCAAAAAAAGAGATGATCAAAGATTAGGAATAATATATTTTCTATTTTTAATCTTAGCAACTTTTAATTTCTATCTTGGTATTGTACTTTTTGTTGTTCCAATCATATGGATGTTAATAAAAAAAGAGTTTAGTCTTAAAATTTTAGCAACATATATTTTTATAATCATTGGACTTATTATAAATAGAATTTAAAAAAAATGAAGCTGTAAGAACATGTACCAACAAACTGGACAGAAAAAATGAAAATGGTTTGGAGGTACATTTTTTTATGGGAAGAAAAAGTAAATTCTCACTAGAAGAAAGAGTTTCTATGTGTAAGGATTTTCTAGAAAAAGGTATGAGATTTAAAGATATTACTATTAAATATGGCGTTTCTGATAGTGTATTGTATCGATATATCAATAGATTTAGAATACATAGTGTACATGGTTTAAAAGAAGTAGGTGCTAGAAATAGAAAATGGCTATTGCTAGAGAATGTATTGATAATGGAAAAAATTACAAAGAAACTTGTGTTAAGTATGGTGTTAAGTATTCTAACCTATACTCATGGGTTTCTAAATATCAAGATAAAATATTGAAGTCATTAGATTATTCACAAGAAGATAAATATAAGATATTGTAAGAATTATCAATACAAGAAAATAAGATGTTGAAAGCTGAATTAGAAATTCTAAAAAAAAACGAAGAGATATTAGATTTTCTAGAAAAAAAAGAATAATACATGCTAAATATTTAACTGTAGATACTTTAAAAAATAAGTATAGTGTTAAATATTTATGTGAAGTGTTAGAATTAAATAGATCTTCTTACTATGAGTATTTAAATAGAAATAATGAGATTAATAAAGAAGAAATAGAATTAATAAATTTAATAAAAACAATAGATCAAGAAGTTAAGTCTACATATGGTAGAAAAAGAATGACAATAGAAGTTGCTAAAAGATGTGGGATAAAATATAATGAAAAGAAAATTAGAAGAATAATGGTAGAAGAAGATATAGTTTGTTTAATAAGAGCTAAGAAGAAAAGATTTAAAAAATCAAGTGATGAGTATTTTAGAGATAATGTACTTAATAGAGATTTTAGCACTACTAAAGATAATCAAAAATGGTCTACTGATATTACAGAAATAAATACTTTAGAAGGTAAACTATACATAAGTGGTATAATTGATATGAATTCAAAGATGATAATAAGCTATGAAATAGGTGATCATAACGATAATGAATTAGTTATTAAAACATTTAAAAAGATAAATATTAATGATGTTGATATATTACAAAGTGATAGAGGTTTTCAGTATACATCGTACATGTTTAAAAATATAACAAAAGATATTACGCATAGTATGTCAAGACCAGGACATTGTCCTGATAACTCTCCTATAGAGTCATTTTGGGGTATTTTTAAATCAGAGTGTTATTACAACAAATTAAATAAAGATAAGTTTAGAACTAAAGAAGAAGCAATTAAAACAATCAAAGAATATATAGAATTTTACAATAAAGTTAGAGTAAATTTAAAAGGAACTACACCTTATCAAATAAGATATAATTCCTTAAATTATTGATTTTAAATTTCATGTCCAGTTTGTTGGTACATGTTCTGTAAAGCTTCATTTTTTATTATTTAACTGTAATTTCAACTCTTCTATTTGTTGATAATCCACCGTTTACCATGTTATTAAATCCATAACTTGATACTTTTCTAATATTTTGTGGATTCTTAAGTCCTAATTTAATCATTAAGTCTGCTATCATATTTGCTCTTCTAAGACCTAAACTTAAATTATATTTTTCATTATGGTTAGTATCTGTATGACCTGTAATATCAATAATTCTATCGCTATATTTTTCATTTATTTCATTAACTATAGCTTGTAATTTTGTCATTTGAGTGCTTGTTAACTTGAATTTATCGTTTATAAATTGATCTATGATGTATAATTTTTCTTTAGTATTTACATTTCTTAAAGCATCTACTTCATTTCTAAGTTCTTTATTTTCAGCTTGTAATTTGTCAAGAGCATCTTTTATTGCCTTGATATCAGAATTACTTGCTAATGGAGCATTTACAAGATCTTTTAATGCAACTGATTTATTAGCACCAAAGTTAATGTTAAATCCAGCACCTACTGAAAATTGTTTCTTAGTATCTATACCTGCTGCTATCTTATAAATAAATGTATTTGTTTTTTCAGTTCCACTGATTCCTAATGCAAATCCACCTTGTTTGTTAAAGTATGCAGCACCAAATCCAATACTAAATAACTTATTAGCTCCAACTTGTGGTATATTTGCCATAGCCATTGATTGAGCTATACCAGCATTTAGAAATTGATTATTAACATTTATACTATCTTTTAATTGTTTAACGTTTACACCGTCTGTATCATTTATACCTTCAGCAACGTTTGTTATTCTTCTTTCTTGTCCTTTACTTCCAACTGATACTACATTTGATTCTGTTACTGTTGAACCATTTCCTAAACCAACTGAATTTGTTGCACCATTTTTAAATGTAATGTCATTACCAAACGCAAAGTTATTGTTTCCACCAACATTGTTATTGTTTCCAATTGCAGATGAATTATTTCCAAGAACCGTATTATTTTGTCCTAATGCAGATGAATTATTACCAGTTATATTATTTGATTGACCAAGTGCTGATGAATTTTCTCCATTTACAGTATTATTTTGACCTAATCCCATTGAATTATTTTTATTAACTATATTCTTGTAACCAAATGCAGCAGAATTTTCACCTTTTACACCATTTTCATTACCTAATACTGCTGAATTTTTTCCTTCAACTGTATTTTTCATACCTAATGTTGATGCATTTTCACCAGTAACATTGTTTTCTTGTCCTATAGCTGTTGAGTTTTTACCAGTTAGTGTATTTTTCTTACCTAAAGCTGTTGTTCCTTCTTCTTTAAGCGTATTTTCATTACCTAAAGCTGTTGAATCTTTTTTCTCAACTGTATTTTTATTACCTAGAGCTGATGAGTTATCTCCTTTTACAACGTTAGTTGAACCAACACCTGTTGAATCATTTCCTTCAACTGTATTTTTATTACCTAAAGTTGATGAGTTGTTTCCTTTTACAACGTTAGTTG
>CAUVEB010000002.1:0-158823 GCA_963550915.1 uncultured Leptotrichiaceae bacterium
TTAATGTATTTTCTATACTCTTTTTTATTTTCTCATCTTTATATGTGTTATAAAAATATATTAATTCAAATAAAAAGGACGGTTCAATAAAGCTTATCTGCATATCTTTTTTTACTCTAAAATATGTAGCCTTATTATTTTTTAATCTATAATCTTGCATATCCATATTAATCACCAATATTCTCATATATTTCTTTAATTCTTCTAAATCTTCCACGTATACCTGATTTTGTAATATTTAATATATTACCTAATTCTTCAAGTGACATATCTTCATTATCAAGCCTTGCTCTTGCAAGCTCTTGTAGTGGGTAGCTAAGTGTAGAAAGCCCTATTTTTTCATCTATTTTTTTTATCATATCTATTTGCATAAATGAAGTTTTTAGCTTTTTAGTTTCATTTGCAATTTCGTAATTAATATTTCTATTAATTTTAGATGAAATTTCTTTATTTATAGTAACTTCTTCATATTCAAAAAATGAAGTTACCCCACCAAGTAATACTATTATATCAAGTATATCCTCACAATTTCTAATATATACTATATTCTTATTCTTTTTTTCTGTTTGGAATATTCTTTTACCCATATTTCCTAAAAGTAAGTATAAGAAAGTTGCTGCATCTTCTGTATCAACAAAAAAATCAATAGAATATCCTTTATTAGGGTCTTTTATATATCCACAAGATAAAAAATATCCCCTTATTATACTAGAAGCTATAGTTCTATCTTCCATTTTAGTTATACCATAGGTTTTAAAATAGAATAGATCGTTTATAAACTTACTGTATACATTTATATTATTACTTTTTTCTTCAATTTTTATTATAAAGACATTATGCATACCAAGTTTATTATGTTTTGAATAACTAAATTGAAAAAATAGATTAGGTATTAATTTTAAATTTTCATAAACTCTTCTTGCGATATAGTTTATTTCTGTTTTAAAGTATATACCATCACTTCTAAAGCTATTCTTTGATAAAAAAAGTCCAAAAAGTTCTGCTATTATTTCTTGCTGACTATTATTCTCATTTTTTTTATTTAATATCTCTTTTTTTAATTTATTTGAATATGAAACACTATTCTTTTCCATATTTCATACCTGATTCCCATCTAATATTTTTTATTAGTATTAAAAACACTATTGCTGCCATTGTATTTGAGAATAAGTTACCTATAAATATTGAGTAATATCCTAAATAAGCTTTAGTTACTAGTATAAATAGATATCTAAATAACCACACTCTTAAAAAGCCCATAATTAGTGGCACTATATTTTTACCCATAGCGTTAAATACTGCTTGGCATATCATAGCTACACCAAAAGGAATTATAGAGTAAGTGTAGTATTTAAGAGATTCATTAGCTATATTTAATACATCTTTTTTATACGTAAACATTCCTGTAAGTTTTGGTGTTGTAGGTAGTACAATTATTATTGTAAAAAAGGCAATTACAAAACTTATTATTATTCCTACCTTAAATATTTCTTTTGCTCTTTTAATATTTTTTATACCTATATTTATACTAACCATAGTTGTAACTGCTGTACTTATACATGCAGGTAGTTGAAAACAAATACTGTTTATATACCCTGCTATACCAAGACCTGCTAAAACTGTTCTACCATAATGTTCTATTTCCATATTGATTAATAGAAAACCTAAATTTATCATCATAAAACTAAGCATAGAAGGTATTCCAAGCCTTATAAGTTCATATACTATAGCTTTATTGAATTTATATTCATAAATATCTAGTTTATATAAATAATCTTTAAAAAATAGGTCATAATACATCCATATCGCTGTTATAACATAAGCAAAAAGCGAAGCAATTACAGCTCCTTTTATTTCTAATTTTAATACTACCAAAAATATTGTATTAAATAGTATTTTTAATATTAATAAAACTATCATTCTATAAAAAGGTGACTCAGGATTTCCTGTTGCATTTTTTATTGAGTTAAATATTGCAGCTAAAAATTGAAAAGGTATAACAACAGAATAAAGACTAATATACAAAAATACATCATATTTCATCACATCTGCTACTGTAGTTGACATATATTTAGCTATAACTATACTAATAGGTATTAAAAAAATTCCAACAAAAATAGAAAACATCAATATTTGAAGTGATATTTTTTTTACTTTTTTTGTATCTCCTATTCCTACCATTTGACCTATCATAGCCATTGCTGCTACACCTAGACCTTGCGACATTCCAAGCATAACATCAATTGCAGGTTTTGCATAAGTAATAGCACTTGTTCTTTCAGGCCCTATTGTTCTATTTAGAAAAAGACCGTCAGTAAAAGGAACCATTGACTGTACCAAAGCCATCATAAATGTAGGTATACTAAGTAGTAATAGGGTATTTAAAACACTACCATTTAATATTAGATTTCTACGACTTGTCATATCAAGTTTTGTAATACCTATTGCCACAATTTCTCCTAAGTAACTTAAAAGGCATGTTTACACATGCCATTTATTATAATTCAATTTCAATTATCGTTTCATTTCCTGCATGCACTGTTTGATTTTCAAAAGTTTTTATTGATTTATATTCTTCTGAATCTAATACAACTACCGGTGTTATAACTGACGGTGAATTAGCTTTTAAAAATTCTAAATCATATTTAATAATAGGATCTCCAGCTTTAACGTTGTCTCCTTCTTTTGCAATTATTTCAAAACCTTGTCCTTTTAATTCAACAGTATTTAAGCCAAAATGAACTAATATATTTACTCCTTCTTTTGTTTCAACTGTGAATGCGTGTCCAGTTTCAAATAATTGACCTATAACTCCGTCAACAGGTGCAACTATTGTCCCAGATTCTACTGGTTCAATTCCTATTCCGTCCCCTAACATTTTTGTTGCAAATGTTTCATCAGGTACTTCTGATATTGGTAATACTCTACCATTAATTGGTGCTTTTATTATACTTTTTAAAACTTTTGGTTCTTCTTTTTTTGAAAATAACTTTGAAAAAAATCCCATAATATTCTCCTTTAAAATTATATACTTAATATTACCATAAGTAGGCTACTATTTCAATAAATTTAACTAACTTATAAACTGCATATAATATGCGTAACCTTGTTTTTTCATTTCATTATAAGGAATGAATTTAAGTGATGCACTATTTATACAATATCTAGTACCACTAAATTCTTCAAATACATGCCCTAAATGTGAGTTTGTATTTTTACTTATTACTTCTGTTCTTATAAGGTTATGACTTTTATCTGTTTCATATTTAATTACATCGTTGTTTATTGGTGCAGAAAAAGCAGGCCAACCACAACCAGATTCAAATTTTTCATTTGATAAAAATAAAGGCTCTCCCGATGTTATATCAACATATATACCCTTATCAAACATATCATTGTACTCATTATTAAAAGGCTTTTCTGTTGCCTTATTTTGAGTAACTTCATATTGAAAGCTACTTAATTTTGATATATCTTTAATATAAAAACTTGAATCAACAACCGGTTTTATAGGAGCTGATATGTCTATATGACAATATCCCCCTTTATTTTTTTCAAGATAATCTTGATGATATTCTTCTGCTAGTGCAAAATTTTTCATTTTAAAAACTTCTACTACTATCTTTTTATTATACTTACTTTGCTCATATTCCATTATTCTGTTAATAGTTTTTATGTCTTCATCATAAATATAGTATATACCTGTTCTATACTGTGTACCAACATCATTACCTTGTTTATTTAATGTAAACGGATTAATAACCTTGAAAAAATGAGTTAAAATTATTCCAAGCGTTATCATCTCATCATCATATACTACTTTTAGTGCTTCTGCATGTCCTGTATTCTTTATTTTTAAATAATCTGTTACTTCTGTATCTCCATTAATATATCCTACACACGTTTCATTTATACCTATTATCCTTCTAAAGTATGCTTGCATTCCCCAAAAACAACCTCCTGCAAGATATATACTTTTTTTAGCCATCTATTTTTTTCTCCTCCTTTGATGTAAAAACAATCATATATACGACAAGTGTTTGATACCACAATGTTGTATAATCTGCTATTCCGTGTACCATTATCAAAGTTAATATGACTATTTTTGTCCTATTTAATTTTAAGTCGTAAAGATATAAAATAATTAAAATTAAAAGTCCTATCAAACCATAGCTTAATATTAATTCAATTAAGATATTGTGTGTGTGTGCATAAACATTGTTTGTAAAATAGTAAAAATAAGCTGTCCCGTGTCCTAGTAAAACATTTGTTTTAATAGCTTTAATTCCCATATACCAAATATCCATTCTTAATTTTAGATATTGTGATATACTGTCTGTCCTTATAAAAGGAAATATCCCCTTATATACTCCGATAGAATACATTAATATTACTGTAGATAAAATTATTGTATATATTTTTTTAAAATTTAAAAATACGTAAACTAATAACGCTAATATTATAGCTATAAGTGAAAATCTTGATCCTGTTGCAACTATTGTTGCCATACTAACTAAAAATATTAAAAAATATTTAATATTTTCTTTTGTTTTAGTTAGCGATAATATAGCTATAAATGTAAGATATGAGCCGTAGTAGTTAGGATTAAAATAACTAAAGTATCCAACCCTTTCTTTTGTAATAAGATAATAAATAATATGTGCTATATTCACAAAAACACTTGTATACAACACAATATTTTCAATGTTTTCTCTTGTTTTATTAGTTAAATTTAAGTAAAAACTGTATACAAAAAAGTAGAATATAAGCAAGGCATTAATTAAAATACCTAAAAAATTTCTGTAGTATAGTGCTATTATGCTATTTAAAAGTAAAAAGTATACACCATATTTTTGTTTTTTTGTAAGACTTACTTTGTATCCTTTAATTAATATGTATAATAATATTATTATAGCCTGTAATATAGCTAATACGTACGATATACCAAGCAAAAATGCTTGTAAATATATTAGAAATATTAGTTTTTTATCTTCCTGTGCTTCCAAATCCGCCATCTCCACGTACTGTATCACTAAGCTTATCAACTTCATTAAATTCTTGCATAACATATGGTGTGAAAACTATTTGTGCTATTCTTTCTTTGTCTTCTATAACAACTTCTTTATCTGATTGATTATACATGGCAACCATTATTTCACCACGATAATCACTGTCTATAACTCCCACCTTATTTGCCGGTGCAAGTCCTTTTTTTACAGCCATGCCACTTCTTGCATAAACAAGTCCTACAAGTCCATCTGGTATTTCCATACAAATACCTGTATGTATCATTTTTGTTTCAAAAGGTTTTATTACAATACTTTCATCTAAACAAGCATATAGGTCTGCACCTGCTGAATATTTAGTACCATATGTAGGTATAGTTGCATTTTCTTTTATTTTTTTAATATTCATACTATTTCCTTTATTTTAGTTTTCTTTCATAAGTAAAGTTCTTAATATATTCTTGTTATCAAAAGCAAGTCCAGCTCCAACAACCACTGATTCTAACGGATTTTGAGGTATGTGTACTGGTATATTAACTGATTGTTCTATATACTTATCAAGGTTTTTGATTAAAGCCCCTCCTCCAGTTAGAACTATTCCATTGTCTAATATATCTGTTGCAATTTCAGGTGGGCATTTACTTAGTATTTCTTTAATACTATCTAATATAGTTTCAAGTATATCTATTATTGCATGTTGTATTTGATTTGCACTTATTTCAAGCTCAATAGGTATATTAGTATTAAGATGTCTTCCTTTTATAGGCATTTTAATGTTCTCATCTTCTGGAACTTGTATTGCAGTTGCTAAGTTTTTCTTGATTTTTTCTGCTGTTCTATCACCTATAACTAATTTTAAGTTATCCTTAACATATTTTGCTATAGCTGCATCAAGACTGTTACCAGCAACTCTTATTGATTTACTTGCTACTATTTCATTAAGTGATAATACTGCTATATCAGTAGAACCTCCACCTATATCAATTACCATATTACCCATAGGTAATGATATATTTACACCAGAACCTAGTACCGCTGCTCTTCCTTCTTCTAATATATATATTTTTCTTGCACCTGTCATTGATTCAAATAGGGCTCTTTTTTCAACTGTAGTAACCTCAATAGGCACACAAAGCATTACATCAGGTTTAAAAGGAGATACTCCATATATTTTTTTTATAAAATCATATAGCATATCTCTTGCAGCATCAATATCAGAAATTACACCGTCTTTTAACGGCTTTATAACTACTATTGATTCTGGATTTTTACCTAACATTTCACGAGCTTCTTTTCCTACTGCAACAGTCTTACCTGTTTTTTTATCTTTTACAATAACAGATGGTTCATTTAGTACTATTTTTCTTTTTTGTTTATCATATATTAAAACATTTGAAGTCCCTAAATCTATAGCTAAATTTTTATTAACTCTAAAAAAATTAAATATTTTAGTTATCATATTTTTCCCCTATATTATATACTTAATAATTCTTTTTCCTTTTTAGCTAATATTTCATCTATAGTTGCAACATATTTGTCTGTTAATTTTTGAACTTCTGTTTCTGCATTTTTTAATTCATCTTCAGAAATTTCACTATCTTTTTCTAATTTTTTAAGTTTAGTATTTGCATCTTTTCTAATATTTCTTATTGCAATTTTTCCTTCTTCAGCCTCTTTTTTTACAACCTTAACATATTCTTTTCTTCTTTCTTGTGTAAGTTCAGGTATAACAAGTCTAATAACTCTACCGTCATTTGAAGGTGTAAATCCTAAATTAGCTTTCATTATTTCCTTTTCAATAGCAGGTATTAATGATTTATCCCATGGGTCAATTAATATTAATCTGCTTTCAGGTGCTGATAATGTTCCAACTTGATTAAGTGGTGTTTTTTGACCAAAATAGTCAACACTTACTCCGTCTATCATTGCAACATTTGCTCTTCCTGCTCTAACATGTGAAAATCTAATTTTTGTGCTTTCTACTGTTTTGTCCATTTTTTCTTCTGTTTCCATTAAAATTTCATCTAGCATATTTATCCCCTTATATTTTATTTTTCATTTGTAACTACTGTACCTATTTTTTCACCATTTACCATTCTCATCATATTTCCTTTTTCAAGAGCATTAAATACGATAATCGGCATATTGTTTTCACGGCAAAGTGATAATGCTGTTGCGTCCATTACTCTTAGATTATCAACTATTGCTTTTTCAAAACTAATTTTTTCATATTTTACTGCATCAGGATATTTAACAGGGTCTTTATCATATATACCGTCTACTTTTGTTCCTTTTGCTAATATATCAGCATGTATTTCAATTGCTCTTATAGCTCCACCTGAATCAGTTGTAAAATATGGCATACCAGTTCCACCAGAAAATATTACTACACGTCCTTTTTCAAGATGTCTTATAGCTCTTCTTCTAATATATGGTTCTGCCACTTCAGGCATACTAATGGATGTTAAAAGTCTTGTTGGGACTCCAACACTTTCAATAAAGTTTTGAAGTGCTAAACCATTCATAATAGTTGCAAGCATACCCATAGTATCTCCAGTTGCTCTATCTACTCCATGATTTTGTCCAGAAAGACCTCTAAAGATATTTCCACCACCTATAACTATAGCTACTTGTACTCCGTTATCATGTAATTCTTTTACTTGATTTGCAAAACTAAGTAGTACTTCTTCATCAAATCCAAAATTTTTATTACCAGCAAGTGCTTCTCCACTTAGCTTTAAAAGTATTCTCTTATACTTCATAATTTCCCCTTATTTTGAAAAAAAAGGGTTAGATTCTAAACCCTTTTTATTATGTTATTTATTTCCCAGAAATTTGTGCTGCAACTTCAGCTGCAAAATCTTCTTCTTTCTTTTCTATTCCATCTCCAACTTTATATCTTACAAAGCTTACTATTTTTAATGGTGCATAGAATGTAGCAACTGATTTTTTGTCATCTCTTACATATTTTTGTTCGTTTAGACAATTTTCTTCATAGTATTTTCTAATTTTACCAGAAATAATTTTTTCTATCATTTCTTCTTTAACTTCTTTACCTTTTGATGCTGCTTCTTCTAAGAATTGATGTCTTAAAATTTCTTCTTCTCTATGTATGTCTTCTGGTGTTACATCTTCTTTTGATAAGAATCTTGGATCCATTGCTGCAACGTGCATTGCAACTCCACGTGCCTTATCTGAATTTTCAACACTGTATTCTCCTGTAGATTCTACAAGAACACCAATTTTTCCACCCATATGAACATAGTCAACTATAAATCCATCTGTATTTATTAGTTCAAGTCTTCTAATATTCATATTTTCACCAATTTTAGCAATTAATTCTGTAAGTAATGCTTCAATTGTTTTACCATCTATTTCAACATTTTTTAATTCTTCTACTGTTTTAACTTCTGAATTTAAAACTGTTTTAACTAATAGTTCTCCAAAAGTTTTAAAGTCATCATTTTTAGCAACGAAGTCTGTTTCTGAGTTGAATTCTAATACTGCTGCTTTTTTATGACATTCTGAAACTGCTGTAAATACTAGTCCTTCTGCTGCAACTCTTCCTGATTTCTTAGCTGCTTTTGAAATTCCTTTTTCACGAAGCCAGTCAATTGCTTTTTCTATATTAGCATCATTTTCTTCTAATGCTTTTTTACAATCAAGCATTCCAGCTCCAGTTCTTTCTCTTAATTCTTTTACTAATGCCGCTGTTATTGCCATTACTATTCCCCCATAACTTCTTCTGATACTTCAGAAATTTCTTCTACTAATACTTCTTCTACTTCTGTTGGAACAATTTCTTCTCCACCTTGACCTTCAATAACACCATTTGCTATAACTTCTGCAAATAATTTAACTGAACGAATTGCATCGTCATTTGCAGGTATTCTATATGTTACTAAGTCTGGATCAACGTTTGTATCTATTAATGCAATTACAGGTATACCTAATTTTGCTGCTTCTTCTAATGCTAAGAATTCTTTTTTAATATCTACTACGAATAATGCTGCAGGAAGTTTTGTCATTCCTTTGATTCCACCTATATTTTTTTCAAGTTTACTCATTTCTTTTCTAAGTAAGCTTGCTTCTTTTTTAGTGTAAGCTGAATCAAGTTCTCCAGTTTCTTCCATTTCTTCTAATTCTTTTAATCTTTTTACTCTTGTTTTGATTGTTTGTAGGTTAGTTAATAATCCACCTAACCATCTTTGGTTTACATAATATCCACCACATCTTAATGCTTCATCTTTTACTGCATCTTGTGCTTGTTTTTTAGTTCCAACAAATAGAACTTTTCCCCCTTCTGCTGATATTTCTCTTACAAATTCGTAAGCTCTTTCTGTTGAAGTTAATGTTTGTTGTAAATCTAAGATATGTATTCCATTTCTTTCAGCATAGATATATGGTTTCATTTTAGGATTCCATCTCTTTGCTTGGTGTCCGAAGTGTGCTCCCACTTCAAGTAATTGTTTCATGCTTATTACAGCCATTTTTTTCCTCCTGATATTTTTGGTTTTTCTTCTATTTAAACTTAGTGCAAAACCCATAAGGCACCATACACATAATATGTTTAAATATGAATTATCAAACAATTTTAACATAAAAATATATATTTTGTCAAATTTAAATTAACTTATGTAAATATATAGTTGCAAGTCCTAAGAATAGGAAAAATCCGCATACATCTGTTATAGTTGTAAGTAGTACTGCAGATGCCATTGCAGGGTCAACTTTTATCGCTTTTAAGCCTATAGGTATTAAATATCCTACAAGACTAGCTATAATACAATTACCTATCATAGATAAGAATATTATAAGGCTTAGATATTTATTACCAAACATAAAGTATATTATTATTCCACATATTATTCCAAGTACTATACCATTTAAAAAGCCTAAAAATACATATCTAATTGATACTTCAAAGTTTTCATCTTCATAGTATTCACCAAGTGCAATTGAACGTATTGTTACTGCAAGTGATTGTGTCCCAGCATTACCACCCATACCACTTACTATTGGCATGGCAACAGCTAAGGCTACAACTGTATCTATAGTTTTTGAAAATAGACCAACTGTAAATGATGCTAAAAACGCAGTTACAAGATTTATTAAAAGCCAAGGAAGTCTTTTTTTCATACTTTCACTAAGATTAGTTGAAAGACTTTCATCATCCCCAGCTCCAGCTAATTTAAGGATATCTTCCGTATTTTCTTCTTGAATTACATCAACTACGTCATCTATTGTTATAATCCCTAGAAGATTTTTTCTTTTGTTAATAACAGGAACTACTTTTAAACCATATCTTGAAACCAGTCTTGCTACTTCTTCTTGGTCATCATTTGGTCTTACCGACAATATATTCTCATTTGTTATATCTTCAAGTAATGTATTTTCATCTGCAATTAATATATCTCTTAAATCCGCTTCCCCTATAACAGTTCCGTCTAGATCTAATACAAATATTGTTTCTATATATTCTGTTCTAGGTGCTATTAATTTTATTTTTTCCATTACTTCTTTAATGTTTAAATTCTTTTTAAAAGCAATATATTGAGTAGTCATGATACCACCGGCACTATCGTCTGCGTATCCTAATAACTCTCTTAATTTATTTGCCTCTGATCTTTTCATTTGATTTAGCAGTGATTTACTTTTGGTAAAACCTATATATCCTAGTATATCTGCTATATCATCGGGCGACATATATGAAAAAATTTCTAGTACTTCGTCTTCAGGTATTAGATAAAGGATTCTTTTTTGTAAATCTTCATCAGCTTCTTCTAGTATCTCTGCCTTATTTTCATCTGATAATAGATTAAATACTCTAAGTAGTTCTTCATCGCTTTCAATCTCTTCAAATGACTCTGCAATATCAACATTATGAACTTCTTCTAAATATTCTGTAAGTTCTTCTTCTGTGTTTAAATGCTTTATATCTTCTGCTATTTCTTCACTGGTTAGCTCTTCTTCCTCTTCTTCTTCATCATTTGAAGATAATCTAGCTTTTATCTCATCTTTTAATTCTTCAACTTCTTCTTTACTTAATTTTTCATCAAAATTTTCCATAATATGCACCTCCTTTAGAATTTTTACAATTAATTATATCATAAAAAATAAAAGCTTTAAATAGTAATCTATACTATATAAAGCTTATTTTCAATATATTTCTAGTTATTTAAAATATAGTTAAATGCAGAAAGTGCAGCCTTTGCTCCTTCTCCCATTGATATTATTATTTGTTTATGCATTACTGTTGTACAGTCTCCTGCTGCAAATATTCCTTCAACGCTTGTCATATTTTCATTGTCTATTACTATTTCACCTATTCTATTCATATCAACTAGATTTTCAAATATTTTTGTATTTGCCATAAGTCCTATTTCAACAAATATACCGTCTGTTTTTAAAGTTTTTACTTCTTCTGTTTCTCTATTAATATATTCTAGCTCTGTAACAAATTGTGTACCTTTAACTTTTTTAGTTTGAACATTTGTCATAACTGTTATTTTAGGATTTTCATATGCTTTCTTTTGTAATACTTCATCAGCTTTTAAATCTTTCATAAATTCCATAAGAGTTACACTTTTTGCTATATTTGATAAATCAAGTGCAGCTTCAACTCCTGAATTTCCACCACCAACAATTACAACATCAAGGTTTCTATAAAAAGGTCCATCACAAGTAGAACAATAATGTACTCCTCTTCCTGTAAATTCTTTTTCACCTTCTATATTTAATTCTCTATGTTTTGCTCCTGTTGCTATTATTATTGTTTTTGTTCTAAATTTTAAATCGTCGTCACTTGTCACTATCTTATCTTTTCCATCAAGTTCAACCTTTGTTACAAGATGCCCTTTATGAAATGGTATTTCATATTCTTTTGCGTGTTTTTCAAGCGACATTGAAAAATCGCTACCTGTTGTTTTAGGTGTTCCAATTATATTTTCTATATCATTTGTAGTTGATACTTGCCCTCCAACACTATCACCTATAAGTCCAATTTTAAGACCTTTTCTTATAGCATAAATAGCTGAAGATATGGCGGCTGGTCCACTTCCTATTACTATCACGTCATAGTGAGTATTTGTGTCCATTTTTGCAAATTGTTTGCTGTCTAGTTCAATGTTTAAATTTAACATACATACCTCCATTTTTATTTTTTTATTTTTATTATTTTCTTTTTCCCTGCTTTTATTACCATAGAATCTTCTAGTTTTATTATGGCTTTAATATCTTTTATAGGCTCATCATTAACTTTGAATCCACCTTGTTCTATTAGTCTTCTTGCCTCACTATTTGAAGACGAAAATTTTAATTTTTTAACTAGTAATTCTATAACATTCATCTCATTTTCTGAGATTACAATTTCAGGTAATTCAACATCTAAATTTCTTTTTGAAAATACATTTTCAAAATATTCTCTAGCTTTTTCCCCTTCTTCTTTATTATAGTAAATGCTTACTAATTCTTGTGCTAATTTTTTCTTTGCTTCCATAGGGTGCATATTTTCTTTTATATCTTTAATTTCTTCTAAACTTATATCTGTTATTTGTTCGTAGTAAATATACATAAGTTCATCAGATATAGACATAATTTTACCAAACATATCATTTGGATTATCTTGTATACCTATATAGTTGTTTAAAGATTTACTCATTTTTTCTGTTCCGTCAAGTCCAACTAATATTGGCATAAGCATACATACTTGTGGTTCTAAACTAAAATCACGAAGTAAATCTCTACCTCTTAGTATATTAAATTTTTGTTCTGTAGCTCCAAGCTCAACATCAGCTTTTAGGTGTACTGAGTCATACGCTTGCATAATTGGATACATAAACTCAATTAATGAAACTGGCTTATTTGCAGCAAGTCTTTTAGAAAAATCTTCACGACTTACCATTTGTGATACTGTAAATTTTGAAAGTAGTCCTAAAAAACTTGTTAAATCTAAATTTTCAAGCCATTCATGGTTATATACTATTTTTAAATTATCAACATCTAATATTAATTTTAATTGTTCTACATATGTCTTTATATTTTGTTCTATAACGTCCATACTTAGTATTTTTCTAGTTTCAGACTTACCAGTAGGATCTCCTATTCTTGCTGTAAATGTTCCTATTAAGAAAATAGGTTCATGTCCTAAGTCTTGAAATTGTTTTAATTTTCTAAGTGGAACTGCATGACCTATATGAAGATCTGAACCAGTTGGATCTATACCAAACTTAACTTTAAGACCCTTACCTGTTCTTATACTATTTTCTAATTTTTTCTTAAAGTCTTCTTCATTTATTATTTCTTCACAGCCTCTTTTTAAAATATTATACTGTCTTTCAACTTCTTTTTTTATCTCTAATTCCGTCATTATTAATCTCCTTATTAATATACAAAAAACTTCCTCTAAAAACTTTAGAAGAAGTTTATTACTTTAACCAAAAAAACTATACTATTATATAGAAACTATTTTAGTTGCTTGAGGTCCTCTATCAGAATTTTCAACTTCAAAAGAAACTCTTTCGCCTTCTAAAACTGTTTTGAATCCTTGTTTTTCAATATTTGAGAAATGTAAAAAATAATCTTTACCATCTTCACCTAAGATAAATCCGAATCCTTTTTTCTCGTTAAACCATTTTACTGTACCTGTCATGGCTCCTCCAATCATATGAAGTTTAATCTTTCTAAACTTCTTAGCTGATTATAGCATAAAGCGGTACTTATATCAATATTTTTTTAAACTGGTTTTTTATATTTTTTTATCTATCTTTGTATTCACAATTATTCATTTCACAATTTGATTTTTTTGATTTTAATACTTTTCCTTCTTCTGATATATCTACTAAATATATGCTGTATTCTCCGTAGACACTAACATACCAATTACTATTTTTACCTTTTCTATAAAAAGTTATTCTTTTAGTTACAACATCTTCATTATACTGAGTTAAAACATGTTCTCTAGCTATTTGGTATACCATTTCTCTTTTTAATAAAGGTTTTGTTAGTATACGGCTACACGATATGAGAAATACAAGTGATATAAAAACTAATTTTTTCATAGTAATAACTCCTTAACTTTATTTATTATTTCATCTAACTTAAGATTAGTTTTAAATCCAGCTGCATTTTTATGACCCCCACCATTAAAATGTGAAGCTATATTATTTACATCTACTTTTTCTGATCTAAAACTTCCTTTTATTTGTCCGTCAATTTCTTCTCTTAAAAATAGGGTTATTTCATTTTCTTTTATAGTGAATAAATACTCTGAAATTCCGTCTGTATCGTCTCTTGTTATACTATATTTTTTCATATCTTCTTGGCTTAAATAATAGTAAGAAAATTTTAATTCTTCTATATATACTTGTTCTAATACTGCGTGAGAGAATATTTTAGCCTTTTTATATGATTTTGAAAATAGGGTCTTTGTTATCTCACTTGCATTAATACCTGTTTTAATAAGTTCAGACGCTATTAAAAAAGTGTTACTTCTTACATTTGGATGTCTAAAATTACCAGTATCATTTATTATGCCAAGATAAATAAATTTAGCAATCTTACTAGTTATATTAATATTTAAAACATCAATAAAGTCATAAATCATTTCACTTGCTGATGATATATCTTTTACATAATTTATATCAAAATAGCCTTTATTACTTATATGATGATCTATACATACTGTTCTTTTAGCTTTTTCTATCATTTCTTTTGTAACTGCAAGTCTTTCAATGTTAGCTGTATCTACTGATATAAGGAGATCTATTTCTTCTTTTATATCTTTTTCAATAACTATATCATCATCTAGCATTTCTTTTGTATATTCAGGCAAGTCATCTGTAAAACATACTCTAACATTTTTATTCTTGTCATATTGTTTTATGATTTCACAAAGTGAAATACTTGCACCTATTGCATCACCGTCCGGATTAACATGTCCTGCTATTACAATATTTTGTGCCTTATCTATTTCTTCTTTTATTTTATATAACATTTTTAACCTCTATCTTGTGCTTCTCTTCTTTTTATATACTGTCCTACAACATACATATTTTTAGTATAAATAGCATTTGCATAATTTTCGTTTATGTTACCAATTAAAATTTCTTTATTATCAATTAATATAATAAACTCATCTGTGCTGTCTTCAATTACTATATTAACTTCTGTTTTAGGTAATAGTTCTAAATTATCAAGTCCTACTACAACTATATTTTCTATTGCATTTTCTATTATATCTTGCATTTTATATATTACATTAGCTTTTCCATTTATATTATATACTTCATAAAAACTACTAGGTTTATATAGCATTTCAAGTTCTATGCCTATAGTTTCTAAAATTTCTTTATACTCTTTTTTTATATTCTCAACTATACCTCTTGGTTCTACCGGTATATAGTTCTTTTTATCACTCTGAGTTGGAATTAATGTTATTATGCCTCTTTCATAAAGTGCATCTAGTGATTGATATATAGTAGTTCTTGGCAAATCAACTATTTTTGATAATTGTGTTCCATTTAATCCTGGATTTTTTAGCAATTCAATATATATTTGTGATTGTGCAGGTGTAAATCCTACTTTTTTTAATTTTTCAACTATATCCATATATACCTCACATTTTAGCAACTTTATATTATACATTAAGTATATCATAATAACTAAGATTTTTCTATTTTATTATATAATAAAAAATGGATTATAAATATAATCCACTAATGTATTTGTCTTGCTTTTTCAACTCTAACTCCATACTTAAAATATTTTCCCCAATATTTATTGTCTAAACTTGACATTACAACTCCTTTTGATGAAGATGCGTTTATAAACAGTGAGTTACCAACATAAACAGCCGTATGATTAACACGGTTTCTTGGTCTAAAAAATAGTATGTCGCCAGGTTTTAAATTTTCACGACTTACAATTTTACCTTGTTTTGCTTGGTCTACACTAACTCTTGGAAGTTCATAACTAAAAACTTTTCTATATACTCTTCTTGTAAGTGCAGAGCAATCTATTCCGCTTTTAGAATCTCCCCCCCATTTATACTTCACACCTTTCCAGTCATCAAAAACTTTTATAAGCTCATTGTATAAAATTAGATTATCAAGTTGTTCATACACATTTGATAAACTATCAATTAATTCATGCTGTTTTAGTTGTATATAAGCTTCATCATGTACGTATTCATTATCAAAGTTTTCTTCTTCCTCTTCGTTATAAACAGTACTATATACTTTTTCTTCATCTTCATTATTCGTATCTGCAATTAAAAATCTCGTTGGTAGTAAAAATAGAATAAATAATAATGGTATAGTTATTTTCCTCATATTTTCTCCTAAAATTCTAAAATTACATTTACTGGTCCATTTGCCTTTGATACTATGTCCATTTGTGTTCTAAATTCACCAGTTTTAATATTACTATACTTTTCTTTTAAAATAGATAAAAATTTATCATATATCATATTTGCATATTCAAAATTAGCACTTTCATCAAAACTAAGTGTAGTTCCTTTTTTTGATTTTGCATATAAAGAAAAGTTTGGAACTATTAATATATCACCTTGTATATCTACTATACTCTTTTTTAGTTTTCCTTCTTCATTTTCAAAAAAACCTATTTTAAGTAATTTTTTAACTGCTTTTTCTATATTTTCATCTAGTTCCTCTTTTTTTATACCCACATATACAAGTAGCCCTTTTTTAATTTCTCTAATCTCACTATTATTAATACATATATTAGCGTAATCAACTCTTTGTATTAAAAGTTTCATTAATATTTGTCCTCATTTTTTCTATTAAATACTATATCTATAGGACAACCTTCATATCCAAAGTATTCTCTTAACTTATTTTCAATATATCTTTTATATGAAAAATGTACTAATTCAGGATTATTTGAGAAAAATACAAATTTAGGTGGGGCAACTGATACTTGAGTTGCATAATTAATTTTAACAGCTCTACCTTTTCTTGTAGGAACTGGATTTTGTGCAACCATATCTGCTAATACTTGGTTTAGTATTCCTGTTGATATTTTCTTATTATACTCTTCATTAATTATTTCAACTTGTGATATTACATCTAAAGTTCTTTTTCCTGTTAAAGCTGATATTGTTACAATCGGTGCATAGTCAAGAAATGGCATTTCTGCTTTTACTTTTTCAGTAAATTCTTTAACTGTATTATTATCTTTTTCAACTAAATCCCATTTGTTAATAGCTATGATTATAGGTTTTTTAGCTTCAAATATTAGACCTGCAACCCTTTTATCTTGTTCTGTAACTAACTCTGTACTATCTAACATAAGTATACATACATCTGCTCTATCAATAGCTTTTACAGCTCTTAGAACACTGTAATACTCTATATTGTCTTCTAGTTTTGATTTTTTTCTAATACCTGCTGTATCAATTATTGTATAAGGTTTTGAGTTATATCTAAATTGTGAGTCTATACTGTCTCTTGTAGTTCCAGCTATATCACTTACTATACTTCTATCCTTATTTAATATCTTATTAACAAAAGATGACTTACCAGCATTAGGTCTACCTAAAACCGCTATTTTAAGACCTTCTTCTATAACTTCATTTGTATTATCTGTAAACTTAGAACTAACTAAGTCTAACATATCTCCAAAGTTTGTTTTATGTTCTGCTGATATACCTATTATTGTTTCAAAGCCTAATCCATAAAACTCAAGTATATTGCTTTGATCTCTCATATAGTTATCTATTTTATTTACTGCAACTATTACTTTTTTATCTTGTTTTCTTAGTATATTTGCTATTTCTTCGTCAAGACCTGTTATACCTGCTTTACCATCTACAACAAATATTACAACATCTGCCTCATCTATAGCGACATATGCTTGTTCTTTTATCTTTTGTAGCATAAAATCTTTACTTCTAGGTTCAAGTCCACCTGTATCAACTAAAACAAACTCTTTACCAAGCCACTCAATATTTCTATAAAGTCTATCTCTTGTAACACCTGGTTCATTATTTACTATAGATACTCTATCACCAACAAGCTTATTAAAAAGAGTTGATTTACCAACATTTGGTCTACCTACTATAGCTACTATTTGTCTTTTCATTTTACTCCATTCTAAAGTTCTACTATATCTATATTACTTACAGCTCTAAAAAGTTCTATTTGTTCTTTTGTGATATATAACTTTAAACTAATTCTATCTAAATAACTTTTTTCTAATACTTCAATATTATTATTTACTATTATTTTCTCAACATGAGCTAAACTTGTATACTCAAATGCAAGTATAACATAAAATTTTTCTACATATTCTCTTATATCTGCTTTTTCAAGTAACAATTTTGCAACCTTTGCATATGCTCTAATAAGACCACCTGCACCTAGTTTTATACCACCAAAATATCTTGTTGCAACCATTACAATATTATATACTTCTTTTCTTTCAACTATATCAGCCATAGGTTTACCTGCTGTATTACTGGGCTCATTGTCATCACTATATTTAAAATATTCCACCTTATTTTCTATTACTCTATATAAAGGGACATTATGTGTTGCATCTTTATGTATGCTATTTATATACTCTATATACTTTTTAGCCTCAGCTACAGTTTTAACCGGCTTTATATATCCTATAAACTTTGATTTTTTTTCAATAAACTCTATTATTTCTTCTTTTTCTATTATATTCATGATATAAGTCTTAGTATAATTTTATATAAATACTCAAATATATCTGTATATGCAAGAAGAAAATATAGTATTGCAAAAGAAATAATAGGATTTTTTTCTAAAAAATAATATGGTTTTGCAAATGTTTTTGGAAATACTGTAAGTGCAATCTTACTTCCATCAAGTGGTGGTATTGGAAATAGATTAAAAACAAACAGCACTATATTTTGCACAGCAAATCTTGATAATATTATATAGAAATATAGCATAAAAGTTGAATTTACCATTATTAATTTTAAAATCATAGTAGATATTATAGCAATTAGTAGATTCATTGATATTCCTGCTATACTTACTAAAAATATACTTAGTCTTTTATTTTTTAATTTATAGTAATTAATTGGTACCGGTTTTGCACTCCCTATAATTATTGGAGATCTTAGTAAAATAAACATAAGTGGCATAAGTAGCCCTTGTAAATCAATATGTCTTATAGGATTTAAACTTAATCTACCCTCATTTTTTGCAGTGTCATCACCTAAAAAATATGCCATATATCCATGTGATACTTCATGCAGTATTACACTTATAGTAAGTACCCCTACTGTTATTATTAAATCTATAAAATTAGATTTACCAATATACAGAAATAGTATTAATAACAACAATACTATAAATTTAGCAAAGGGATATTTTGCATCAAAGTACTCAATTTCATATCTTAGTCTTTTAAATTTTGTCATTTATACTCGCCTCAATTAATAAGTCTAATGTCTTTGAATATGTATATCCTAAATGTGCTAAACTCTTAGGTAATAAACTTGTTTTTGTCATACCTGGAAGAGTATTTATTTCTATTAAATATGCCTTATTATCTTGGATAATATAGTCTATTCTTGCAAATCCTTTACATTTTGTTGCATAATATGCTTTTTTTGTAAATTCATTTATTTCATTTTGAAGTTCTTCTTCAAAAAAATACACATATTCATTTGCACCGTCTTTATCATATTTTGAATTATAGTCAAAATATGTTGATTTTAGTGCATCTATTCTTACAGGTGGATAAACCTTACCTGAAATTATAGGGACTGATATTTCAATACCATTTAGAACTTCTTCAACTAAAGCTTCGTTATCTGTTTCATAAACCTTTTTAAGTGCTAGTTCTAATTCTTTTTCATTAGTTGCAAAACTAATTCCTATGCTAGAACCTCCACTATTTGGTTTAACTATTACTTTTTCACCTAATTCTTTAGGGAATATGGCTTTTTGTCCAACTCTAAAACTTGTATGTTTTGCAGTTCTTACACCATAACTTTTAACTATTCTTTTTGTAATATCCTTATCAAGGCATATCGCACTTGTTAAAAGGTTTGCACCACTATAAGGTATGTTTAAAGTTTCAAGTATAGTTTGTATACTTCCGTCTTCTCCAAATGAACCATGAAGTGCTATATATACGAAGTCTACATTCATATCTTTAATTTTAAATATATCTTCTTTTTTGTTAATTAACAATTCATAAACTTCATATTTATTTTTATCTAATTCTTTTATTATTTCTTTACCTGTTGCAATTGAAACTTCTCTTTCTGTTGAAATTCCACCGTATACTACACAAATTTTCATTTTTCCACCACTTCTCTCATTTTATTTACTACATCACTAAAAACTTTCTTATTATCTTCATTAAGATCTGATAGTATCTCGTGCATTTCTAATATATGTTTTGCAATATTTGAGCTTTTGAAATCTTTCTTTTCTATCTTCGTACCATTTACTATTATATCTTCATTTAAAATTACTACAAAATTAAGTATACCTGTTTGCTTTAGTGCAGTTAATACTTCATTTGTAGGATTTAGTATACTAAGATACTCATTAAAATCATTTTTAAATTTCATAGTATATTTTGCTATAAGACCTAAAAAAGTACTGTCTATATATGTTGTTTCACTTAAATCAAGTATTGTTATTTTATCTTTTTCAAGAAGTTCTGATACCTGCTCACTATTTCTCATTGTTGCACTTGTACATACTTTAACTATATTATATTTCTCAAGTGTAGCATATAAAATGTCGTTCATTTGTTCTCCTTATTATCTTAAAACGTCTGATATTAAAGTTTGACCTTGACCTTGAACTCTTGGTAATTCTCCGTTCCATTTTTCTATAGCCATTTTTTTAAGTAATTGTGGTGTAAGTGAATTACTTTCCACTAAGTTTGCTTTTGCTTGTAATTCTTTTTCTTGTAATCTATATTCTGCTATTCTTACTTTATTTTCTGCTTCAACTTTTAATTTTTCTTGTTCTGCTCTTGCTTTTTCAACTGCTTGTTCTGCAACTTTCTTTTGTTCAACTGCTCTTTCATAATCATCAGAAAAATCATGATCTATTATTGAAATATTACTTACAACAAGTCCATATGTTTCAAAATCATCTTTTAAGTCATCAAATATTAATCTTGATATCTCAGTTCTCTTACTTACAAACTCTTCAATAGTGTATTTTGATATTGTAGCTTGTACTATTTCTTGAACTCTTGGATTTATAAATCTATTTACATGAGCTCCCATAAAAGATCTATAAAGTTTTTCAGGGTTTGATACACTTGCTTGTACTGTTAATTGTATATTAATTGATTGTATATCTTTAGTACTTACGTTTAGTGATTTATCATATTCATATGATTTACTAAATGAATATAGTTTTTCTCTTGTTTCTAACATATATTTTGTTTGAACGAAAGGTATTTTAAAATGTAGCCCTTCTTCTTGTATCTTGCTTACCTTTCCAAAAGTTGATATTATTGCAACTTCTCCAGTTTTTACAGTATATGCATTAGATAATATTAAAACTGCTAGAACTGTTAATAAAAATCCTGCTCTCACTATTTTAAAATATTTATATGCTTTTAATGGACATTCCATAATTAATTCCCCTTTCTAATTTACAGTTTGATATATTTCTTTTTCATCTAAAAATATATATGGTTTATTACAAAAACTACAAACTGCTTCAATTTTACCGTCTTCTTTTAATATATTTATCAATTCTTCTTTGCTTGTTGCCCTTATTAATAAGTCTTGAAATTTTTCTCTTGTACAATCACAAGTATATTCAAGCTCTATTGTTTTAAGTATTTTATACTCTTCTATAAATTCTCTTTTTACTCTTTTATCAACATTTTCAAATATTAGTTTTGCTATTTGCTCTAATGTGAAATTGTTACTTAATATTGTTGCTGTATCATGTAACATATTAATTTTCTTTGCTATCTTATCAAAAATCTTTTTATCACCATTTGGCATTAATTGAACTAATATTCCACCCATTTTCTTAATTGTTTTTTTATCTTCATCTTCTTTTATAGATACTTCAATTATAGTTGGTATTTGTTCTGATTTCTCGTAGTAATCTGTTACTATAGTAGATACTGTATCATTTTTATTGAGTTCTATTTCTGTTACATAAGGATATTTAAGACCATAATCAGCCTCAAAATATACAACTCCTTCACCTATAGAATATAGTTCTGAGAATTTTTTAGCATCATTTGATTTTATAGCATCTAAAAGCTCAGTTAAATGTTCTTGTGAAAAATAGCTTGATGACATAATTCTACCGTCCGAGCTATTTCTAACCTTAGCATTACCAAGTATTTTATCACCTTTTACAACTATGCTATACTTAGTATTTTCACCTTTTACATTACCTGATAATAGAGCTGATACTGTTATTAAATCAAGCTCTGTTTTCGCTAAAAATGTATCTTCTAAAATCTCTTTAAGTGCTAATTTACCTATACTTGTTGTATCTGCTATTGCAAATCTTAAATTTTTTGTTATACCTATTAATACTTTTGATTTCATTTTACCTTCCTAAATCTGTTAAATTTGATATTGTAGAATAATATCCTCCAAATATTATGTCTATATTATGGCTTGTAATTTTTATTTTATACTGCCCTGATTTTTTTACTAAAGTGTATTGGTCTACTACCTTAACCTTAGCTAAATTGGGATTTTTAAGTGCATTTTTTATTTCATCTTCTATACTAACATTAGTATTGCCCTCAAATGCTTTTTTAAACATACTTTGAAAAACTTCTAAAAACACCTTTTGTACATCAACATTTTCAATTGATACATTAACTACAACACTTTTATCTTCTTCAATAACAGTGTTTAAAATTTCATAATTAAGATTTTGATACAAGATGTCAAAAAATTGTTTTTGTATTTCATTTGTATAATTTATTTCTAAATTTTTTGAAAAACTTTTGTTTTCTGTATACGATATTGCTTCTTCTATTCTTTTGTTTTGTATACTACTTAAAAAAGAATCTACTGTTTTCTCTGGTGCTAAACCACAACCAAATAAGAAAAATGATAATAGAACTAAAAATATATTTTTTTTCATTTTCTATTAAATCCTTTCATAACATTAAAAACTACTGTTACTAATACTCCAATTAAAACTCCAATTACTGTTGCTACAAAACGACCTATTGCATATAGCTCTGTAGTGTTTATTGGGTTTTGTATTACTAACCCTAAAAATGCTACTGTACCAACTAGTGGAGTTGGTAATCCTAAAATCTTATAACCTAATTTAAAAATCAAATATGTTCCTATACCCGATATTATTGGGATGAATATAAGGGGGTGTGGGAATTTAAGATATAAGTAAACTATTATTTTTGCTGCAGGATACCCTATAATTATCCCTAAAAGTGTAGCCCATACTCTATCAAACCCAGTTTTAAATGATTTAATAGGCTCACACTGTGATGCTAATGCTGCTGATATACCTGCTGCAAATATAGCAAATTTATCAAATTTTAAATAATATATACTAACATTTTTTGACGATAAATAGTACGTTATTAAAACTGATATATATACTGATATTCCAACAATTATTGAATGTTTATTGCCTTGTTTACTTGTTTTACTCATATTACTCCTAAATATCTGTTATACCATATTATATTACATTTTATAATTATTGTAAATAAAGGACTAACATATAGCTAGCCCCTTATTTTAGAATGTTTGACCAAATCCGAATGAGAATTTACCTTTATTACTACTACTATTGATTAAAGGCCAAGCATAATCAAGTCTTATTATTCCAATAGGTGTAGTTATTCTTGCACCTATTCCTAAATCTATTTTTACATTTTCTTTTTTAAATATATCTTTAAAAGCAGTATATGATTTTAAACCTTTATCATTTGTTCCAGTTTGTTTTGAATTTAATCCTAATTCACCAAATGCAACAAGTTGTATATATTTATTTACATATGTTCTATTTTCAGCAGTTGCTGTAAATATTGCATTTGTAGGTTCATCATTATATCCTCTTAAAGTTGTACCGTCATTTACTCTAAACATTAAATTTTCAGGTGTACCCTCATTAGCATATCCTAAAGTTACTCTATATGCCATTGAGTTCTTATCTTTATACACTCTATGATAAGCTCTAAAGTCAACATTTAAGATATTAAAGAATCTATGGCTTAAAGTGTCGTTTGCTACACCATTTAGAGTTAAAGCACTTGCATTTGTATCTTTAAATTTCTTTAATTCTTCTTCATACTTTTTCTTTAATGCCTCTAATTGAGCTGCTTGATTCTTATCATCTTTTGCTTTTTTGTAATCTTCATACGCTTTTTTAAGTTCTTTTCCTGAATCTCCATTGTACAAGTCTTTTATCTTATCTTGAACTTTTTTGATTTCACTATGCTTTATACTCTTATCTCTAAATATGTATCCTAATTCATATCCAGCTGATAAGTAGAATCCTTGCATTGGTAGATATGAGTCATTTCTTGAGTCATATATTAAAGTAGTTGATACTGAACCTAGAGTATAGTCTACCATTACTTTTGGAGATTCTTCTGCGTTAGTTGATTTAACTCCGTATATTCTTGGTCTACCTGTTATGAAAGTATTTTTAGCTACTCCTTTACCTAAAGTTACACTTGCTCCATATAGGTATGAACCTGATATTTTTGTAACATTTTCAAGTAGTGCTGGTCTTTCTCCGTCTTTTTCAAGATCAGATTTTCTTGCTTTTTCTCTTTTGAAGAATACATTTGTACCAACTTGTAGTCTTTTTGTTCCTTTAATCCATGGATCAAAGAATGTGAATCCTAAGTCGTAATTTCCACGTGTACCAAAGTTTGTTTGTAATGATATTTCTTGTTGGTTTCCTAAGAAGTTTTTATCTGCAAGTGTTATTCCACCTGTAAATCCTTCTTTTGATTCATAAGCAACATTTCCATTTATTGATGTTGTTGGTCTTTCTTCAACTATAAAAGTAACATTTCTTCCATTTACATCTTTTTCATTACCTGTAATTTTTGGTTCTACTGAACTAAATAGACCTGTTTTATAGAATTCTTGTATAGTATTTGTAAGTCCTTTTTTAGTTAATAGATCCCCTTCTTTTAGATAATTCATTCTTTCTAATACATGAGGTTTAGTTTTAAGTCTAAATTGTTTTTCACTAAGTCTCTTATTATCTTGTTTTTGTGCTATTTTTTCAAATTTTACTTTATCAATTTTACCTTCTGATATTTCAAGTAAAATATCTCCGTCTTTAAATTGAACATCAACTATTCGTGCAGTTATTACACCTACTTCTTGATAAAGCCCTAATATTGGACTTATATTTGGATTAAGTGCATTTGCATTTATTACTTGTCCTTCTTTTAATCCTGAAACTTCTTTAATTTGTTCTGTTGTAAATGCTGTAACTCCTTTTATTGTTATATTTCTTAACTTAGGATTTTCAAGTAAAGTTAATTTAATATCTACAGATTTACCATTTGCATTTCTTGTAACTTCAGGTACTACACTTTGGAAGTATCCACTTGAAATTATTGCATTTGCTAGTTCATTTACAGTTATTGGAGTAAAGTAATCTCCTATTTTTATATTTGAATTAGAAATTAGTTCTGAAACATCAACATTATCATTTCCTGTAACAACAAGACTATTTACTAATAGCTCTGTTCTTTTTGATGCATTAATATATGCTTGTTTGTTTGCAAGTTCTTCTTTTGCATTTGCTACTTCATCTACTTCAAGTACTAATGATACTTCGTTATTATCACTATTAAAAGTTGGATAAATATTTACATTTGTGAAAACCCCAGTACTACGTAGTGATACATATATATCACTTAGTTCTTTATTTGTGTAATTATCCCCCACTTTTACAGGTATATTTTCAAGTACATATTCTTTTGTAAGCTCTTGTAAATTTGTAACATCAATTTTAGTAATCTTAATATTTTCAAGTGCTAAACTATTTGCTGACAACATTATTGCCGTGCAAAATAGAGCAATCTTTAACTTTTTCCCCATAATTACTAATCCTTTCTATCTAAGAGTTTCTCTTTTTTCCAAACTGTTTGAAAAACTTTCTAAAAACTCAGAGAAATTATCAAATTTTTTGGAATAATTTATTCCGCCATAGAAACGTACATTTTTTATATCATTTCCATTTTGTCCTTTTATTCCTATATTAGCACCTATACCATCTTTAATAATATATGAAGTCCATATATCATATTTTATCTTTTGTAAATCCCCGTTGAATGGGAAAGATGCTTTTGTATTAAAGTATAATTCTTTGTTTTTCAGTATCTTTGTTTGTAAATATATATCTGCAGAGGCGTTATTAAGTAGATTTTTAAACTCTAACTTATTTTTATCCTCTATATTTGCATTTATATCAAATTTTGTAAGACCAAATATTTTACTAATTCTACTTGTTATAGGGTTAAATAATTGATTTATTCCTATTTCAGTTGCAATATTTAGTACATTTTTTCCAAATGAAAGTCCATTATCTGTATTTATCTTAATTCCTCTTAGTGCTAATAGTTCTAATATTTCATCTCTAGATTTACCTGATTGTGATTTAAACTCAATATTTCGTTCACTTAAGGCCCCATTCATTATTAGCTCTATATTTTCTTCTCCAACTTTAGTTACAGCTCTTAAATTAATAGTTGGATCAAGACTTGCAGATTTATAGTCTTCAAATACTACTTCTAATTTTTCAACAGTAAATACATTGTTATTTACTACAAATGTCCCCTTATTTATATTTGATGTTCCAATAATATATGGGACTCCTGATAGGTAAATTAGGTTTAATTCTGCATTTAACTCTCCACCTATATCTTTTACAATTAAATAGTTTGAAATATCTATTTTAATTGGTTTTTCAACTTGAACTTCAATATCTACTGTGTATTGTTTTATAAGGTTGTTTAGTATTTCTTGAAATAATGTTACAAAATAGTCAGATTGTTTAACCTTATTTTTCTTCTTTTTATCAAACATTGATAATGAAGTTATTTTACCTGAATTTAATATAAGCTTACCGTTTACATTTTCTCCGTTTATACCTATATCACTTGTAACTACTAAACTATTTTTCTTATATTTCAACAAAACATTATTTATATCAGATTTAAGATTAAATCTTCCTAATTTTAATCTTCTTGTTCTCATAAAATCATCTGGTATTTCAGGTAGTGTAAGAGATCCCTCTATATTTACAGTACCGCCATTAAGTGCTCCAGAAAATTTATTAAATTCAATATCTTTATTACTCATATTAATATCAACATTGAATCTTCCTATGTTATAGTCTTTATCTTTTGTAACTAAATTAAAATCTTGTATATTTATTAAACCTGTATTAGCTTTTCTATTGATTACAAAGTCAATATTTGCTATACCACTTGCACTGCTTATATTTGGATTTATCTTAAGAAAACTTAAATTAAAATCATTTGCAACCATTCTTATGTCATAATCAAGTGGTTTATATATTACGTATCCTTCAAGAAGTACAGGATTTTCTTTATATTCAAAATATCCTTGCCCTATATTTATACCTTCTTTATTGGCTCTTAATTCTAGTGCTAAATCTTTTACATCGTTGTCTTTTATAGCTAATTTATCACTATTTAAACTAAGTTCAGCGTAAAAGTCATCTAAATTTCCCTTTAATACTGCTCCTATTTGTAATTTCCCTTTATATGATTTACCAAATTTAGCTAAATCTAATTCCTTATTTTTTACATTGTAATTAAGATTTAAATTTTCTAAATCAAATACTCCATTTGTTGTAAATATATTATTGCCTTCTTTATTAAATACACTTACTTCCTTTATATTAAGCATTCCTGTTCTGTATAGATTTTTAATATTACCGTTTGTATATTCTATCATAAGTTTTGCTTGTGGTAATTCTATATTCTTATACGATACATTTTTTAAGTCTAAACTTACAGTTGCATTTAAATTATCTATCTTACCTTTTATCTTAGTTTTTGAACTTAAATTAGTTTTAAAATTATTTAAAGTAATGAAGTCGTGCAATTTTTGTTGTAACTCAATGTCCATATCAATCAACTTATTTTTATAATCATAAGTTCCACTTAACTTATTTTTATTTATATAAGTATTTTCAACATGAAGTACATTATCTTTTATATACATATCAGATACTAATTTACCTACGCCTACACCATTTATGACAACGAATGAAGGTTCTAACTTCATATTAGCTGATAAATCTGATAGTTTACCATTTGCAAGTATATGAAGTGCAGATATATTAGTGTTTATGTCTAAATAAGGGTTAGTTGTATATAGCATGTATTGTTTTAAAAGTAGTGAAGTATCTAGTACTTTTTCTTTTACATCATATGTTAATATACCACTTAAATGCTCATTATTTATATTATCAATTACAACTTTAGTATCTTTATAGCTTATATCTGCTGTTATATTTTTAAGTCTTTGATATGACTGCCACAGCTCATCTATACTAATAGTTGCATTAACATCAGGATTATTTAGTATATCTTTTATACTTCCATTTATATTTATATTATGAAATTCACTTATATATTTTGTATAGTTTGATTTTATACTAAAATATGTATCAATCTTTTTATTATTACCTACTAGAACTGTATTAATATTAAGTGGCATAAATCTATTTGCCGTGTCAGGATTTCTTGTATCAAGACCAAGCATATGCATTACATTAGTAAACTCAATATCTCCACTTATATTATATCTATGCTCTAAATCTTTTGTTGTATTTCCGTTGATGCTTAATTTATGGTTTTTATTTATCACATCTGAATTTACATTCCAGATATTATTTTTTACCTTTGCACTAGTATTTAGTTTAAAATCATATTTTTCTATTATTGTATCTAAATCTATGTCTGCTGTAAACTGTTTTTCTTTAGTATCATATACTAAATTTTTAACTTCCAACTTATTTAACAAATCAATATTGTTATATTTTGCACTAATTAACTCATCTGTTGTAAGGTTCATATTGATTTTATCATTTTTATATGATAATAAACCATTTATATTTTTTGAACTTATTTTAGCATTTATATCACTTGGTGATTTCATATCAACGTCTAAATTAATTTTATCAAGTTTTAAATTTTTTATATTAGTATCTACTAAAATATTACCCTTAGCACCAAAATTTTCAAAATCAACTAAAAAGTTTATATCTACTTTTTCGCTAATCTCTACTCCACTATTTTTAACGATATTAGTAATACCTGTTAATCTTTTATTTGATATATTAAGTTTTGTATCAACTAAATTAAAGCCAAATCCATTTAGTTTATGTGAACTTATATCTGCTTTTATATCAACTATCTTATTTTTCTTTTTTAGATCTAAAGATATTAAAGCATCTAAATTAACATTACCTGATATATCAAATTTTTTATTTGCTAATAGCTTATATTTTTTTAAATACTCATATGGCATATTAAAAAATTTAATCTTTGTATCTATTAATTTATCTTTTATATTTGCAAGTACATTTACATTTACATTTTTATTATCTATTTTTGTATAAACTTTTACATCTACTAAATGTTTATTCATGTTTATAACTGCATTTGCATTTTTTATATCATAGTCATAATCAGTATATCTAAAATTACCAGTATCTATATTTAATTTACCATAAAGCTTTATAGTGTCTTTATCTGGTTCTTTTAACATACTAAAATCACCATTTAGTGTACCACTTTTTATATCAAATATGTCAAATGGTAAAAATTGTGCTAATTCTTTTGATATATTTACATCTTTAAATTTAAAATCAAATTGTTTAGCTTTTTTAGTATTGTCTTTATCATTTCTAAAGCTAAATAAAGAAAGTATACCATTTGTTAAACTCGGAAGTTTCTTGTAGCCAAAACTAATTTTTTCATTATTTGATTGTCCACTTACATTAAATTTTATTGAATTTTGTACATTAGCTATTAGTGTTCCACTTACATTTTCTAAGTCTTTTTCAATAATCTTATCATACTTATTATTTATATATTTAGCCCTTATATCGCTAAAAGATAATAAAGCTACATGTCCTATCCTTGAAACTGATGGATTTTGTGATTTTTTAACTATATTGCTAAGATTTAAATCAAAATTTTTATCTTGTTCTACAATAATGTCCCCACCTGTAATATTTACAGCTAAAAGCCTTGAAACTAAAAACGGATTTATGTATATGTCTGCCTTATCAATAGTTCCAATATATTTATTATCTAAATCTTTAATTTCTACTTTTCTAGCTACTAATTTGTAACTTTCAAATTTTAATGAAGATACATTTATGTTTGTATCTACAACATTTTCTAAAATATATCTTGTTGTTTTATCAAGATTTTTAAATACAAAAATGAAAGTTGCAAAAAATAGTAATATTGTTGTTAATATCGCACCGATTTTTATCTTTTTCATAAATTCCAGCTTTCATTATTCTATATAGTATTTTACTATAATTTTATACATTTTTCAATAAATGCACTTAAAGAGGCTTTTTTGTAGGTATCCCAGTTTTTCTTGGATACTTGATATTTGTCTTATTCATTTTTTGTATTTCTATTACAACTCTTTTATCTTTACAGTTAGGAAGTTCAAACTCATGAACTTTTAAAATCTTTGCATTTAGCTCTTTTAGAGCATTTTTTGATTCTAAAATTTCACTATCATTTAATTTTTGTGGTAAAAATCTTGCACCAACTTTTAAAAATGGTATTTCATACTCTAATATTATTCTTAAATTAGCTACTCCACGACAAAGTCCAACATCAAATGTTTCACGCATATTTTCTATTAATTCTTCTGCTCTTTTAGTTGATGTCTTAACATTAGTTAAATTAAGTTTTTCTATAACTTCGTTTATAAAGTCTATTTTCTTTTTTACAGAGTCAACTAATAAGAAGTTTTTATCTGGATTCATAATTGCAAGAACAAGACCTGGAAAACCAGCTCCTGTACCTATGTCTATTATATTTTTATCACTAGATTTTAATAAGTTATTTAAAAGTAGTGAATCTTCAAAATGTTTTTCTATTATGTCTTCTTTTCCCCTTATTGCAGTTAGATTCATTACCTTATTTTTTTCCATTAACATTTCTAAATATATATTTAGTTTTTCATTCATTTTAACTTCCCATCTAAATACATTATTAATACAGATATATCAGCAGGAGTTACCCCTAGTATTCTTGATGCTTGTCCTATGGTATACGGTCTTTTTTTATTAAGCATTTGTTTTGCTTCTCTTGTTATACCTTTCATATTATCATAATCAAAGTCTTCTGGTATTTTTAATTCTTCTAATTTTTTGTTTTTTTCCATTATTTGCTTTGATTTTTCGATATAACCCTCGTACTTAATACTAACTTCTATTTGATATTCAATATCATCTCTAAAATTAAGATTGTAGTCAAGTTTCATTACACTTGCTATATTCTTTATATCTTCGTATGTAACTTTTGGACGTCTTAAAAATTCTTTTAGACTTACTCCACTTTTAACTGTTTCTCCATATTTTTCAAGTAATTCACTAAATACTTTATTACTTGTACCAACAAAAGTTTTATCAAGATTTTCAATTGTATTTTGTACTATTTCTTTTTTCTCTTGAACTTTATTATATTCTTCTTCACTTACAAGACCAATCTTATATCCATACTCACTTAATCTTAAATCTGCATTATCTTCTCTTAGTAGTAATCTATACTCTGATCTTGCTGTAAACATTCTATATGGCTCTTCTATACTTTTTGTTATTATATCATCTATCATAGTCGCTATATATGAGCTGTCTTTATATAGTATAAAAGGCTCTTTATGTTCTAAACTTAAACTTGCATTTATACCTGCTATAAGACCTTGTGCTGCTGCCTCTTCATAACCACTTGTACCATTTATTTGTCCTGCAAGATAAAGACCTTTAACTTTTTTAGTTTCAAGTGTATAATCAAGTTCTTTTGCATCAACAAAATCATATTCAACTGCATAACCATATCTCATAATTCTTGCATTTTCCATACCTTTTATTGAATTTACCATTCTTTGTTGGTAACTGGCAGGAAAACTAGTTGATAGCCCACTTATATAAACTTCACTTGTATCAAAGCCTTCAGGCTCTAAAAATAGGTGATGTGAATCTTTATCACTAAATTTAACTATTTTATCTTCTATTGAAGGGCAATATCTAGGTCCTGTACTGTGTATAGTTCCGTTATACATAGGTGCTTTATCAAGATTATTTAATACTATATCATGCATATCTTGGTTTGTTCTTGTTAAATAGCAAGAAAGTTGTTTTCTATTAAGTACATCTTCATCACTACTTCTACTTGAATATTTAAGTAGTTTTGATGTTTCTGCTGGTTGTTCTTCTAAAACACTAAAATCTATAGTTCTTTTATCAATTCTAGGTGATGTACCAGTTTTAAATCTTCTAACTAGAAGACCAAGCTCTACAAGAGAACTTGTTAATTCTTTTGCACTAAGCTCACCCATTCTTCCACCTTCAACTATTTTATCTCCGATGTATAAAAGACCATTTAAAAATGTTCCTGTACAAAGTATTAATTTTTTTGTACTAAAATTTAGACCATTTTTTGTTGATATGCCTGTTACTACATTATTTTCTGTATTTATCTTAGTTACTATATCTTGTATAATATCTAAATTTTCTTGCTTTTCAACCGTTTTTTTCATATTGTTAGCATATTCTTTTCTATCGGCTTGTGCCCTTAATGATCTTACTGCCGGTCCTTTTTTAGTATTTAATATTCTCATTTGGATAAAGCTTTTATCCATATTAGCACCCATTTCACCACCTAGTGCATCAATTTCTTTTACTAGATGACTTTTAGCAGGTCCTCCTATAGAGGGATTACAGCTCATCATTCCTATATTATCAAGTGTTATTGTAAACATAGCTGTTTTATGTCCTAATCTAGCACAAGCAAGTGCTGCTTCAATACCAGCGTGTCCTGCACCTACAACTATTGCATCATAATCTTTCACTATTCTATAATATCTCCCATTCTTTTTGTTTCACCTAGAACAATAAGGGTGTCTTGCTCTGTAAATGAATAATTTGGTGATGGATTAACATCTAATTTACCGTCCTTATCTTTTACAGCTATAACATTGGCTAAGTATTTATGTCTAAAATCAAGTTGCATTAGTGTCTTACCTACAAACTTTTTATTAATTTTAACTTCATATATTGAATATTCATCAGAGAATTTAAAGTATTCTATAACTGACGGATTCATAACTGAATAAGCTATTTTTTGACCCATTGATTCTTCTGGATATACAATTTGTGTTGCTCCAACTTTTTCTAATACCTTACCTTGTATTTTAGTTTTTGCCTTACATATTATATTATTTACATTTAAATCTTTTAACATTAAAGTTACAAGTATACTATCTTGTACATTAGTTCCAATACATACAAAAGCTGTATCAAAACTATCTTTTACTATATTTTGAAGTGCATTTTCATCTGTTGCATCTATTACTATTGCATCTTCTACAATTCCTTCATCAAGTACTTGTTGTACCAATTCTTGTGATGTATCTATTGCAAGTACTGTATTTCCGTTTTCATAAAGAGTTTTAGCAATTGTTTTACCGAACTTTCCAAGTCCTATTACTAAATAGTTTTTCATATTATCTCCTAACCTATAAGTATTGTTTCTTCTGGATATCTATATTTTCCTAATTTTAATTTCTTTCTTGATAATGCAAGCATTATTGTTAAAGGCCCTATTCTTCCTATAAACATTGTTACAATTATTATTAATTTTGATGGTAGTGTAAGACTTGAAGTTATACCCATACTAAGTCCAACAGTTCCAAAAGCTGAAACAAGTTCAAATAGTAAAGATAAAAAATTCTTGTCACTATCAAATATTGTTAATAAGATGATGGCTATAAAAACGTATAAAATAGAGACTAATAAGATTGCAGTTGCCTTATTAAATAGAGTCCATGACAATTTTCTTCTTTCATATTCTATATTTTCTCTTCCGCTTATAGCACAAACTATACCAAGTATCATTATTCCAAGTGTTGTTGTCTTTATTCCACCACCTGTAGAACCAGGAGATGCTCCTACAAACATTAGGAATATGAAAAATATTATTGTTGGTGTCTTTAAAAATCCAAGATTTATAGTTTGAAATCCTGCCGTTCTAGTTGAAACACTTTGAAAGAATGAAGACATAAATTTATCTGCTAAGCTTAAATTCCCTATACTTTGTGGATTTTTATATTCCACTAAAAATATGAAAATAGTTCCAACTGAAATTAGAAAAAAAGAAATAGTTATAGCAAGTTTTGTACTAACTGATAATCTTCTTCTAATTCCTTTACTTATATTATACATATCAAGTATAGCAGCAAATCCTATTCCACCTAATACTATTAAGTATACTATTACCATATTTACTTGAAAATTTCCTACATAGTTTTCTAAACTATTTGAATGAAGTGAAAAACCTGCATTACAAAAAGCTGATATTGAGTGAAATATTGAATAAGCTACTGCTTTTTTTAAAGAAAACTCTTTAATATATTGTGTAAATAGTAAAATAGCTCCTATAAATTCAATAGAAAACACAACAAGTGATACTCTTTTTAGATACTGTGGTATTTCTGTTATTATATTATAGTTTAAATCTTCACTTACAATTTTTTTTGTATAGTATCCCATTTTTCTTGATAATAAAAGTATTACCATTGATGAAAAAGTAAGTATACCAAGTCCACCTAATTGTATTAGTATTATTATAACAGTTTTACCAAAAGTACTATAAGTTGTGCTAATATCATTTACTACAAGACCTGTTACACAAACAGCAGAAGTCGCTGTGAATAGTGATTCAATAAAAGGTTTTGTACTATTATCTACAGTTGCTATTGGCAGTGATAATAAAATGGCTCCTACAAATATTATTAAAGCAAATGATAATAAGATTTGTACATAAGGAGTTAATTTAAACACTTTTTTCATTTTTTATTTCTCCATTTTAAAGTAAGGACAATCAAACGATTGTCCCTGTATTTATCTTGATATTTCTATGTTTGCGTGTTGAAATCCTAATTCTGTTCTAATTCTATCTTTGACATCTTCAAATTTTGCTTCTTTATATTCAATTTCCTGTGTCTTTTGGATAATTACAAAAGAATCTTCTAAATCTTTTTCAATTATATCTCCAACATTAGAATCAAATACTTCTTTATTTATTTCAAACTTATAACCTATATGTGGTAATGCTTTGTTTTTTTCTAATTTTGTAAATTGTTCTCTTATGTTAAATTTATCATAAGTTCCACTCTTGTCTTGTGTTATAGTTTCCCAAGTTAATTTACCTGCTTTTATTTTTTCAGCTACTTCTAAAACTTCTTTTTTAGCTAATTCTTTTGTTTCTTTTGATATTTCAGGTTTAATTAATATATGTTTTGTATGAATTGAGTTTGGATTTTTTTCATCTTTTGCCACTACATATATTATATGATAACCAAATTGTGTTTTTACAGGTCCTACTATATCTCCAGCTTTTGCTTCAAGTGCAGCTTTTGCATATTCTGCAACAAAACTACTCATATTAGCAAACCCTAAATCTCCACCTTTACTTGCACTTCCTGGATCTTTTGAAAATTCTTTTGCTACTTTTTCAAAATTTTCCTTTGTTGTAGTTTTAAATATTTCTGTAGCAAGTGTTAAAGCTTTCTTTTCATCTTCTTTACTAGGAACATATGATTTACCAAAAACTTCACCTGATACTGTATTAGCTGTATCATATCTTGCTTTTGAGAATCTAAACATTGCCATCATTTCTTCACTAGTTGGATTATATGTATCAACTAAATGATAGTAATAATTTTGCATAGAATTTAAAAGTTTATTAATAGGATTTAAACCTTCTAATACTTTAACTCCTAAACCTTTTGCAACGTTATATTTTTCAACAAGTGTGTCAATATTGTGTTTTACGTTATTATTAACTTCTTCTTCTAATGTTTCAATATATCCTTTTTCAGAAATAGTAAAAGAATTTAAGTATTGAGCTAATAAATCTTTTCTAGTGTATTCATATTCATCTACTTTAACTTCAATTTTTCTTATACTATTAAATATTTCTTCTGCCTCTTTATCTTTTGTTGACATAACAAGTGATTTAAATAGGTCTTCACGTGCTGAACTTAATAAGAATGGTACATTTTGTTCATAGTAAAGTTTTTCTACTTCATCTCTTACTTCATCAAATTCTTTACCTTCAAATTGTGCATATTTAAATCTTGTATATAGTTTTTCAAGTTCAGTATCTTCAGGTTTTATTTTTTGTTGTAATTTTTCAACAGTTTTTTCATAAAGTAAACCTGTTCTTATTTCTTTTTTTAACTCTGCTAGGTTTGTACCTCTTTGAGCAAGTAGTAAAGCAAGAGTGTCTGCTCCACCAACATTTGTTTCAATTTCTTTTAAACGTGTATTTACATCTGTTTTACTTACTTCTATTTTAAGACTATTTGCAAGTAAAATATATGTAGATTTATCAACAAGTTTTGATAATGCCATTTCTTTTATAACTTTATCAGGCAATTTTGTATATTCTTTCTCATCCATTTTACCCTTATTAGAGTTATAGAATTCATTTATTTGTGTTGTTATATTTGCTATTTCTTTGTTATAGTCTTCTTTGTATATTTTTTCACCATTTATTGTTAATAAAACTTGTTTTCTATTATTTAAAAATATAGATAAATAACTATATCCTGCGTATACAACAGATACCACAACAGATACTATTATTATCAGTGTTACAATTTTCATATATCTACTAAATTTTCTTAGTGCCATTTTTCCTCCTAATCGCATTTTTACGGTTAATTATATCATTTTACTTGCTAAAATGCAAATTTTTAAGCTTTTCTAATATATATGAATTAACATTTTCAATGCTAACTTCTTGTCCTTGTTCTTCATTTCTTAGTTTAACTTCAACCATGTTTTGTTCTATTGATTTACCAACTATAACCTTGATAGGTATACCTATTAAATCAGCATCTTTAAACTTAAATCCTGCTTTTTCTGTTCTATCATCTATAATTACATCTACATTGTTTTTTAGTAAATCAGCATATATTTTTTCACTTATACTTACTATATTTTCATCTTTCATATTAGTAGCTATTACATCTACTTCATAAGGTGCTATAGATATAGGCCATTTTATACCGTTTTCATCATTATATTGCTCAACTGTTGCAGCTGCTATTCTTGAAACTCCAATACCATAACAACCCATTATTACAGTTGAAAGTTTACCATTTTCATCAAGAACTTTAGCATTCATACTCTTACTATATTTATCACCTAATTTAAATATATGACCTACTTCAATACCTCTAGCAATTTTAAGAACTCCTTCTCCTACAGGGCTTAAATCTCCAGCTCTTGCAGTTCTAATGTCTGCAACCATATCATATTTTAAATCAGATACATTAGTGTTAATATAGTGATAGTCTTTTTCATTTGCACCAACTACAAAGTTATACATATGACTTACAGTTTCATCTAATACTATTTTTATTCTATCATCAAGACCAGAAAGTGCTCCAACATAACCTTTTTCTATATTTAAAGTTTTCATATCTTCTTCTGTTATAAGCTCAAGCTCTACATTTAAACCAAAAGCATTTTTAACCTTTATTTCATTAACGTCTAAATCTCCTCTAATAAGTGCCATATAGTAGTTTGTTTTATCTTCTAACACTTCTTTTAATAGTAATGCTTTAACTGTCTTTTTAGCTGAAATATTTAAAAACTTTGAAAGTTCTTCTATAGATTCACAATTTGGAGTATGTACCTTTTGCATTTGTTTTTTTTCTTCTTCAGCTGGATTCATATCTAAAATTATACTTCTTGCTTTTTCAATATTAGCTGCATATTCTGTTGTGTCTGAATATAGTATGTCATCTTCACCTGCTTCAGCTAAAACCATAAACTCATGACTTTCTGCTCCACCTATTGAACCTGTATCTGCTTCAACTGCTCTAAAATTAAGTCCACATCTTGTAAATATTCTTTCATAAGTCTTTTTCATGTTTATATATTCTTCATCTAAAGACTCTTTTGTTAAATGATAACTATATGCATCTTTCATTATGAATTCTCTACCACGCATAAGTCCAAATCTAGGTCTTATTTCATCTCTAAATTTAGTTTGTATTTGATACATGTTTAGTGGTAAATCTTTGTAAGATTTTATCATGTCACGGAAAATGAAAACTGAAACTTCCTCATGTGTTGGACCTAGTACGAAATCTCTATTATTTCTATCAGAAAATCTCATAAGTTCAGGACCGTATGCAAAATAACGACCTGATTCAATCCATAAATCAGATGGTTGCATTATAGGCATAAGAAGTTCATTAGCTCCTGCTCTATTCATTTCTTCTCTTACTATATTTTCAATTTTTTTAATAACCTTTAATCCTAAGGGTAGATATGTATAATTTCCTCTTGATACTTGTTTTATCATTGAAGCTCTAAGCATTAATTTATGACTTACTGTTTCTGCTTCTTTTGGGCTTTCTTTGTATGTTTTAATAAGTGATTTTGAAAATCTCATATAAAGTCTTTCCTTTCATTTAGCATTTCTTTAATGATACTATAATTCTTTTATTAATTCAAATAAAAAATACAGAAAATTTGATGTATCTTATTTTCTGTATTTTTAATTAATTAATTTACCACTTAAACTCTAAACCTGTTTTAAAGTTTATTGATGTATTTGTATATTTCTTATTTTCAAATTGTACTGGCACTTTTATACTAGTATTCCAATTTAGTCCATTTAATACCTTGTATTTTGCATTAATTTCCGGTGCAAGTTCATTTTTAACCTTTAAAGTACTGCTACCAAATAGTTTTAAATCATCTAATATTACATTATCTATAGTTAAGTATTGTAAATCAAGTTTATGATTTAATGCTATACCAACAAAGAAATCATCTTTTACTTTAAAAGTGTAACCTAAACGTACATTTGTGTTAAAGTTCATATTTCTAATTCCTATTGTATTAGTTGTTGAACTCTTATCGTTTAACACATTTGGTTTTGGATTTTCTTTTTCAACTTCAGTTATAATTTTATTCTTGTCAGATTTAGATAAATCCTTACCATCACGTTCTTGTATCATTTGTTTAATCTTATCGTATTTTTCTTGTTGTGTAGCATTCTTATCAAAATCAACTATATTTTTATCATCTAATATTTGATTTTTAATCTTATCATCTATATACTTATCTCCTCTATGGAATTTAAGTGCATAGATATATCTTTTTATTTTTTCATAATGTTTTAAAACTTTAGTTGTTTCTGTAAATTTAATGTTGTCATACTCAAAGTTCACGTCTGCCTTAGCATTAAATCCATATTCTTTTTCATAATCAACATTAAAGTATACTTTATACTTCTTATCAGTTAATTTTTTGATACTTTGTATTTCTTTTACATCTGAATATTTATTTATAGGTACAAAATATACCCAAGGAGCAGGATCTGTGAACCAACTTGCATTCTTATTTTGTGCATAAGTTATGTATGCATCACGGTTTTTGTAATCTCCTAAATCTTTTAAATCTTGATCTTTTATCTTATAATCAGATTCTCTTTTTTCAACAACAGGATCTAGTGATTTTTCACCATATTTTGATGATAATCCAAGTCTTACTTTTAAATCTTTTGTATATAGTTCATACTCTACAAAAGGTGTATAAGTGTATTCAAGTGGACTATCAAATTTGAATTTTGCTATTTTTTCAGTGAATTTTTCAACTTCTTTTCCAACATTTCTGTCTTTTAATACTTGTTCTACTTGTGGTACAAGCTTATCACTAAATATCTTGTCATCTTTACTAACAACTTTTTGTACACCTGCTACTATATTACCGTTTGTCTTAGTTGAAAGCTCTAAACCAAACTTCATAAATTTATCAGTTTCTTTACTAAAGATTACACGAGGTTTAATAGCAAAATCTACTACTATTGGATTTAATGAAGCTACATATTGTAAGTCTTTATTTTGACCACGTAGTGATAATTTTAGTGCTGATAAGTCAGCTTGCATATCATAATCTAACTTAAATCCTTTATTATCAGAAAGCTCAAGACCTGCACCTATTTTCCCATGTGTTCCTATACTAAATAGTTGTTTTGGATTTTTAAATATATCAAAGTCTGAATCTCCAATTAAATATCTAAGCTCTCCTTTATATTTCAAATTAACTCCAGAAAATTTACTTCTTGAAAAAGCAAGCGGTATTTGAACTTGATTGTATATTTCAAGATTTCTATGTGGCATATATGAAACACCTAAAGTTGGCATTAGTATATTATATATATTATACCAATAACTTGTTAATTCTTTATCTTCTTTTTGTAGTGCATCTGATGAGTTAAAATGTCTTTTACTCTTTTTCTTGTCGCTCTTGTTATACGCATAATCAACTAAACCTTTTTCTGTTTGTTTTGATATATCAAGAACATTTCCGTCTAAATCAATAGGATTTCCATTTTCATCTCTTTTAGCAACTTTCATTGTAAAAGTTTTTCCATTTTCAGTAAATGTTATAGGGTTTATGTGTCCAAATTCACCGTGATGTGTAATTCCAAGGTCTACTGCCCAGTTTCTACCAGCTTTTATTCTGTATCCTAAATAAGTATTCATAAGTATATCTGTTGTAGAATAGTTGATATTTGTTTTCTTGTAAGCAAAATCAATGTTACTATAAGTAGTTTGTATATTAGTTTTTCCTATAAAGCCGTTTTTAGCTCCTTCAATATTAAGTCCAACTATATGTTGTCCTTTTACAAACTTAAGATCTGTTCCAGTTACAGTTGTTATATCATTTAATTTTGAATAAAGATCTATTCTATGATGTTTTCCTACATGTCCAGCACTTAATTTTAGTGATACATTATTAAATTGCTTTTTATCAGATACATTTTCAATTTCTTTTTTTAGAGGTTCAAGTTTTTCTTCAAGTTTCATGATATTCTTATCTTTTTCACTTGCATGAAAATATATACCTCTTAACATATCTATACCCTTCATTTCATAAGGGTTTCTTAGTAAATCTGTTATACGATCTACTTTTTCTTTAATTTTTCCAATTTCTCCAATTAAACCTAAACCTGGATTTTGTAATTTACTTATTAAATATTGGAATCCATAATATTTTTCAATATCAGGAAGCATATATTTATTTACATCTGAACCTAAATAATGCCAATCTTTTTTAAGTTCATACTTTGGTGGTGTAGCTTGTGTTGGCGTTGCAGTATTACTTGCCACACCTTCAGGTCTTTTTAGACCGTTGTAATATAAATAATTAATATCAAATAAGTTTGTATTCATGTTATATAAATCATAATCAGGTGTAAGACCTGGTATTAATGATCTAAATTCAGGAGGTACTTGCTTATATATATCAAGACTTGATGTATATTTAGATGTTTTACCTCCAAGTTCAAATCTTCTAAGTAGTCTATTAGTTATGCTTACAAGCATTGGGTTTATAGCTTCCCTATCTTGTAACTCCCTTTGTATATCCTTGTATTTTTGTGCATATTTTAATGCAAGTCCTGGAATATCTAAATAACCAACACCTTTTTCAAGGTCTTTTAATGCTTCAGCTATATTTGATAATTTTGGATTATTTTGTATTCCATTTAAAACTTCATTTAAAATTAATTTTGTTGGACTATCTCCATATAGTGAACCTGATGGTAGTCCAAGTAATCTCCAAGTTCCTTTATGACCTGTTGCTGTTGCATTTAATAAGTCTACTTGATCTTCATCATAACTTGTAGGATCTTTTTTAGTCCATTTTTTAAAGTATTCTATTCTATCATAACCTGGTGCTGCATAAGCAATCTTACTTATTTCTTCTGATATATCAACATCTTTTCTATTTACTTCAAATGTTGGTGACATGCTTACATAAAACCCATTATGTGTAAAACTAGCTGTTGGAGATAATTCTGCATTTTTACCTTGCCCTTGTATATTAAATGATGCTTGCATAGGAAAATCTACAAGTGGTGTTATATTTATATTATAATCAACCGTCTTGTTTGCGATTTGTCCGTTATCTTCATCAATTTTTTCTATACCGTTATTATCTTGTTGTTCTCCTATTACGTAGTAGTTTATTTCTCCTTGAACATACTTATTATTTGAACTAAGTCTTAATTTTAGTTTGTCTATTTCTTTATTTTCTATAAAGTTTGTATAATCACTGTTTTTACCTATTAAATCTAATCCGACACCAAGACCTGTATAATCGTCTTCTAATTTTACTTTTAATGTCTTTTTAAATCTTATTGCTTGTGTTAAATATCTAGCTGCTAATTCTAAATCAATATTTTTAGGATATGGTGGTAAATAATATTCATATTGTGGGACGCTACCGCCTCCGCCACCACCACCTCCTCCTCCACCACTATTTTGTTGTTCGTAGTCAAGGACTTGTTTTGCAAGTAGTAAATTTAACGATGGTTTTACTAAACTTGTTACTTTGTGTAGGTTATCTACTCCAAAATTTGACGATACTCCAAAAGATACTTCGCCTTTTAACTTTCCATATGATAAAGTCAAGGCATTAATTGTTAGTAAAGATAATAATAATCTCTTGTTTTTTCTCATAAATCTCCTTAGTTTATCCGTATATTAATTGATATTTGCTTTCATAAGTCTTATCGTACTTGCTCTATCATTTTCATCAAGTTTCATACGAATAAATTTAATAGTTTCCTCAAGTTGAGGAATAGTCATATATTCTAATGCATTTACTCTTCTTCTTGTTTTTTCAATTTCATCTGCCATAAGCTCACATGATTTTTCAAGTTCTGCAAGTCTTATTAAATCTGGCATTATACTATTTAATTCATAAACTGCGTCATCTAATTCAGCTGATGTACTTCCATATGAATATGGATATATATCGCTTAAATTAGGGTTGCTTAAGTTTTCATCTAAACTTAAAACAGGTATTCTAACACTCATTACATTTCTTTTAGCAAGCTCAATTTGAAAGTTAATTTTAGGCACAAGTATTGATTCTTCATATGCCTCATTTGACATAATTGCTCTTGCAAGTAAAAAGTTTTTAAGTGCATTTTCTACTTTTTTTTCTGTATTTTGACGTGCTTTTTTATTCTTTTTTATCATTTCAATAAAAATTCTCATAAGCTCATCTTGTTTATCTTTTAAAAGTTTATGTCCTTTTTTTGCAGTTACAAGCTTTATCTTTAATTTACTAAGTTCCATTCTAGTAGGATTAACATTTAGCTTTGCCATAATTAATCCTCCTTATTAAGGTATTTTTCAAGATATTTATCTCTAATTCTCTTAAGTTCTGTTCTTGGTAATATTCTAAGTAATTCCCAACCTAAATCAAGAGTATCTTGTATAGTTCTATTTTTAGTAAATCCTTGTCCTACATATTCTTCTTCAAATCTTTGTGCAAATTTTGCAAATAATTTATCTGTATCAGATAATGCTGATTCCCCAAGTATTACTGCAAGTTCTTTAGCTTCTTTACCTGTTGCATAAGCTGCGAATAATTGGTTCATTGTATCTGCATGATCTTCTCTTGTTTTGTTTTCTCCTATACCCTTATCTTTTAATCTTGAAAGAGATGGTAGTACATCAATTGGTGGCATAATATTTTTCTTATATAGTTCTCTACTTAATATTATTTGCCCCTCTGTTATATATCCAGTTAAGTCTGGAATTGGATGTGTCTTATCATCTTCTGGCATTGTTAAAATAGGTATTTGTGTTATTGAACCAGGTTTACCTTTAATTTTACCTGCTCTTTCATATAGAGTTGAAAGGTCAGTATATAGGTATCCAGGGTATCCACGTCTACCTGGTACTTCTTTTCTTGCAGCTGATATTTCTCTTAGTGCTTCACAGTAGTTAGTAAGGTCTGTTATTATAGTTAAAACATGCATACCTTTTTCAAAAGCTAAATACTCAGCACAAGTAAGTGCCATTCTTGGAGTTGCTATACGTTCTACTGCAGGGTCATTTGCAAGGTTTATAAACAGAACTGCTCTATCAATTGAACCTGTTTTCTTAAAGTCTTCTATGAAAAATTCTGCTTCTTCATAAGTTATACCAACAGCTGCAAATACAACGGCAAACTTTTCTCCACTACCAAGTACTTTTGCTTGTCTTGCTATTTGTGCAGCAAGTTCAGCGTGTGGAAGTCCAGAACCTGAGAATATTGGTAATTTTTGTCCTCTAACTAGAGTATTAAGTCCATCTATTGCTGAAACTCCTGTTTGAATAAATTCAGACGGATAGTCTCTTGAAACTGGATTTAATGCCATACCATTAATATCTAATCTTTTTTCTGCAATAAGTTTTGGACCATTATCCATTTCTTCTCCAAGTCCATTAAATACTCTACCTATCATATCTTCTGAAACTCTTAATGTTAATGGTTTTGCTAAAAATCTAACCTTTGAATTAGTCATATTTATTCCAGCAGCAGATTCAAATAATTGTACTATAGCTTTATCGCCGTCTATTTCAAGTACTTTACCAAGTCTTATTTCTCCTGTTTGTGTTTCAATCTCAACTAATTCCTCATATTTTACACCTTCAACACCTGTAACAGTCATTAGAGGCCCAACTATTTCTTTTATTGTTTGATATTCTTTTATCATACTAGTTCCTCCTTAACTGCCTTTACTAATTCATTTATTTCTAAAGGTATATTTTTTGTAATTTCATCTATTTGTGCTATATCTTTTTCATCTATATATTTTGCTCTAGCTATTCTTTCTCTAATAGGTAGATTTAATAAATCACCTAAATATACTCCTTCTTTAAGAGCTAGTACTGATTTATCATAAAATTCAAGTACCATGCTTAACATTTTGTCTTGTTTTGCAAGTGATGTAAATGTATCTTGTTCATGGAATGCATTTTGTTGTAAGAAGTCTTCTCTTATACTCTTAGCAGCTTCAAGCTTAAGTTGGTCATCATAAGATAAAGTATCTTTTCCAACAAGTCTTACTATTTCTTGAAGATTTGATTCTTCTTGAAGTAATCTCATAGCCTTAGTTCTTCTACTAGAAAAAGTCTCGTCAAAATTTTTATCCATCCATTCATCAACTTTTGATTGATAAAGTGAATATGAATTAAGCCAGTTTATTGCTGGGAAGTGTCTTCTATATGCTAATGATGAATCAAGTCCCCAGAAAACTTTAACTATTCTTAGAGTTGCTTGTGAAACTGGTTCTGATATATCTCCACCTGGAGGTGAAACTGCACCTATAACAGTTAATGCTCCTATTCTTTCATCATCTCCAAGACATACAACTTTTCCTGCTCTTTCATAGAACTCTGCTGCTCTTGATGATAGATATGCTGGGTATCCTTCATCCCCTGGCATTTCTTCTAGACGTCCTGACATTTCACGAAGTGCTTCAGCCCATCTTGATGTTGAGTCTGCCATTATTGATACAGAATATCCCATATCTCTAAAGTATTCTGCTATTGTTATACCAGTATAAATCGATGCTTCTCTCGCAGCAACCGGCATATTTGAAGTGTTAGCAATTAATACTGTTCTTTTCATAAGTGATTGTCCTGTTTTTGGATCTATTATTTCTGGAAACTCCATTAAAACGTCTGTCATTTCATTTCCACGTTCTCCACAACCAACATAAACAACTATTTGTGCATCTCCCCATTTTGCAAATTGGTGTTGCACTACTGTTTTACCTGAACCAAATGGACCTGGTACACAAGCGGTCCCACCTTTTGTTACTGGGAAGAATGTATCTATTACTCTTTGTCCTGTAATAAGTGGTTCATCAGGATTTATTTTTTCCTTATATTTTCTACCACGACGTACAGGCCATTTTTGTATCATATTAATATTTATTCCAGATACAACTGCAACAGTTTCTTCTACTGTGAATTCCCCTGAATTTATTACTTCAACTACTCCAGAAACTCCATATGGAACCATAATTTTATGTTCTATAAGTGAAGTTTCTTGAACTACTCCTAAAATATCTCCTGCTGATACACTATCTCCAACATTCTTTCTAGGTTCAAAGTTCCATTTTTTCTCTCTATTAAGTGCTTTAACTTCAACACCTTTTTCTAAAAAGTCCCCTATTTGTTGTCTTATCATATCAAGCGGTCTTTGTATACCGTCAAACATATTTTCAAGCAGTCCAGGACCAAGCTCAACACTTAAAGGTTCTCCAGTTGAGATAACAGGTTCTCCGGGACCTATACCTGAAGTTTCTTCATAAACTTGTATTGAGGCTTTGTCATCTCTCATTTCTATTATTTCACCTATAAGCTTCTTATCTCCAACTTTAACAACGTCATAGACATTTGCCTCGTCCATGTCGCATGCTACTACAAGTGGACCTGAAACTTTTATAATTTTACCGACTTTCAAGTTAATCCTCCTAAAATATATTTGTACCTATTGCTTTTTCAATATTTTCATCTATTTTATTCATTCCAATATTAAGACTACCTCTATTACTTGGTATTAAAGTAATCATAGGTAAGGTACTTGTTTTAAATCTATTTATTACTTCTGGGCAAGAATTTGCATATTCTTCAGTTATAAAGATAATGCCGTATTCTTTTGTAGCAAGATGTTCTATTACTTTTTTTACTCTTGATTCTAACTCTTCTTCATTTTCAGAAAATTCTATTGGATAAACATCAACACCTAAAACTTTAAAAGGACTAATTGAATCTTTATCGCCAACTACAGCTAGTTTATACATAAATATCTCTCATCCTTTCTTTTATAACAGTAGTGTCAATTTTGTTTATCTTACCTGTCATAATTAGTCTTATAGCCTTTATTTCATATTCTTTTGCTATAATATACGTTATTACAGGTTCAATACCATAATTAACATTCTTGTATTCTTTCATTGTGTTTATTAATAAATTGTCTAATTCTTTTTCAAGATGAGATATCTTAGCAAATTTTGAGTACATATCCCACATTTTTTTATTATCAAACATTTTCTTTAAATCGTCTATATATGAATCTTTTTCATAAATATCAAGTAATTCTTCATTATCAAATATACAAGAACTTGCATAATTAATATCTCTTTTTTGATTTTTAAGTCTTAAAAATGTTAAAAGATTATATGAATCAATTGATAGATTATAGTACTTATCTAAAATTTCAAGACCTGTTGCACTACACATTTTCTTTAATTTTTCAAAGTATAGTTTATCAAGAGATACAACAGCTTTTTGAACATCATTTGTCTTTTCATATTCATTAAGTGCTTGTTTATATTCTTTTTCAAGATCTATATAGGCTAAATTTATTATCTTTTCACTAATTGTTTTATTAGTTATCTCACCTTTAAGTCTTATTTTTAAATTTTGAAATTCATATTTAAGTGCTAATATTTTTAGTATTTCATCATGATCTTTTACAAGTTCTTTTGCAAATAAATATGCTCTTTTTGTTTCATTTGATAGAATTTCTTCAAAGTCTTCTTCTCTTACAACACCAGCCATACTTTTACTATAGTCTGTTTCACTTAATATTTTTAATATATCAAGTGCTGTATTTGCATCTATCATACGCATAAGTTTAGACATTGAAAGAAGTTTTTTTTCTGATACTTTAACTAAGGCTGCAGCTTGTACATATTCCATTTTATCTATCATATCTGCCTCCTAGTTAAATAAGTATTCTTTTATTTTTACTTCAATTTCATCTTTAGTATATTCTATTAAAGCCTCAAATGTGTAATTTTCAAAAATTCCATTTTTTTCTATCATAAAACCTGTATTTATTCTATCGCTAAATTTAACATTATCTAATCCTAAGTCCATATTTTCATATGCTCTTGGAAGAATAAGGCATTCATTGTTTGCTAATGGTCTATTTTCTAATATTCTTGTAATATATCCCCTTATTTTTTCACTAGGGATATTTTTGATTTCATTATTTAATACTTCAAACATGTTAGTTATAGCTTGTTGTTTAGCTGATAATATGATGTTTCTTGCTTTTAATTTTGTTCTTGATTTTAATTTTTCAAGTTCTGCATTTTCAAGAACTTCATATTCCATGTTTAACTTTTCTATCTCTTTTTTAGTATTAAGCTCATAATTTTTAGCATATATATTAGCTTTTTCATTAGCTTCACTTAGAATGAATTCAGCTTTTTCATTAGCTTCTTCTAATATTTTCGCTATTATTCTTTCTAAATTTTCCATTTTCCCCCCTTAATGCTTATTTTTGCTTTATTAAAATGCAACTGCACCTAAAAGGATAAATGAAATAACGAATGCAAGTAGTGCATAAATTTCAACCATAACTGCATAAATTATACCTTTAACTTGTTGACTTTCATTTTTAATTAAGATTGTTATACCTGCTGTAGATACTTTAGCTTGTGAAACAGCTGAGTATAGTCCTACAAAAGCTATTGGTAAACAAGCTGCAAGTAAGTATAATCCTTGTTGTGTTGTCATCATTAATGGATTTTGAGGTAATCTATTTAATGCAAGTAGACCTATTGCAAATCCATAAAGTCCTTGTGATCCAGGTAGTAATTGTAATATAAGTGATTTGGCAAATTTTTCAGGTTCATCAATAACTACTGCTGTTGCTGCTTCCCCTACCATTCCTACACCTTTTGCTGACCCCATACCAGGTAAAATTACAGCTAATGCTATTCCTATAATCGCAAAAACTAATCCTGCATTTTTAAACATTTCTAACATATCTCTATTTCCTCCAATTTTTTATTTATTATTTTTTTCTTTTATACTTATATATTTTTCTTCAATTTTGAAATCCTTAAATTCACGTCCTCCACCTTCATAGAATTTACCAAAAAACTCTACGTATATAAGTCTTGCTGAGTGAACATAAGCTCCAAGTAGTGCAAGTCCCATATTAAATGTTTGACCGAATATAAAGATGATAATAGTAAATACTATTGTAAGTGGGCTAAATCCTATCATAGAACAGATTTGGTTTACTGATTGTGCTATAAATCCTCCTGAAAGACCTAGTGCCATAAGTCTTGCATATGATATGAAATCTCCCATATATCCAGAAACTCCATAAAGTGCATACATTCCAAGACCTATACGTCCACCCATACTATTTTTTATTTCTCTACCACCTGTTAGCACTATGCCTATCATTGATAATATCATTAGATATTTAGATATTTTAAATGCTATTTCAGGTAGTCCTAAACTGCTACCAGCTAGAAGTATGATTATACTAGTAAGTAGAATATACCAGAATAATACATCATATACTGCATCTAGATATTTACCGTCTTTTATACTTACATATGCTTTAGCTCCAAGACCTACAAATACATGTACCACACCTATAACTATTGACATTGCAAGTATAGTGTTATAGTCTTTTGCAGGGTCTATAAGGCTTGGTATAGGAAGTGGTAAACTAAAGTATGATCCGTATATTGCTCCCCATATCATTATTGAAAAACTTAGATAAAAGAAGAATTTTATATTCTTTTTCATATTTTCATTAAGCTTACAAGTTTTAAGTATTATACCTGTAACAAGTGCCATTATTAGTCCGTATCCAGCATCTGCTACCATCATACCGAAGAATAACCAGTAAAATGGAGCTACAAGTGGAGTAGGATCAATTTCATTGTATTTAGGCATAGAATAAGTCTTTACAAGTCCTTCAAAAGCATCTGAAAAAGCATTATTTTTAAATTTTATAGGTACGTCCATATTATCTTTTTCTGCTTCTTTTAGCTCTAAATGATAATAGTTAGTACATACATCTTTTATCATTTTTTCAAACTCTTTTACCTTTATTTGTGGTATATATCCTGTAATTATACTAAGTTTATCTGTCTTACCAAAAGTTTCACTTACATTTTCTTTTAGTTTTTCATTATTGTAGTACTCATAACATATTTCAAGCATTTCTATTTCATTTGCAAGAATTGAAAGGTTTTTCTCAATTAAAATATTTTCTTCTTTTTTAGCTAATATTTCTTTTTCATATTCTTCTATATATTCTAACGGAGTCTTATTTAGTTCAATATTTGTTTTGCTATAACCGTATTTTCTTAATATTTCCATTATTTCTTGTTCACTATTATTTGAAAACACAAAAGCTATAGTTTTTTCTTTATTTGTTTCATTTAATATTTCATAATAAATATCAAAATCTTTTAATTCTTCAGTAAGTCTACTAAACGTTTTTGTAAAAACCGTTCCAATTGTAACACTACTTTGCTTTAGAGTACTAAAGTCTTTTTTAGATACATCAAGTTTTTCATATGGTTTATATTCTGCTATCTTATTTTTAGCATTTTCAATTAACTTGTAATTTGAATCAAGTTCAAATGAGTAATTATTTACTTCATCTATTATTTTTCCAAAATTACTATTTTTAGCAAATATGCTAAGCTCTTCATAACTAAATTCTCTATTACCATTTTTAAAGCTCTTTAATGCACTTTTTGACTTTGCATACTTTCTTAATTTTTTTATTGTTAAATCAAGCTTATATATATTATCTTCAAGATCTTCAACTTGTTCAGATACAAAATTAGTATATCCATAATCTTCAATTAAAGTTTTTCTAAAATCTACTTCTTTGAAGTTTTGCATTGTACTAAGTATATCTTTTTTATCGTTGTCAAATATTATTAAGCTAAATTTACTCATTTTTAATATAGCCATAAATTTTTCCTCATCTTATTATATCTTCTAAAATTTTATAAACGACATCAAAGCTCTTGTTATTTGCATCTTGTATTATTTCTTGTGCCTTTATATTAGCATCTTGTACAAATGATGAAAGTTCATTTTCTAGCTCTTTTGTCTTATTAGAAAGTTTTTCTTCTAATTCCAACTTGGTATTTTTTATAGCTAATTCATGCTTTTCTTTTTCTTTTTGTTCTGCATTTAATTTAATCTCTTGTGCATCTATATTCGCTTTTTGTATTATTAAAGCAGATTTTTCTTCAGTTTCTTTAATTTTACTTATCGCTTCAACCATTAACCATTTACCTCCTTTAATAATATAATTTGTTGTGCTATCTGAACTGCATTTGTGGCTGCTCCTTTTCTTATGTTGTCTGCTACTATCCATAAATTAAGTCCATTTTCCACTGAAAAATCACGTCTTACTCTACCAACATATGTTTTATCTTTACCTTCAACATCAATTGGCATTGGTAAATCTTCTAGTACTACACCTGCACTTTTAGCAAGTCCAGCCTTTAATTCTTCAAGATCAAAGCTTTTTTCAAGTTCTAAATTAACACTTACTGCATGTGAATATCTAACAGGAACTCTCACACAAGTTGCTGTAATTTTCATATCAGGTTTTGATAAAATCTTTCTTGTTTCATTTATCATTTTTAATTCTTCTTTTGTATAACCTGTGTTTTCATCAAACTTATCAATATATGGGATTAAGTTAAAGGCTATTTGTGATGTAAATTTTGTTGATTTTTCACCTTTTAAATTGTTCTCTAAATCTTGTAATCCTTGTTGACCTGCACCTGATACAGATTGATATGTTGAATAAACAACTCTTTTTATCCCATATTTATCATCAATATATTTTAGAGCCGGTATTACAGTTATAGTTGAACAATTTGGATTTGCTATTATTTTATTATCCTTTATTGTGTCTGAATTTACTTCAGGTACAACTAAAGGTACATTTTCATCCATTCTAAAAAAACTACTATTATCTATAACTACTGTACCATTTTTAGCAAACTTTGGTGCATATTCTTTTGATATATCTGCCCCTGCTGAAAATAGGGCGATGTCTATATCAGCTCTTATATTTTCATCATTTAACTCTATTATCTTATATTCTTTACCATTATACAACACTTTTTTACCCTTTGATCTAGCTGAAGCATAAAGATATAGTTCACCTATTTCAACATTTCTTTCACTTAGTACTTTTAGCATTGTTTGTCCTACAAGTCCAGTTGCTCCTACAACTGCTAAATTTAATTTCATTTTTTATCTTAAATATCCTTTCATGTATTTTATATTTTATAAAATTTTTTTATAGTACTTATTTAACCAAATTAAAAATTTCATCACAAATAAGACCATCAAAAACTTTAGTTGCCGTGCCTGTCATGTAGACATTTTCATTTTCTATATCTATATTTAAAGAGCCTCCTAGTAAGTTTACCTTACAGTTATTAGAAACTAAGCCCTTTTTATGTGCTATAACAACACTTGCACTAGCACCTGTACCACATGCAAGGGTTATACCTACTCCACGTTCAAAAGTATAAACATTTATTTCTTTATCTGATATTACATGAACTAAATTTACATTTGTACCTTTTGGAAATATTTCATAGTTTTTCTCGATTTGAACTCCGTATTTTTCTAAAAATTCAAAGTCTATACTACTATCAATAATAGTGCAATGATCTGTACCTGTATCTACAAAATCTATATTTATTTTTTTATCGTTTACAATAATTTGTTTATCTAAAAATTTTATTGTTGCCTTACCAAGACACACCCTATATTTATCGTCTACTTTACTAATATTTTTTATGCCTGCTAAGGTATTAATATTAGTAAAATCTTCTCCTTTTAAATCAAGGTATTTTGCGTAGCATCTTATACCGTTACCACACATTTTAGCAACACTACCGTCTGCATTAAAAAATTTCATAAAAGGCATGTTATCTTTTACACTGTTTATTATTACTCCGTCTGCTCCAATTCCAAAATGTCTATCACAGAGTTTTTGTATTTGTTCTTGTTCTATATTTTCATCTGTTATTATGAAATCGTTACCAAGTCCGTTAAATTTAGAAAACTTTACCATAATTTATTCCTTTTTCTTTTAATAATCTTACAAGTTTTGCTCTTGTAGTAGCATCTGCACTTACAAGTGGTAATCTTAAATTATTTTTTGTAAGTCCTAAAATATCCATAGCCTCTTTTACTGTAACTGGATTTCCTTCTATAAACATATTGGTGCTTATATCATATAAGTATTCATGTATATCATATGCTTTATCAATAGGAGTTTTGTAAAAATTCGATACTTGTTTTGGCACTATATTTGCAACAACTGATATCACACCTTCAAAACCTATGATTCTTGCAGGTAGTATTAATGGATCATCACCTGATAAAAGGCTTATACTATCAGCACATAATTTTCTTATTTCTATCATTTGTTCTATATTACCACTAGCTTCTTTAAGAGCTACTATATTATCAATTTTTGATAATTTATACATAGTATCTGCACTTATATTAACTCCTGTTCTTCCAGGAACATTATATACTATTATAGGTATGCCTACTTTTGCTACTTCTTCATAGTGTGCTATTATACCTTTTTGAGTAGGTTTATTGTAATATGGGCAAGTGCTTAAAACATAGTCTGCTCCTAAGTCCATACATTTTTTAGTAAGTTCTACTGCTTTACTTGTATTATTTGAACCAGCTCCAGCTATAACAACAACTCTTTTATTTACTTTTTCTATAACAGTTTTTATTACTTTTTCATATTCTTTTTCAGTAAGTGTAGCAGTTTCTCCTGTAGACCCACAAACAACTATACCTGAAATTCCATTTTCTATTTGAAATTCAACTAAGTTTTCAAGTGTATTATAGTCAACTGACATATCATCATTAAATGGAGTAACTATAGCGACATATGCACCTTTTAGTTTCATTTTAATCACTTCCTACAATTCAAATTCACTTGCAAGTAATCTTGCAATCTCTTTACCATTTTTTTCATCTACAACTAAAGATATACTTATTTCTGATGTTGAAATTTGGTGAAAACTTAAGTTATTTTCAGACAATACCTTAAATATTCTTGAAATAACCCCTATATGTGTTACTATCCCTATTCCTACAAGTGATACTCTTACAACTTCTTTATTTAACACTACATTTACATTTTCTAGTTTTAAACTTTCAAATAATTTATTAAGTAATGGTTCATCTGTTCTTGGAGTTGTAAAAGCAATACTTCCGTTTTCTGATATAACGTCATTATGACTTATTAGATCAATATTTATACCAAGTTCAACTGCTTTTTTAAATATTGGTTCTAAATTTCTTGCGTATGTTGGTATATTATCAATAGTTACCATTAGAGTATTTTCATTTATTGATATACCTTTTATTTTATGTTCTTCCATTTTTCTCTCCTTGATTAAAGTTCCATTTTTTTCTCCAAGGCTTTTTCCTACATAAATAGGAACTTTATACTTATATCCAAGCTCAATAGCACGTGGTTCCATAACACCTGCACCTAAATATGCAAGCTCCATCATTTCTTGATATGATATTTCATCAATTTTTTTAGCCTTTTCATATATTCTAGGATCAATGCTATATATTCCGTCAACATCTGTATATATCTCACATACACAGCCAAGACTTGACGCTATAGCAACAGCTGAAGTATCAGAACCCCCTCTACCCAAGGTTGTTATATCTTGATTTTCATTTACTCCTTGAAATCCAGCTACAACTACAATATATCCTTTTTCTATATATTCTTTTATCTTATTACTATTTACACTTTTTATTCTACTCTTAGTATGTATTCCTGTTGTTTTAAGCTCTATTTGTTCTCCAGTAAATGAGATTGCTTTTACTCCTATACTATTTAGTGCTATGCTTAAAAGTGCTATAGTTTGATTTTCACCTATTGACATAAGTCTATCAAGTTCTCTTGTATCAGGATTTTCTGTTATCTCTTTTGAAAGGGCAATAAGGCTGTTCGTAGTCTTACCCATTGCAGATACAACAACCACTAAATCATCTCCATTTTCTTTTATCTTCTTTAGATGATTTGCTATTGCCATTATCTTTTCAGTTGTTGCAACTGAAGAACCACCATATTTTTGTACGATTAACATTTATTTTTCCACCTTAGCTTCTATTTCTAATGTTTTAGATATTTCAATTGTTCTACTTGGAACATCAACATAATTAGCAATTGAATTTTCTAATATTTCATCATCACTCATATTAACACTCATTTTATTATTATCAAAATATAGATTAGGATAATATACATATTTATAGTCATTATTTGTATCGCTAGTTGTTATAGCTGTAATTTCATATTGACCAAATTCTTTTAGATTTTTTTTAGCAGCGTTAATTGCTTGTATGTATAATTCTTTTTCAAGTTTATTTCTATCTTGTTCAAAACTGATATAAGGTATATTTATTCCAAGTTCTTGACATATTGAAGTAATTAGACCAACATCATTTATATCATCTGTTTTTATATATAGATCGTGATGAACTTTTGTTTCTTTTACTTTTTTATTTCCTACAACTATATCGTTACTAATATTTTTATAACTGTCTATACTTGCACTTATATTATATTTTTTAAGTTCATTTGCTATCTTGTTATATTCTTTTGTAGCATTTTCATATGTTTTTGCTTTTATTTCAATTTTACCTTCATTAAGATTTGGATATTTTCTAACTAGATATATGAAATTATCTTTATTTACATTAGTAAAATTGATCATAAAGCTTATGTACTCATCTTTTTTTAATATAGGTACATCTTTTTCAACTATTTGTGTATAATAGTTTTTAGTTGAAATTTCAGGTTTTATTCCAGCTTTTTTAAGTACTGATTTTAATTTTGATATTTTTTTATCATCATTAATGCTTATATGAATTTTAGCAGTACTATCAGAAGTTTCAATTTTTGATGTAACATATATCATTATTTCATTATTAAGCTTTTTATTACTATCATTTTTAGCATAAAAATGTACTCTTGCTCTTACACTTTGATCTTCTGTTGGAGTTTCAATGCTTGTCTTTGCTTCAAGTGCCATATATTTTCTACTGTTATAATATGTGTCATGTCTATATGGCTTATTTTTATTCATATATATATTTTTAAGTACATATTTATCAGTTAGTTTATAGTCTAAATTGCTTGCTATTAGCTCTGCAAACTCTCTTGCTTTTGATACTTCTTCTTTTATATCATATTCACTGTTTTTGATATAGAAATTAGGCGAATCAATTTTCATATCATACTTTTTAGCTAAATCTATTACCTTTGATATATTCTTTATATCTTTAACTTCAATATTAAATGTTTGAACAACAACATATTTTTGTTGTTTTTCTCTTTCAAAATATTCTCTATTTTGGCTATCTACATATATTAAGTCTTCTTTTATATTCTTTATTTTCTTATTTATTTTTTCTAAATTTTCTAAACTGCTTTTACCTGTTTCTGTGAACACTAAATGATAGACATCACGCCCGTTATATTTTCTTTTATATGATGAATTTGCAAGTTTAGACATTTTATCAGACATAAAAGTAACTGTTGTTTCAATTTTTAAATTTTTCTTAAGCTTATTATTATCTTCTACTACTTTTGAGTATGAATAATCTAAAAGGCTTGCTGTTGCAAGATTAGTACTTGTAATTTTTTTTATAAATTCATTTGCTTTTTGCTTACTAAAATCTGTTAATTTTTTTAAATTAGTATCCTCAAGTCTTAGTACTGCCTCAAAAGATACTGTATCTACTTTTTTTGTACTATAAGTTGTATTTGTAATTCTTATTTCAAGTTCATTTGCATATGACATAATTGACATTAAAGCTAAAACTATCATTATCTTTTTCATTTATCTCTACCTCTTATCTGTTTAAAAATTGACCAGTATCCTGTAAATAGTCCTAAAAATATTAAAAATATTAAAAGCGTATTCATCTGCCTATTAAAAATATATTTTACTAAAATGTAGTAAATTGAAAGTAGTAATATTAAAGGCGATATAAGTAAGTAAATATAGTTTGTTGCAAGTGCTAAATTCTTTTTAAAACTATTATCTTTTTTTAATATTTTTTCTTTTAATTTATCACTTTCTTTATCTTTATTTTTCTTACTTTTAAAAGATATTGAATGTAAAAGGTTTGTAAATTCACTATCTTTTAATTTATGAATATTGTCAAGGTCTTGTTTTTTCATAATTCACCTCATTTTTTTGCAATAATAAAAAGTCTACTTTGTCCGTACATTTCATTTCTTGCAATATCATATATTTTATATCCCACATTTTCTAACATTTCTATTACTTTATTTGTGTCATAGATGTATTTAATGTGTTCTTCAACATATTTTTCATATGTATCATCACTATTTTTAACAAAGGCTGTTATTTCAACTAAATGCTTATTATTTTTTAAATTTTCATATCTCCAAATAGCTGTATAATTTTCTTCTTCATCAATAAATACATCATTTTCAAATATTTCATCAAATATTTCTTCTTCAACTAAGTCAAATATTAAAGTCCCATTTTTTTCTTGCATATCATAGCAGTTAATAAGAAAACTATTAAGTGCATTATAGTCAGTAAAATAGTTTACTGTATCAAAATTGCAGGTAATGTAGTCAAATTTTAAATCTAACTTATCTTTTGTAATATCAAGATTAAAATACTTTATCTTATCATCTTTTTGTTTTGCAACATTTAACATATCTAACGATATATCTACCGCATATGTATCGTATCCATATTTTCTAAATTTAGTTGTTATACTAGCGGTACCACAACCAATATCAAGTAATTTAGCTTTTTTAGGAATATATCCTCTTAAAAACTTAAACCACTCGTTATAGTCTACATTTTTAGTAAATTCATCGTAGATATATGCAAAGTTTTTATGCATCAACAAGTTCCTTTCTTATAACATCTGAGATTTTAGTTATAAATTCATTTACTATGTCATCTGTTTTTGCTTCAACCATTACTCTTATTAAAGCTTCTGTTCCAGATTCTCTTACTAAAATTCTACCTCTTCCTTCAATATCCTTATTAGCTTTTTTTATAACATCTAAGATATTTTCATTTTCTTTCCAAGTTTTCTTTTTTTCTTTAGAAACTAATATATTTTCTAGTCTTTGAGGCCATAATTTTATTTTTTCTACTAATTCGCTTACTCTTTGTTTTGATTCAATTACTGCTGATACAAATTGTATTGATGATAATACTCCGTCTCCAGTTGTATTATGATCTAACATTATTATATGTCCTGATTGCTCTCCACCTAAATTTAATGATTGTTGTTGCATTTTTTCAAGTACATATCTATCACCTACATTAGCTCTAATAAGTCTTATACCTTGTTTTTCAAGATATTTTTCAAATCCCATATTGCTTTGTACTGTTGTAACAACTGTATTTGAATTAAGCAGTCCTTTTTCTTTCATATTTTTTGCAATTACTGCAATAACTAAATCTCCGTCAACTATATTACCTTTTTCATCAACTGCTATAAGTCTGTCTGCATCTCCGTCATAAGCAAGTCCACAATCAGCCTTATATAGTTTTACCATTTCTTGTAAAAGTTCAGGGTGAGTTGATCCGCATTTTACATTTATATTTTTACCATTTGGTATATTGTTTATTACTACAACATCAGCACCTAGGCTTTGAAATACTTTAGATGCTATACGATATGCCGCACCATTTCCAGTATCAATTACAACTTTAAATCCTGTAAAATCTATTTTTGATGTTTTTGTTAAAAATCTTCTATACATTTTAACGTCATCTTCAACGAAAGTGTATCTTCCAAGCTTTTCTGCTGATGCAAGATTGTTTAGTAGCATCTCATAGTCTTGCATATATTCTTCTATTTCTTCTTCAACTTCATCAGGTAATTTAAAACCATTGCTACTAAATATTTTAATACCATTATCTTTTATAGGGTTATGTGATGCAGATATCATAACTCCTGCTGCTGCATTTTTAGCTCTTGTTAAGTAACTTACTCCTGGTGTTGGAAGAACTCCAACAAAGTCAATATTTACACCCATAGCTGTAAGTCCAGCAGAAAGTGCTGATCTTATCATATATCCTGATATTCTTGTATCTGTACCTAAAACTATTCTTGGTTTTTTAGTTTTATCTTTAGCATTTTTATTAAGATAATATCCTAGTGCTAAACCTAGTCTTGTAACTAAATCTATGCTTAAATCTTTGTTTGCTTCTCCTCTAATTCCGTCTGTTCCAAAATATTTTCTACTCATTTTGTTTCTAACCCCTTAAATTTATTAAATGTTCCAAATAAGATACCTAATATTTTTATATCTTTCTTATTTTTCTTATTCAGTACATATGATTTACCATTTTTATTTACTGACTTTAATATTGTATACTTGTCTATAGTGCTAACAAAAAATATATCCTTTTTATTTTTATACTCTATCATACAATATTTGCTTTCTATATCATTTTTTACATATTCTATATATGGTTCAAAAAATACTAATTCTCTATTTTTAAAAGGCTCATAATTAGAACTATCTATTCTTACAAAAAATGTACCTTCTTCAATAAATTCAAAAATATATCCTGTATTTGATATTATCATTTCAATATCATTTGTATCTTCTCTAAAACCATTATCTTCAAAAATACCCATATAGTTTATAGGGACTGTTTCATATTTATTGAAATTGCTTTTAATTAAGGCTCTTAATTCTGTTATTTCTGTTTGAACTAATTTAGGAAGTCTTCTAAAATTTTCATAATTTTCTATTGCCTTTTTATCTTCATCACTTACGTTAAAGATAGAGTACATTTTAGTTAAAAATTTTTTAGATGGAGATTTTTTATCATTTAAGACATTGCTTAAATATTGAGGGACACAACCTAAAACATTTGATAAATCTTTTTGCGTAGTTTTTTTAGGAATATAGCTATTTAAAATTTCTCCTGTTTTTCTCATTAATAATCATCTTCCTCTTCTTGCATCTCAAGTATCATATTTACTTCTTCTATTATTATATCAGGATCTAAACCATGAACTGCTATACCCTCATATAAAGATTCTGCATCAGAAATTATACAACCTGCACAACCAAGCCCATACCTCATTAAAACTTCTGATATAATTGGAAACTTTTCAACTGCTTCCATAATATTCATATCTGCCGTTACTCTTTCTTTCATAATATCACCTTACTTCTTTAATATTAAATTATATCATATTTATATGCACTTTTTAAATTGGTAACATATAAAAACTGCCATAAAAATCTTCTGTTTTATATACATTTATTATTACTTTATCATCAATATCATTTACAAGTCTAACCACATCATTTAGCTCATAACTTGAAATTACTGTATAAAGTATGTATACAGGCTGTTTTGTATAACAACCTTCTCCTATTGTCTTTGTCATACCGTGTCTATATTGTTCTATATATTTTTTTACAATCTCTTCAGGTTTTTTTGTTATAATCTGCATAGTTACACGGTGGTATCTATGATAGAATGTTGCTATTGTTTTAGTAGCTATATACTGAAATAAGATTGAGTATCCAGCTCTATCCCAACCAAATAAATAACCGAAGATTAGTAGAATAATAGCATTAAAAGCTAAGATATAGTCCCATATTGTCTTATTTATCTTATTTGAAATATATAGGGCTACAAAATCTGTACCCCCTGTAGATCCACCTGTTCTAAGTGCAAGAACCATTTGAAGTCCATAGATAAATGCACCTATAGTAACACTTAATAGTGGTGTATTAAATACAGGTGAAAAATGGAATATTTTTAAAAATACTGATGTTAATATTATTTGTAATAACGATAAAAAAGTAAATTTTTTACTTATACCTTTAGCACAAATAATAGCAACAGGTAAATTTAGTGCAACTATAAAAAAAGATATCGATACATTTATATTAAATCTTTCTAAAATTAAGTGAAGTAGCATAGATAAACCTGTAAATCCACTTGCAAGAAGTTTTGCAGGTTCCATCATTGATTGTATTATATACGTTTGTGCAAACGATGATATTATTATTAAACAAGCACTAAGTAGTAATCTTCTTTTTTCTTTCATGAAATCCTATTTCTCCTATGTTCTGTAAAAAATTACCCTACCCCTATGTGTATTTCTAGGGATAGGGTCTTTTTAATTTTTACAATTTTTACATTTTCCTTTGATATAAAATTGTATTGATTCTATGTCAAATTCTTTTAACTGTTCTATTTTGTAATCATATTCAAAGTCATAGATATTTTCACAATTAATACATTTAAAATGGCCGTGTGGTTCTTGTATTGCATCGTATCTATTTTCTTTTTCTTCTAAAATTTCATTGACTAATTTCTTTTCAATAAAAATTTTTAACGTGTTATAAACAGTTGTTTTTGATAAAGTAGGTATTGTTTTGTGCAAATCACTGTATATTTCATCAACACTTGGGTGATTTGTTGCATTTAGCAAGTACTGAAAAATTTGTATTCTCTGAAGTGATGGTTTTATATCGTTATTTTTCAATTTTTCGCTAATTTTATCCACTTTTACCTCTTATCTAACACTTCTTGCAAAATCACGAACAAGTGATTCTATTGCTGATTCTATTTTGTGTCCTTGTTCTTGCATTATTCTTGATTTTCCAAGTTCTCTACTTGCTGAAGTACTTACCATTTGTTTTTCAAATTCTGGTACATCTCCTGTTAAGTATGTAATGATATATTCATTTGAAAGTACTACTTTTTCAGATTTACTATATCTACCATGTGTTAATGTTATTGTTACTGTTACTGTTTCTTTTATTGTATCAGTTATTTTTTCATAGAAATGACGTCCATACCAATCATCTACATATTTTTGTTCTTTCTTTGTTGAAATACTTTTATTGTATTCTGTAGATTCATCAAGGTATAGTACATATTTAGGTTTCATTGTGTCATATTTAAATCCCATGTTTTCAAGGATATTTACAACAAAATTTTCTCTTCTTGAATTAGATATAACTTTAAAACTCTTGTCTGTGATAAATATGTTAATATCGTCTTCTTTATTATGTCCACCTTTTATGTATTGTTCATATTTTTTAGCTAAAGTGTAGCTGTCTTTGTAATTGTATATTATTTTACTTGCAGCATAGAAGTTTTTAACTGCATTTTTGTAATCATTTCTAGTTACATCTCTTAATGCTTGTGTATAAAATTCTTCTGCTTTTTGTTCTTTTTGTTTTTCTTTTGCTTTATCTAAATATCTTCTAACTTCATACGCTTTATTAATTGAGTATTTGTTGTATATTTCATATGAGTAGCTTAATTTTTCAATAGCTATATCATAGTTTTCAAAGAATAATTCTTTTTTACCTATTTCAAAAGCTTCATCCGCTTTTCTTACTTCTATTGCTTTTTTAACTTGTTCGTATCTTGTTCTTGAACCTTTGTAATCTTTATCATAGAAACTAAATACAGTAGAAGCTTCTCTTAATGCATCTAAGTATTTTTCATCCATGAAATCATATTTTTTAGATAATGCTAAGTATCCGTCAGCTATATTTTTTACGTATACTTTGTAATAACCTTCATATTTTGTTGTATGTAACTTAAGTTCGTCCATTAAATTTTTTGTAGCTCTATAGCTCTTTAGTATTGAAATAATTTCAAAACTACTTCTACTATCAAAAGTAGCTAACATATTTCTTTGGTTTTCAACTAATTTTTCAAGTAAATTTTCTGCTTTTTGTTGTGTTAAAAAGATAAGTTCTGATCTTAATTCAGGTATATCTTTTAATAAGTATTGTATGTGGAATGCATCGTATAATATCTTATTTGATGCGTTGTTGTTTGTGTTGTTTTCATTTTCAATATTTGTTCTGTAAAAATCGTCAATAAATTTAACTCTTGAAAGTAGTTCTGCTTTTTCTTTTTCTTTTAATTTAGCAAATTTACCTTTTCCTACGTATTTAACAGTTGTTTTTACGCTTTGTAAATATTCACCTTTTTCAAATTGATTTCTTGCTATTGATGCATCACAAGAAATTAAGAATAGAAAAGTGATTAAATAAAATAAGTATTTCTTCATGTCTATCATCTCCTAATAAAAAAATCCACACAACAAAATGCCATTACAAATTGCCATATGGAAAAATATTAAATAAATATTATTAACAAATATGGTGCACGAGGAGGGACTCGAACCCTCATGCCGAAGCGCTAGATCCTAAGTCTAGTGCGTATACCAATTTCGCCACCCATGCATGATGTCCTAAAAGTGGGGTGACCGACGAGACTTGAACTCGCGACAACCAGATCCACAAACTGGCGCTCTACCAACTGAACTACGGTCACCACTGGAGCGGGAAACGAGGGTCGAACTCGCGACATTCAGCTTGGAAGGCTGACGCTCTACCATCTGAGCTATTCCCGCATGGTCGGTGTGACAGGATTTGAACCTACGACCCCTTGCTCCCAAGGCAAGTGCGCTACCGAACTGCGCTACACACCGATATATTTAAGACAATAAATATATTACCATATTTAATTGGTGTTGTCAATATTTTTTATTTTTATTTTTTTGTTTCTTTATTTTATATTTTTCCAACAGCAATTTATACTAGATTATACCATATTTTTTTTATTTTTGTACCTTTATTTTATACTACTTGTAACAGTATTTTAACTTAGTAAAAGAATCTAAAGAAAGCCTAAATGTTAGGCTATCTTTTAGATTGTTAATAATATAACTTTCTGGTATTTTCAACTATTTCTTCAACACTAAGATCTTTTGGATAAACTGTATCAAGATATTCAACACTAATTTTACTTGGTTTTATAATTTTAGAACCAAAAGGCATTGCCTGATATGCTCCATTTATTTTTAAACAAGTTACAGGTATATCAAGAATTTTTGATATCATAGCAAAAGTCTTTTTGAATTCTTGTAGTTTACCATCCCTTGTTCTTGCACCTTCAGGGAATATTAAAACATTCTTACCTGATTTTAATATTGAAGATAATTTTTCTATAGTATCATTCATGTTTTCATCAATATTAAGCAGTACAACATTTGAATGTCTTGCAATAAATGATTTTATTTTACCTTTAAAATACCAGTCTATACCTAGTACATAAGTATCTTGTTTTATAAGGCTCATAAGTGCAAAACCGTCTACAAAACTTTCATGGTTTGATATGTATATAGTAGGTCCAACTTCTTTTGCCTTATTTTTTACACCAAGTCTAAAATATATTTTACATAGAATATATGAAAGAACTCTAGCTACAGGAACTAAAAAGCCTGTCTTATATGTCATAATCTTCGCATTTTTTATAGTATCTTCAATTGTTCCACTATTTTTTTGATATCCTTTTGAATTTTCTCTTACATATGATGCTATTTCTTCAAGTGTATTTCCGTTTGCTTTTACTCCAAAACTTTTTTCAATAAATGTTCTAAGCTCTATTATATCAAGAGAATCAAGACCATAGTCAAGTTCTAGATTAAGATTTGGTTTTACATAAAATCCCTTTGTTTCAAAAATATACTTATTAATCTCATCGTATTCTTTATAGTAAGATTTAACTTCTTCCTCTTTAATTTCTTCTACATCCTTATTAAACAGATCTTTTAATACAAATCTCTTTATTTTACCCATACGTGTTCTTGGAATTTCATTAGTTTGCATTTTAATATCAAGTATTCTAAGATGTGGTTTACATTCATTATTGTATATTTCTATTATTCTTTTTGCGTATGCTTGTCCTTTATCACTTACGATTATAGCACACAGCTTGTTATTATACGCCATTACAGCAAGTTCTTTTATACTACCGTCATTTAGACTCATAATTTTTTGCTCTATATCTTCAGGATCTATATTTTTACCATTTGATAGAACTATCATAGCATTTGCACGACCAACTATCTTTATATATCCGTCTTCATCAATTTCAACTAAATCTCCAGTTTTAAACCAACCGTCCTCAGTAAACGCTTCTTTTGTTTTCTCTGGATTATTATAGTATCCTTTAGTTACCATAGCTCCTTTAACTAAAAGTTCTGAATCTCTAACAGTTATACTGGCGTTTTTAACAGCTTTACCAACAGTCCCCGCCTTATATCTATATTTAGCACTTGTTGCAAACAAGGCTGTAGTTTCTGTAAGACCATAACCTTCAAAAAATGTAAATCCAAGACTTGTAAAAAATTCTATCATTTTTACATCAGTTTTTGCTCCACCACAAGTAAGAACTCTAACCCCACCTAAAGTTTCGTGTGCTTTTTTAAATATTATTTTTGCTAAAGTCTTTGATTTTGTAAGTTTAACAAAACGGTATAGTGTTCTTGTTATAAAGTTAGAATATATTTTATTCTTTATTGAATTATAGAAAAGTTCATATACTCTTGGAACTAATACAAAGATATCTATCTTACGTTTACAAGCCTCTAATATTGCATCACTTGTCAATTTTTCAACAAGTATTACAGTTCCATAAACTCTATCATTTAACATATATATTAAAGTATTCATTAACGGCAATATATGATGATACGGCAATACTGCAAGAGTTCTTGGATTACTTGGCACTACATTTAAATCTATTATACTGTCTATTTCACCAAGTAAATTATTCGCACTTATCATTACTCCTTTTGGATTTCCAGTAGTTCCAGATGTATACATAATTACTGCAAGCTCTTCTCCTTGTGGAGCATTAATCTCTTTAGTATAAAGTTCTTTTATTTCTATTTCATCAACATTAATTGTATAATTTTCTAGCTTATCTTTAGTTTTGTTTGACACTATTATATTACTAGTATTTAAGTCATTCATAAAAAACTGTATTTCTTCTTTACTACTTAAATAGTCAACAGGAACTGCTATAGCACCTTTATTCCAAATTGCATAAAAAGAATATATCCATTCTGCTCTATTTTCAGAACAAATTATTACAAAATCTCCCTTTTTAACATCTTTTAGATATGTTTCACTAAAATAGTTAATTCTGTCAATTAATTTGTTATATGTTATTTCTTCTCCATTTACATCAATTAATGCTACTCTATCTGATTTTTTTATCATGTTATCACCTTCTAAGATATTATACACTATTTTTTGTTTATTTTCTACATTTATTTTTAAATAAACTTTATTTAAGTGTATAAAATTAAACAAAAGCACCTGATATTATCAAGTGCTTACTGATTTTATTTATTTCTTTTCTATTTTTACCCATCTACATACTCTAACAACTTCTGAGTTACTATTTTTCTTATTAGTTTTTTTCTTAGCAACAGCCTTTTTAGGTGTAGCTTTCTTAGATTTTGTTTTATTTGAATTTGTAGCTGGTTTTTTAGGTTTTTGTTTATTTGCATCAGCCATAGGATCTTTCATTTTATCCTTATTTTGATCCATCATAGGATCTTTTTTCTTTTCAACTTCTACAATTTTTTCTACTTCAACTATTTTTTCAACTTCAATTATTTTTGGTACTTCAACTATTTTTTCAATTACTTGTTTATCACAATCTGGACAATCCATCGCCATTTTTACTTGTGGTTTTTTAAAGTGTTGACTTCCCAATTGTAGTCCTAATCTTACACCAACTTTATGCATGAAATTATTAAAAACAACTCCTCCAGGATTGTGTGCTACCTGTACAATTACATCTGTAGTATATGATCCATCATACAATATTTCAGCTAAGAAATATTTATAGTCTAATCCAAAACCAAGTCCATAGTAAACACCATTTTTAGGAGTTACATTGTTATTATCCATTTCGTCTATTTCTTTAGAAAAAACATAACCCGCTCTTCCAAAAGTATATAGATTCAAATCTTTTTTCTCGTTTCTATAATAAGTGAATTTAGCTGTTCCATATAAAGGGATAAATGTTCTTTTATTGCCAGATCCGTCAAAATCTTTTCCAAAATTTAAATGTGTTGTCCCAAAATTATATTCAACCCCAGCACCTAATTTTATTTTCGAATCTTTAAATGTAAGTGGTAATACTTCAACACCAAGTACAAATCCTGGCTCAAAAAAATCTTGATGTGTAGCTCTAAAACCATCATACCCCAATTTAATGTTAGCTTCGTAGCCTAATGACATCGTTAAAAAACTTGAAAGTGCCATTAGACTTAATATAAACTTCTTCATATTTTCTCCTTAAACTTATATATTATTTTTTTTAATTCCATTCTTATTTCTTGTATATAGTTACCCATCTACATACTCTAATTGAATCTGATTTCTTATTTGTATTTTTAGTTTTTCTCTTAACTGATTTTTTCTTAACTACCTTTTTCTTAGCTACAGGTTTTTTAACTTCAGGTTTCTTTTCAACCTCAACTATTTTTTCTACTATTTTTTCAACTTCAACTATCTGAGGTACTTCAACTATTTTTTCAATCACCATTGGTTCACACTTAGGACATTCTGTTATTATTTGCGGTTTCTTGAAGTGTTGTGTTCCTAATTGTAGACCTAATCTTACACCTACTTTATGATGAAAATCATTTATATTTGCATATATATTTGGATCTGTCGGTTTTTTTAATGCTGTGAATTGTTGTTGTTTTTCTCTTTCAGAATAATTACCATCATACATTATTTCAACTAAGAAATATTTGTAATCTAAACCAAAACCAAGTCCATAATATACACCGTTAGCATCAATAATGTCATTCATAGAGTCGTCTTTTTCTTTAGAAAATGCATATCCAAGTCTTGCAAAAGTATATAGGTTTACATCACTTTTTTGATGTCTATAATATGTAAATTTTGTCGTTGCATACAAAGGCACAAAATATTTTTGTGTATCCGCTCCAACAACATCCCTTGAATAAAGTGGTGTAGTTTCACCAAAATTGTATTCAACTCCAGCACCTAATTTAATTTTTGAATCTTTAAATGTAAGAGGTAATATTTCCAGTCCTAGAGTAAAACCTCTTTCGTATTGTGCGTTGTCTACTTTAAACTCATCATCATTATTTACTTCTACAATTGTAGAAGTTCTAAAAAAGTCATAACCAACTTTAATATTTGCCTCTGCTCCTTGAGACATCGATAGTAAACTAGCAAGTGTAGCAATCCCTAAAATTACTTTTTTCATTCATCTTCACCTCTTATTTCTTGTATATAGTTACCCATCTACATACTCTAATTGAATCTGATTTCTTATTTGTATTTTTAGCTTTTCTTTTAACTGCTTTTTTCTTAACTACTTTCTTCTTAGCTACAAGTTTTTTAACTTCAGGTTTCTTTTCAACTTCAACTATTTTTTCTACTATTTTTTCAACTTCAACTATCTTAGGTACTTCAACTATTTTTTCTACTACCTTTGGTTCACACTTAGGACATTCTGTTATTATTTGTGGTTTCTTAAAGTGTTGTGTTCCTAATTGTAGACCTAGTCTTATACCTACTTTATGATGAAAATCATTTACATTTGCATCTACAGCTGGATCTGATGGTTTGTGAAATGATACGAAATTATGTTGTTCTTCTCTTTCAGAAAAGTTGCCGTCATATAATATTTCCGCTAAGAAATATTTATAATCTATACCAAAACCAAGTCCATAATAGACTCCATTAGCATCAATAACTCCCGCTGCCATATCATAATTTTCTTTAGAAAACGCATATCCAAGTCTTGCAAAAGTATATAGGTTTACATCACTTTTTTGATGTCTATAATATGTGAATTTTGCTGTTGCATACAAAGGAACAAAATATTTGCTCGTATCTGAGGCATTTTGTAATGTAGTTTCATCTTTTGAATAATGTACTGTAGTTTCACCAAAATTGTATTCAACTCCAGCACCTAATTTTATTTTTGAATCTTTAAATGTAAGAGGTAATATTTCCAGTCCAAGAGTAAAACCTCTTTTGTATGGTATGTTGTTTACACTAAGAACATCCATTTGATCTATTCTTATAATTGTAGAAGTTCTAAAAAAGTCATAACCTACTTTAATATTAGCCTCAGCTCCTTGAGACATTGATATTAAACTAGCTAATGTAGCAATTCCTATAATTAGTTTTTTCATATGTTTCCCCTTTTATCTTATATTTGAAGTCCTAATCTTATACCAACTTTATGCATAAAATTATGTTTTCTACCTGGTGTTGAAACCTGAATACGTATATCTGTAGAGTATTTACCGTCATATAGTATTTCAGTTAAAAAATATTTATAATCTAATCCAAGACCAAGTCCATAATAGACTCCATTTGCTTTTTTTGTTTGCATATCTGTTTTTTCTTTTGAAAAGGCATAACCTAATCTACCAAAAGTATATAAATTAAAATCTTTATTTTCATGTCTATAATAAGTGAATTTTGCTGTTGCATATAAAGGTATGAATGTCGTTACAGCATTTGTATTATCATTAATATAGTGCAGTGTCGTTTCTCCAAAATTATACTCAAATCCTGCACCTATTTTTATTTTCGATTCTATAAATGTTAGCGGTAAAGCTTCAAGTCCAACAACAAATCCTCTTGAATAAAAGTCCTTATTTTCTAATTTGTCAGTCGAGGCTCTAAAAAAGTCATACCCTACTTTTATATTTGCTTCATACTGATATGTCATCGAAAGTGAGCTTACTAATGTTATAAGTCCTAAAATTAACTTTTTCATTTGCCCTCCAATTAATATATTTTAATTATTATATCACCAACAGTTTAAAAAGTCAATAATTTCAAGCTAAAACGCTTTTTTTAACAAGTTAATTCGCTGAAAACCTTAAAATTTAAGATAAAAATAAGGTGGTTATAAGGAAATTCTAATAAAGCTGTGCTATAATCATTTTGTAGTAAAGATATAAATAATCATGTTTTTCAGTAAGAAACTCTAAAAAGAGTTTCTTTTTTTGTGTTGTATTTTCACTTTTTTTGTACTATAATCAATATTATAAAAGGGAGAAATAAAATATGAAAATTTTAGGAATTGAAAGCTCTTGTGACGAAACATCAATTGCAATAGTTGAAGATGGCAAGAAAGTTTATAGTAATATAATTTCAACTCAAATAGATATACATAAAAAATATGGTGGTGTTGTTCCTGAAATAGCATCAAGACATCATATACAAAATATAAGCTATGTATTTTATGAATGTCTTGAAAAAGCTAATCTAAGCATGAACGATATTGATTATATTGCTGTAACAAATAGACCTGGTCTTATCGGTTCTTTACTTGTTGGGCTAACTTTTGCTAAAGGACTTGCTCTAAAATATGACAAACCTTTAATTCCAATTAATCATATTGAAGGTCATATTTATTCAACATTTATTGAAAATTATGTTAAATTACCTGCAATTACTATTGTTGCATCAGGCGGACATACTAGTATATACCATATGGATGAAAATCATAATTTAAACTTAATGGGTGAAACGCTAGATGATGCAATAGGTGAAGCATATGATAAGGTTGCAAGAATCATAGGACTTGAATATCCAGGTGGACCTGTAATTGAAAAATATGCAAAAGACGGTAATTATAACATAGATATACCTATACCAAACATTAAAGGATATGATTTAAGTTTTAGTGGCATAAAAACATATGTTACAAATTATATTAATAAACTTAATATGAAAAATGAAAGTTATAATATAAACGATATAGCTAAATCATTTCAATGTACAGCAGTAGAGCATTTAAAACAAAAAGCAATTAGTGCTGTGCTTAGTACAAATGCTAAAAGCCTTGCAATCGCAGGCGGAGTTTCAGCAAATACGTACTTAAGAGAAGTATTATATTCATCATCTGAATTAAAAGATGTTGATATTGTTTTCCCAAAAAAAATGGAATATTGTACCGATAACGGTGCAATGATAGCAGCTTGTGCATACTATGTATTAAAACACACTAAAAATACTGAAAATTCTTTAGAGTTTGATGCAACATCAACTAAAGAATTTCATAGAAATTAGAGGAGGAGAATATGTTTATAGATGGCTATAACTTTCTTAGAAAATACAGAAATTATGTGAACAAAAAACTTATACCTTCAAAAATAAGAATGAAAAGACCTGGCTATTTAGAAAGAGTTAATGTACTAAAAAAAGCCTTAGATGAGGTAAATGAATTTGTTAGCACAAAATATGATATAGGTAAGGATATTTACTTTGACCGTGATGTTTTACCTAATATTTATTATAGAGATGAAATTGTACTTTTACCAAAAAATACAAATACAATATTTGCTTATTGGGAAGTAAAAGAAGAAACTTTTAACACCCTAAAAAAAGAGCATAATGTTTATGATGAAGTAATTTTAAGAGTATATAAAGAAGATAAATTATTTCTTACATTACAAATACCAAGTAGAGTAGGTTCAACATATATTAATAATGTTAAGTCTGATAGTATTTATGAAATATCACTTGGATTTATTAATGAAAAAGGTGAATTTTTTGAAGTAGCAAAATCTAATACTGCAATATCACCAAGTGGTAAAGTATCAGATAATACTAGTGTTACTTGGGGTAGAGGAATTAGAGCGAATAGCAGAGTACATCTTAGAAGATACTCAAAATATAATTTACCTGATGAAGAAGAATTTAGAGCTGAAATACTTGATGAAGAACTTGAAGCATTTAATATTAAAGAAGAAGCAAGATATATCGGATCATCAAACATTAGATTTGGTTCATCTGATTTAGTTAGAAAATAGTTATTTAGGATATTATATTATTATAATATCCTTTTTACTAAAAAAAATTAAAATTACCTTGACAAGTTTTTTTATTTTTGGTATTATAATATTTGTTAAAAGGTTGTCTAGGTAGCTCAATTGGCTAGAGCATACGGTTCATACCCGTAAGGTTAACGGTTCGATTCCGTTCCTAGACACCATTTTTTTATAGGAGAAATTATGGAGCTTAACCATTTAAAAGCCTTTTATGAAACATGTAAAGTACAAAGTTTTACAAAGGCAAGTGAAAAACTATTTATTAGTCAGTCTGCTATTTCAATACAGATAAAAAAATTAGAAACAACACTTGATACTCAACTTATTGAAAGAACTTCTAAAACTTTTAAACTTACTTTTGCAGGTAAAGAACTTTATAAAATGGCTGATGAGATTTTTGGTACTATTTCAAGAATAGAAAATAATATTAAAAAAATAGTTGAAAATCACCAAATAAAAATATTTATAGGAGCAACACATAATATAGGTGAGCCTATATTACCTCAAATAGTAAAAAGTTATAGAGATAGTAATCCAACTATTGAGTTTGATATATTTATAAAAAACAGTAATTCTCTTTTAAATCATTTAAAAGACGGAACTGTTGATTTAATTTTCACTGATGATTTAGTTGTTGAAGACAACGAAGTTAAGGTTGTTAATACTGATGATTATCCTTTCGTTATCATAGCACCTAATAATATTAAAAAATATGATGATTTAAAAAATATACATTATTTAAAAAGAGATAATATAAACATCAATAACTATATAGAGCAATTTGAAGAAATGATAGGCTTTAGTAATGAAAAAGTTATGAATGTAAACGGAAGTATTGAAACAACAAAAAAACTTGTTTCTCTAGGCATTGGTTATGCAGTCGTTCCATATTACTGTGTTTATCATAATATAAATAACAAAGAATTTAAAATTATACATAGATTTAATAAAAATGATAGCAAATTCCAAATAATGTTACTTAAAGATTCGATAAATAATGAGCTTATAAAAGATTTTATAGACTTTGTTAGAAAGTATGATGTTAGTAAGCCACTAAGAGAACTAAAAAATAAATTGTAATATTATCCTTGAAAATTATACTTTAATATGGTAAAATAAAAATCTAGGATACTAACGAGGAGGTGCTAATATGCAAATTTGTGAAGTTTTTGGTAAAAAGACAGGACACGGAAATTCAGTGAGCCGTTCTAATAGAGCAACTAAAAGAATTTGGAAACCAAATTTACAAGTTATGACATTATCAGTTAATGATAAAGATGTTAGAGTTAGAGTTTGTACTAAAGCTATGAAAACTTTAAAAGGAAAAAATCCTGATCAAGTTAGAAAAATATTATTAGAAAATAAAAACAACTTAAGTACTAGATTAGCTAAAGTTTTATTTTCAGAAGCAGAGTAATCTAGCTTATTAACTCTGTTTCTAATAAATAAAAGCTAGAATATTAAATATTCTAGCTTTTTTATTTACATTTTCTTAAGTAATAGTATAGCTGCTTTTTTAGCTTTTAATCTGATACTTAAATCGCCTTCCATACCTGTTTTTATCTTGTTTGTTGATAATAAATCAAGCATTTCTTTATTCTTATGATATGTTTTAAAGCTTACACTTTGTTCATCAAATGAATTATTTATTATTATTATAATAGAAGTCTTTTTATCGTATCTTTCATAAGCAAGCACATCTTTATCATTATCAGCAAATAACTCTTTAAATTTACCATATACTAATACTTTATGTTTTAATCTGATATTAATTATTTTTTTATACCAAGCAAAAAGTTCTAAGTCCGGTTCTTGTTTGTATACTTCTCCCCTATTTATATATGAAGGATTTTTTTCTTCATCATATAAGTATTCATCCCATAGCATAGGTTTTCTACAATAAGGATCTGTTGCTCCCCACATACCTACTTCATCTCCGTAATATATCATAGGAGCACCTATATATGTCATTTGAAATACAGAGATTAATTTTAGTATTTGTTTAGGTTTTATTTTAGAGTTTATCCAATCAATATTAGTATTTGGATGATAAACAGATGCAAGATCTGGTCTTATACTGTTATATCCTTTTTCAAGCTGTTTTCCTTCTTCAAGATTTCTACCTAGTGCATCATTTACTATTCTAGAGTAAAGTCTATCTGTATCATGTGAACCATTTAAATTTTGCATAGCTTGCAGTGCTTGATAAGGATACCAAGTTCTTTTTTCACGTAACTCATTGAAAAAGTCTTGAGCTTTTAGTTTATAGCAAACTCCACCGTCTTTTGATTGATTTATAAAATAGCCTATAGTTGTTTTTAGCCACTCATAATTCATTACTGCATCAAACTTATTATTACTTACATCTGAACTTGCATTGCCCCAAATTTCAGCTGTAATATACGCATCTTTTTTAGCCTCTTTTACAACAACTTTAAACTCACTCCAAAAATCTTGATTTTCAAGACAGTTAGGTACATCTAATCTAAATCCGTCTATACCGTCATCTATAGTATAATCATCATTTGCTACACCGTCAGGACCATACATCCATTTTCTTACTATATTGAATATATATTCCTTATACTCTACATTAAAAGTATCAAACTCAGGTAAAGTTTTAATTCCAGCCCAACCTACATAATCAACATTATTTTTATTATGTATTAATGTTTCATATGCTTGTTGTTCACTCATATCCTTAGTTATTTCAATGTGCTTATCAAAATTAATAAATTTATACCAACTTGCATATGGTGATTTTTCTCCTTGTGCTAATGCAAGGTTAAAGCTCCAGTGTCTATCACTACTATGGTTAAATACTCCGTCAAATATTACTCTTATACCGTTTTTATGAAATTCTTTTATTAGGTCAACCATTATTAAATCTGATTCAGTCCATACCCAAGTTTTTGGATCTTGTGTTTCAAGGTATCCATTTTTACCTTGATTTTCACCAACTAAATTTACTTCTAATAATTTTAATTCACTATTATTTTTTGCATCATTTCCTAAAACTTCAACATATGACTTATTATTTTCACTAATATATACTCCATGTTTACTTCCTGATGTTCTTATTGTTCCAAAATCAGGCGATATATGTCTAAAGTCATTTGCTCCATATTTATGATTTTGATATGAGAAAAATACCGGATTTAGCCAAACTGCATTTATACCTAATTCTTTCATATATGGTATTTTTTCTTTTATACCTTGTATATCTCCACCATACATACGTGCATATTTTAAGCTATAACTAAGTCCTTGTTCTCCTATTTTCTCCCAACCTGTTCTATCACTAAAATCCGAAGTCCATCTATTTCTATCAAACTTTGATAGTTGAACATTATTTACTCTCCATTTGTAATCTTCAATAAATTTATGTTCGTGTAGCTTATTTATTCCAAAGCTTTCAGGTCCAAACTCGTTGAATATAGGGTCGTTATAGCTATTAGCATTATAGAATCTTTCAGGGAAAATATTATACCATATAGCTTCTTTAGTCCAATCAGGGATATAGAATAAGTCAACATTTGAATCTTTTGATATTTTTATTCTCTCAAGATTATTTTCATACTTTAATTCTTTACCGTTAAAATATGCTTTTTGACCATTATCTTCAATTATGTACATTATGCTAAAATTTTTAACATTTTCTTCAAAATCTATATGTCTTTTGAAATAATCAAACTCTTTTGTAAAATCTTGAAATTTTTCAAGTTCAATTATTTCTTCTACCTTATCTTCTTGAATTATACTTATATACGCTCTATAAACATCATTTATTTGTGCTCTTAGTGTAAATTCATATTCTTTATCTGATATCTTATTAACTGTGTGAGATATGGCTTTAATTTCAACATTTTCATCAATAGCATCAAATGAAAATTTACCTGTACCAAGTTTACCTTGTGGGAATAGTTTACCATTTTCTCCAACAATTAAACTTTTATTCTTACCGTTTTCCCATTCACCATTGATTATATACTTATACTCATAATAACCATTATTTAAGTTTAAAAGTATTTCAGCATCAGTTTCACTTTTTATTTTAATAGAGCTTGAATCTGGCATCCAGCTATTAAAACTTCCTGCTATTTCAAGAGTTTTAATACTTTCTATATCATATTTTTTAGAATTAAAATATAGTCTTGTAAATTTTGTTTTGTTTAATTTAAATTCTTTAAAATTTAGATCTATTTCAATTAAAATATCTATACCATTTTGAAATCCTGTTATAATTCTAGGGGCATTTGTTTCATCTAAATACGCCTCAAAATTCTTAACAAATGGTGCTGTATGTGTATAAGTAACGTTTTGTCTTTTGTTATCAGATAAAATATAGAAAAAATATGCACCTTTTTCTACATTAGACCAATTATATGTATATCTACCATTTAAACCTTTTAATTCTATTTGTTTATATGGCTTATTATCTTTTACAATAAAAAGTTCAACTATTTGTCCGCTTCTAAACATTTTAGTATTTCCTTCGTTTCTTTTTCATATCCAGGTTTTTCTAGTAATGCAAACATATTTTTCTTGTACGCTTCAACTCCAGGTTGATCAAATGGATTTACACCATTTAGATATCCAGAAATTCCTACTGCTTTTTCAAAGAAGTAAAATAAATATCCAAGATTATATTCATTTGCACTGCTAATTGAAATTTCAATATTAGGTACATTACCGTCAACGTGTGCTAACATAACACCTTTTGCTGCCATTTTATTTACATAATCAACAGTTTTACCTGCTAAGAAATTTAAACCGTCTAAGTCTTCTTCATCTTTTTCTATTACTATTTCATGTTCTGGACTGTCTATTGATATTACAGTTTCAAACATTGTTCTGCTACCTTCTTGTATAGCTTGACCTATAGAGTGTAAATCTGTTGAAAAATCTGCTGATGTTGGATATATACCTTTAAAATCTTTTCCTTCTGATTCAGCAAATAATTGTTTTAACCATTCAGAGATATAGTGTAGTCTTGGTTCATAATTTACAAAAATTTCCATAGACTTACCTTTTCTATATAGTATATTTCTAAGTGCTGCATATTTCATTGCAGGGTTATTTTCAAAATCAGCTCTCATATCAACACTTGCATCTTTTGCACCATCCATTAATGCATTTATATCAATACCTGCACAAGCTATTGGTAAAAGTCCTACTGCTGTTAATACTGAAAATCTTCCACCTACATTATCAGGTACAACAAAAGTTTCATATCCTTTTTTTGTAGCAAGAGTTTTTAATGCTCCACGGCTTTTATCTGTTGTTGCATATATTCTTTTTGCTGCTTCTTCTAAACCATATTTATCTTCTAATAATTTTTTAAATATTCTAAATGCAATAGCAGGTTCTGTAGTTGTTCCAGATTTAGAGATTACATTTATAGAGAAATCTTTATCTTTTACAAGATTTACTATATCGTGTAAATAGTTGCTACTAATATTTGTTCCTACAAAATATATTTCAAGATCGCCTAATTGGTTGTATCCAGTTGGTTTTATAAACTCAATAGCTGCTCTAGCACCTAGATATGAACCCCCTATTCCTATAACAACTAGAGCTTTTGAATCTTTTCTTATTTTATCTGATGCTTTTATTATTCTTTCAAACTCTTCTTTGTCATAGTTAGTTGGTAAGTCTATCCAACCTAAAAAATCTGATCCTGCACTTGTACCATTTTCTAAAGTCTTATTTGCAAGTTCAACAAACAGCTTAATAGCATTTATTTCATGTTCTTTTATAAAGTTTTTTGTATAGTTATAATTTAATTTCATTTTGTAACCCCTTTTATCTTTTTAATTTTTAAGTATTGCCATAATTAATACTATATCATTGTATGTTACACCACTTATTCTTGTGGCATTTCCTATTGTTTTTGGTTTATGATAAATTAAACCACTTTTTGCTATATTGCTTAGACCTTGTATATTTTCATAATCAAAATCATCAGGAATAATGTAACTTTCTAAAGCTTTAAATTTTTCAATTTGTTCTTTTTCACGCTCTATAAATATATTATACTTAGCATTTATTTCAATTTGCTCTATTGCAAGTTGTGGTAAATCTTTTATATCAATAAATTTTGCTAAATCACTGTAACTTATCTCTTGTCTTGCTAAAAACTCAAATGCACTAACAACTCCACTTTGAGTTGCTCCATTTGATATACTAGACAGTAGCTCATTTGTCTTATTACTTGGATATATTTTTATTTCTTTTAATCTAGCTATCTCTTTATTTATTTCTTTTTCTATATTTTCTAATTCTTCTATTTTTTCTTTACTTAATAGACCAATTTCTTTTGAAATATCAAGTAGTCTTAAAAAAGTGTTATCCTGTCTTAATGTAAGTCTATATTCTGCTCTTGAAGGTAATACTCTATAAGGTTCTGGTGTTTTTTTAGTTATAATATCTTCAATTAAAACACCTATGTAAGCCTCATCTCTTTTTATAATAATAGGCTCTTTATCTTGTATTTTTCTACTTGCATTAACTCCTGCTATAAAGCCTTGAGCTGCCGCTTCTTCGTATCCACTAGTTCCGTTTATTGTTCCTGCTGTATAAAGTCCTTTTATTACTTTTGATTCCATAGTGTAATTTAATTGATGTGCCGGTATATAGTCATACTCAATTGCATATCCATATCTTACAATCTTTGCATTTTCAAGACCTGTTATTGTTTTTAACATTTCTTCTTGTGCAAAAGGTGGCATAGCTGTTGTAAACCCATTTATATATATTTCATCACTATGTTCACTTTCTCTTTCTAAAAATATTTGGTGATTGTATTTTTCAGGAAAATTCATCACTTTTCTATCTAATGAAGGGCAATGTCTTGGACCTTTAGTACTTACTATACCTGTTACTATTGGTGAATATTTTAAAAGCTCTTTTGCAACTTCAATAGTCTTTTTTGTTGTATATGTTAAATATGTAGGATATGTTGTTATATTTTCTTCTTTTGTTTCATAAGAAAAAAATCTTGGTTTTTGTTCACCGTGTAACTCTGTCATCTTACTAAAATCAATTGAATCTTTACTTATTCTTGGTGGTGTAGCTGTTTGATATCTATCAAGCTCTATACCATGTTTTTTTAGTGAAGTTGCTAGTTCAATACTCGCTATCTCTCCAACTCTACCTGCACTATATTTAACATCACCTATTATATATTCGCCATTTAAAAATGTTCCTGTACATAAAATAACAGCCTTTGCACCATAACTAACTCCAAGATTATCAACAACACCATAAATCTTATTATTATCATCTACTAAAAGTTCTGTTATATTTGCCTGTATTACTGAAAGATTTTCTTGATTTTCAAGTACTTCTCTCATCTTAGTTCTATATAAATACTTATCAGCTTGTGCTCTTGTTATTCTTGCAGCAAGCCCTTTAGTGTGGTTTAAATGTTTTAACTGTAGATTATATTTATCTATATGTCTTGCCATTTGACCACCAAGCATACCTATTTCACTAACTAAATGACTTTTACCAGGACCTCCAATAGATGGATTACAACTCATCATAGCAATTGTATTTAAATAAATACTAAATAGTGCTGTCTTTACTCCAAGTCTTGCACTTGCAAGTGCTGCCTCAATTCCTGCATGTCCTGCACCTACGACTATTACATCAAATTGTTCCATTATATCTTGCGTGATAATAGAATATCACACAACTCCTCCTATTATTCTATTTCTACACCATTTTACTATTTTTACTTTAAAAAGTAAATATGTTAAACTTTTTAAAAAAATATTCTATGGAAAACCATAGAATATTTATTATCTAATATTAATTACTATTCCACCAAATTCTGTTATTTCTAAGCTATATGTAAGTCCATTTGTATAGCTTAAAGTTGTAATTGGATTTTCTTCATAAATGTTTGATGATAGCATTGCAAATATTCTTTTTGCGTGTTCATATGTGATAGTACTATCTGATGTTTTAATTAGAACTGTTGCTATATCTTCAACTTTTTTAATGTTTTCTTCTGTTATTATACCTATATTAGCATAAATTTCTGTTACATTTATACCGTCATAAGCTATCATATATGAGCTATTTTCAATTTCAGGTATATTAACTTTAAAATATGTTTTTTGACTCACTTTCATCAAACTGAAGTTTGAAATTTCAACCCCGTGCTCTTTTGCATTTTTTTCAAAAATATTTATTATATTTTCAAGTAATTCATTTTGAAATGTTGTTTTTGATTTATTCTTTGATATTTCTAAATTTTTTCTACTTTGTGTTAAACCTCTCATTTCTTTTACAGTCAAAATAATCAGTATTAGCGAGATTACTATAAATAATATTTGTAGTATTCTTTTTTTACTCATGTTTCTCCTAAAACAAAGAGCTACCGAGGGTAGCTCTCCACTTTTATTTTTCTATTCTTGTATATGGTAATAAAGCGATTTGTCTTGCTCTTTTTATTGCTTTTGCAATTTTTCTTTGAATTTTTGCGTCAAGACCTGTTACTCTTGATGGAGATATTTTCCCTTTATCATTCATAAAGTTTTTTAATAAATCTACATTCTTATAATCTATATCTGTTATTTTAAATTTTACCTTTGGTCTTCTTTTTCTTTTCTTAAATTCAGCAACTGGCTTCATGTTACACCTCCTATTTAAAATGGAAATTCATCATCATCAAATGAATCGTCTTCCATATTATCATCTTGAGGAATATCTATATCAGTAGATTTTGAACTGCTATATGAAGTAGCACCTGATTGACTTTCAATAAATGAGATCTTATCTACAACCACATCTGTTAAATATCTTTTTTCTTGGTTTACTTCATAAGAACTTGTACTTAATCTTCCTTGGATTAAAACTCTTTGTCCTTTGCTAAAATAATTTGCTAAAAGCTCTGCTCTTTTGTCCCAAGCAATACAGTTTATGAAATCTGCTCCGTCCTTTGCAAATTCTTTTTTTACAGCTAATGAAAATCTACAGTAAGTTTTTCCTGTTGATGTTTGTTTTAATTCAACATCTTTTGTTAATCTTCCTAATAATGATACATAATTCATAACTTCACCTCTTCTTAATATTAGGGTTACTTTTCATTTCTAACAATCATGTATTTTAAAATTGATTCTGATATATTTAATTTAGACTCAACTTCACCAAGTTTTGTTCCATCCATAGAAAATTTAGTTAAAACATAATATCCATTTTCTTTTTTCTTAATTGGATATGCTAACTTTCTATCTCCCATAATTTCAGTTGCTATTTCTTCAGCTCCTGCATGTCCTAAAACTTTTTCAACTTTTTCAACTACTGCTTTTTTTTCTTCATCTGTAATTTGTGTTGAAAGAATAAACATAATTTCATACTTTGTCATTTTCTTTTCTCCTTTCCTTTTGGATTACAGCCCTAAACTATTGTTTAAAGCAAGGTATATTTATATTAACATATTAATTGAATAAATTCAATAGTTATTTACATTTTTATTGACATCAGATAAGTTCTTGTATAAAATTATATTATATAATGCGCTATCAAAAGGAGAAGCTTATGATTGAAGTAAAAAACAAAAATCTTACAGGTTTAAAATTCATAGATCTATTCGCTGGATTAGGTGGATTTAGGCTTGCATTAGAATCATTTGGTGCAAAGTGTGTTTACTCCAACGAATGGGACAAATATGCACAAAAAGTCTATCAAATGAATTTTGGAGATAAGCCTGAAGGCGATATTACACTTGTTGATGAAAATAAGATACCTGATCACGATATTTTGTGTGCAGGTTTCCCTTGCCAAGCTTTTTCCATTAGTGGAAAACAAAAAGGATTTGAAGATAGCAGAGGGACTTTGTTTTTTGATGTAGCTAGAATTGTAAAAGCTAAAAAGCCAAAAGTAGTTTTCATGGAAAATGTCAAAAATTTCGCATCTCATGACAATGGTAACACATTAAAAGTTGTTCAAAATACAATGATAGATTTAGGATATGATTTTTACTATGATATATTAAATTCTCTTGACTTTGGCATACCTCAAAATAGAGAACGTATATATATGCTTTGCTTTAGAAAAGATTTAAATATTAAAAATTTTGCTTTCCCAAAGCCTTTTGAACTTTCTACATTTGTAGAAGATTTATTATTATCTGATGAGGACGTATCAAATCTAATAATAGATAGACAAGATCTTGTAATAAAAAATACAGAAATAAAAGAAAATTCCAGTAAAGTAATACGAATAGGAACTGTTGGTAAAGGTGGACAAGGAGAAAGAATTTACAGCCCTAAAGGAATAGCAATTACCTTATCTGCACATGGCGGTGGTGTTTTTGCTAAAACAGGAGGCTACTTAATTAACGGAAAAACAAGGAAATTACATCCACGAGAATGTGCTCGTATTATGGGATATCCTGATTCATATTTAATTCATCCATCATCAAGTCAAGCATATAAGCAATTTGGAAATTCGGTTGTTGTCAATGTATTACAATATATATCTAAAAATATGGGAGAAGCTTTAAATCATGGATACAGCTATATTTAAAATCTGGTTAATTAAAAACGGTAATTCACCCAAGATTGCTTCAGATACTATATGTAGACTAAAAAAATTAGATAGAGCGTTGATTGAATCACCCATATCTTCTTCGGTAAATTCTGAATTTAATAAGGATAATTGTGAGAATCTTTTAAAATGTTTTTCTAAAAATGGTGAAAATCAAATTATGGATTATTTTAAGCTATACTCACTTCCTATTGGTAAAAGATATATACATACGTACAAACTATCACTAACTAAATATATATTATTTAAAAAGGAGTTCCCTATCGGGTAACTCCTTATTTTCTAATTGATTTTTCAAACTGAATAATATCTTTTCTTTGTTGTTCATCGTCATATTTCATTAACTCTATCGAAAAGATTACATTTGCATTTCTGGTGTTGGATAACTTTCTCACCATATAATTACTGACTTTTTTTCTAATAAGATAATCATACTTATTCCCTTTTACCTTTATTCCGTCTAAATTTTTATCAGAAATAATCTCTAATCCATTAAAAATAAAATCAATCCCAGCATTAATCATTGCATATTCAAAATCTGATTTATTTGAATTATTTAAATTAGATGAAACACTCTTTTTTTCTCTATATTTTGCTATAACATTAAAGTATTTAGAAATTTGATCTATGGGAAATATTAAAAAATCTTCCGTATCTTTAGTGATGAAAAATTCTACACCTTTTTCTCTATAATATTTAATTATCCAATTATAAAATACTGATTTTTGAATATTGATAACTGAACCAGTTGTACCAGAATTACAAAATTCATAAAAATTAATATTCATAAAATCAATAATCATTCTAGTATATTCATTTTCATTTGTCTTATTTTTAGGAGAATATTTAAATACAGATTTTTTTAAATCTGGTAATAATACAAATTGCCCACATTGGGCATTCGGCATTTTTGCTTCTATATAAAAAGTTTTACTATCTCCACGATAAAGTATATCACTTATAGTTGAATTGGAATCTCCTTGTTGTTCAAATTTAGTTCCATATTTTTCATTTAAATATGCTGTACACTCTTCTTCAAAATTTTTCCAACTCATTATTTACCTCCTATATAAAATAGAATCATTTTAGATGAATTTTATGTTAAACTAACAAAACCGCAATCAACAGATTACGGTCTTATATCTACCATATATTTACTCTTTTATCAACAGGCATAAACATTTTATCTCCTTCTTTTATGTCAAATGCCTTATAGAAATCTTCAAGATTTCTAGGTTGTATATTAGCTCTTAATTCTCCTGGTGCGTGAACATCAGTTTTAAGAAGTAAATCTATATATTGTTTTTTAGCTTTTCTACACCATACTCTTGCAAAGTTTATGAAAAATTCTTGTATATCATATTCTCCTGAATTTTTAAGGGCTTCTAGTGAACAACTAAGTCCTCCTGCATCTGCTATATTTTCAGATACTGTAAGCTTACCATTTACTTTACTACCATTAAATTCGATACCGTCAAATTGATCTATCATATCTTTTGCAAGATTATCAAATTTTTCATAATCTTCTTTAGTCCACCAGTTATTCATGTTTCCATTTTCATCAAACTGACTTCCGTTATTGTCAAAAGCATGTGATATTTCATGTCCTATTACTGCACCTATACCACCATAGTTTTTACTCTTTGATTGATTTATGCTGTAAAATGGTTTTTGAAGTATTGCTGCAGGAAAACAGATTAAGTTGTCTGATGGACTATAATATGCATTTACTGTATTTGAACTCATACCCCATTCTTTTCTATCAACTAATGTATTCCATTTTGAAAAATTGTACTCTGTAAACATTTTTGTAAATTCTAAATTATTTTCAAAAAAGCTCTTACTTTCATCAACTATTAATTTTCTATAAATATCCTTGTATGTGCTTGGATATCCAACTAATATTTCAAGAGTTTCTAATTTTTTTATAGCATTTTTTGATGTGTTTTCATTAAGCCAAGTATTTTTTGATAGTCTATTTTTATATACTTCTATCATGCTCTTAACCATGTTATATACATCTTGTTTTGCTTTTTCACCAAAATATTTTTCACCATAATATACACTAATAACTTGGCTATAAACTTCTGTTGCAAAATAATATGCATATTTATCTACTGATTTTGCTTTATCAATACCTGACATATATCTACCAAACATACCACCTAACTGACGCATTTCATCTGTTAGTGAACTACTCATACTTAAAACTAATTTTACTATAAGCCATGATTTGAAAATTTCAAAATTGTCTTTTGTTATAATATTATTATAGTTTTCATAAAATACAGGCTCTGTAACTATTATTTTTTCTGGTTCTTGCCCAACTAAGTCTGTTATGATTTTCTTGAAATCAAATATGTTTGAGTATTCTTTTATTTGTGATATTGTTCTTGGATTATTCATCTTAGTATAATCTGCTAGTTCTTCTGAATTTTTTGTATGTGGGTACATTAAACTATCAAATTGTACTGTGTCATTTAATAATTTTTCTATTTTTTCACTACTATAATTAAATTTTTCTAATAGTTTTGCCATCATTTCTCTAAACTTATCTATCATTGGCTTACTATTTTCTGTTTCATAGTAAGTTTTATCTGGTAGTATAAGTTTTGGTACATCAAGATAAAGAACATTTCTTGTTGCTTCACTCATATCAGAATATATAGAGAAAGAAAAAGGTAGCGGAAAATCATATAGTATAAATTCATTTATATGTTCACTTAACATTTCATATGAGCTAATAGCTTCAAGCTTATTTATTATCTTGATAGCATCATTTACACCGTTTAATTCACGTGTTTTCATATCCTTTGTCATATTGTAGAATTTTAAAAATTCTTTCATTTCCTTATTTTCTACATCTTCTTCTTTTAACTCATTAAATTCTTTTATTAATTTTTGTTCAATTTCTTCAACTAAATCTGAAAACCCTCCAGTTGTTGGTTTATCTTCTGGTATAACTGCACTTTCAAGCCACTTTCCATTTACAGCTAAGTATAAGTCATCTTTTATTAAGTCTTTATTAATAGTACACATAGTCAACTCCTAATTTTTTTAATATCTTCAATTATATCAAAAAAAGTACTTAATTTCTAGTAAGTTAAAATATGCAGTTAATTTATTAGTCAATATTACATATTGCACGTGCTATATCTTCTTTACTCATTCCTAAGAAATATTTTGATACATCTATATTGTTTATTACATTAAGCACTTCTTCATATGTATATTTTACTCCAACTAACATATCTTCAATGTCTGTAACATCTTTTATACCAAAGAAATCTCCATATATTTTTATGCTATTTATCTTAGATTTTATTACATTTGCAAAAACTGTTATCTTACCTGTGTCATATTTTGTATCTCTTCTAATATTGTATTCAGGTGCTGTTCCGTATACCCAGTCCCAGTTTGCATGTTTTTCATCTCTATTTTTTCTAATTATAGATAGTTCTTCTTCACTTAGTACATATTCAACAAAGTCTTTGTTGTTTTCTTTCATTTCTTCTAATATCATTTCCTTAAAAGTATTGATATCAATTTTATTAGGTAATTCATCTACTATATTTGTTACACGACTTCTAACAGACTTTATACCTTTTGAAGAAATTTTATCTTTTGAAACATTTAATGCCTTTGTTAATACTTCTAAGTTTACGTCAAATAATAGGCAACCGTGGTGCATCATTCTACCGTTTGAGTAAGCTTGTGCATTTCCACATATTTTTTTACCATTTATTTCTATATCATTTCTTCCTGTAAAGTTTGCCTCTACACCTAATTTTCTTAGTACGTTTATAACAGGTTGTGAGAAGCTCTTAAAATCAAATGGGTTATCATTTACTTTTGAAGATATTATTGTATAATTCAGATTTTGTAAATCATGATAAACAGCTCCTCCTCCAGATACTCTTCTAACAACATGTATATTATTTTCTGATACATAGTTTGTGTTGATTTCTTCAATAGCATTTTGATGTTTACCTATAACTATAGTTGGCTCATTTATCCATAGTAAAAATATTTCATCTTCATTTACTAGATTTTTAAAGCAATATTCTTCAAGTGCTATATTGTATGCTGGGTCATTGCTGTTGTTTATAATATACTTCATATTTAAATTTCTCCTTTATTTGATTTTTTTAGGTAAGTGTATAGCTTCACCTAATACATCTAAGCAAGCTTCATATAAAGCTTCTGAGTATGTAGGGTGTCCATGTATAGTTTTTGCTACTTCATCAACTGTTATTTCCATTTCAACTAATGCTGATGCCTCATTTATCATTTCAGCTGCTGCAACTCCAACTATATGTACTCCTAAAATTTCTCCATATTTCTTATCTGCTATAACTTTTACAAATCCTGCTGTTTCGCTTGATGCTATTGCTCTTCCGTTTGCACTAAAGTTAAATTTACCTATATTTACATCATATTTTTCACGTGCTTGTTCTTCAGTAAGACCTACCATACCGATTTCAGGCATAGTGTAAACTGCTGCAGGTGTTGAATGTAATTTTACTTTTCTATGATTTCCTTTAACTATATTTTCAGCTGCTATTTCTCCCATTCTAAATGCTGCGTGAGCTAACATCTTAGTTCCGTTTACATCTCCTGGAGCATAAACACCTGGTATATTAGTTTCCATATATTCATTAACTTTTATTTTACCTCTTTCAATTTCAAGTCCTAATTGTTCAAGACCTTCTAATTCAGGTACTCTTCCTATTGAAAGAAGTGCTTTTGATACAACTACATCTTCTTTATTTTCAAGTTTTAATGTAAGTTTATTATCATTTTCAATAAGTTCAGTTAATTTTGAATTTGTTAATACTTTTATTCCTTGTTTTTCAAGTGATTTTCTAAGTACTTGTGAAACTTCACTGTCTGCTGATGGTACTAATCTATCTGACATTTCAATTATAGTTACTTTAGAACCAAAATAACTAAATGCTTGTCCAAGTTCAACACCAACAACTCCTCCACCTATAATAGCTAGGCTTTCTGGTACTTCTCTTAAGTCTAATATTTCATCACTACTTAAAACTAGTTTACTATCTATACCTTTGATATTAATTTTACCTACTTTTGAACCAGTAGCTATCATTATTTTATCTCCAGTATATTTTTTATCTCCAACAAAAACTTCTTTATCTTTATTTACGCTACCTACTCCTGTTACAACATCTACACCGTAGCTCTTCAATAATCCTTTTACTCCATTTGTTAATGTTTTTACAACTTCGTTTTTAACTTCAACAGTTCTACCCATATCTATTGTGAAGTTTTCATTTTCAAGAACAATTCCTCTTTTTTTAGCAAGAGATATGTTTTCAATTATTTCAGCATTTTTTAAATATGTTTTTGTAGGTATACATCCTCTATTAAGACAAGTTCCTCCTACTATACTCTTTTCAACAACAAGTACTTTTGCACCAAGTTGAGCTGCTCTTATTGCACCATAGTATCCAGCAGGCCCTCCACCTACAACTATTAAGTCATAGTCTGCTTTGCTAGTTTTAACAGGTTCTTCTGTTTTAACTTCTTCTTTGACTTCAGCTTTTACTTCTTCTTTTGTTTCTTTAGCCTCGTCAATATTTTCTCCTTCTTCTCCTATATATGCTATAATTTCAGTTACTGGTACAGTTTCTCCGTCTTTTTTAAGTATTTTAATAAGAGTTCCAGAACTTTCTGCTTCAAGCTCCATATTTGTTTTATCAGACATTATTTCAAGTAAGATTTCTCCTTCTTCTACTTTGTCCCCTTCTTTTTTCTTCCATTCTAATATTTGTCCTTCTTGCATATCAACGCCAAGTTTTGGCATTATAACTTCAACTGCCATTTTATCTCCTTTATATTAACATCATAATAGGATTTTCAAGTAATCCTTTTAAGTCTTGCATAAATTTAGCACCTGCTAAACCGTCAACTATTCTATGGTCTATTGTAAGACTCATTTGCATTATTGGTCTTACTACTATTTCACCATTTACTACAACAGGTTTATCCACCATTGCACTTATACCTAAAATTGCAACATTAGGTTGATTTATAATAGGGTTAAAGCTCTTAACTCCATACATACCTAAGTTACTTATAGTAAATGTACTTCCTGACATTTCACTAGGACTTAATTTCATTTCTAGTGCTTTTTTAGTTAACTCTTTTAATCCAATAACTATCTCTGTTATAGTCTTTTTGTTTGTATCTTTTAATACAGGTGTTAAAAGATTATCGTCAAATCCTACTGCTAAAGATAGACTTACATGTTTATGTACTTTAATTCCTTTACCGTCTTCTGTTATTGAAGAATTTAAGAATTTATGTTCTGGTTTTTCTAATGTTTTTGCAACTGCCATTGCTATTAAATCAGTATATGTGATTTTAAGCCCTGTTTTTTGTAGTATTGTAGCAAGTAATTTTTCTCTTAATTTCTTTATTTCAAGCATATCTATTTCATAATTTAAAGTAAATGTTGGTGCTGTAAAGAAGCTTTCTGACATTCTCTTTGAAATAACTTTTCTCATAGCATTCATTGGTATTATTTCAAAATCTTCTTGTGTATCTACTGCTTTTTCAGTCTTAACTACATTTTCTTTTACTTCTTCTTTTTTAGCTTCTTTTTTCTCTTCTCTTACAACACTTCCTAAAAGTGCAAGTATGTCTTCTTTTTGTATTTTACCTTTAAATCCTGAACCTTTTACGTTTTCAATATCAATATTATTTAAAATTGCCATTTTCTTAGCTAATGGAGTTATTTTTGGTTTTTTATTCTCATTATATGATATTACATCATCTTTATGTATTCTACCGTTTTCTCCACTTCCTAATATATTAATAAGGTCTAATTCCAGTATTCTTGCCATTTGTCTTGCTGCCGGAGTAGCTCTTAATTTTTCTTTTTCCATAACTTCTCCTATTTTTTATTCATTGTCTTATAAATTGCTTCTTTTATTTTTTCTACGCTTGGTATCATTGCATCTTCTAAATTCTTAGCATATGGTATAGGTACATCTTCTCCAGAAAGTCTTATTATTGGAGAGTCAAGATAATCAAATGCTTCACTTTCACTAATTACTGATGAGATTTCAGCAATAAATCCATTTGTTCTATATGCATCATTTACAAGTATTACTCTACCTGTCTTTTTAACAGATTTTATTATAGCTTCTTTATCAAGAGGTACTAGAGTTCTAAGGTCTACTACTTCTACTTTAATGTTATCTGCTTCAACTTCTTTTGCAGCTTGCATTACTCTATCTAACATTCTTCCATAAGTTACTATTGTTAAGTCGCTACCTTCTTTTTTGATATCTGCAACACCAATAGGAACTACATATTCATCATCTAAAGGAACTTCTCCCTTAACATTAAAGTTTGCTTTGTATTCTAAATACACAACAATATTATTTTCTCTTATAGCACTTTTTAAAAGTCCTTTAGCTTCTGCAACTGTACCAGGAGCTACAACCTTTATACCTGGTATATGACATAACCAAGATTCAAGTGATTGTGAGTGTTGTGATGCAGAACCTATTCCTGAACCAGTAGCACATCTAAATACAACTGGTACTTGTATATTTTGTCCACCAAACATGTATCTTAATTTTGCTCCTTGGTTTACTATTGAATCAAGAGCTATAGTTATGAAATCCATAAATGTTAAGTCAACTATTGGACGCATACCTGTTATAGCACTTCCAATTGCAGCCCCTGAAATTGCAGCTTCTGAAATTGGAGTATCTATTACTCTTTTTTCTGTAAATTCTTTTATCATTCCAACTGATGTTCCGAAGTCTCCACCGTACACTCCAACATCTTCACCCATTAAATATATATTTTCGTCTTTTCTCATTTCTTCAGACATTGCAAGATTTATAGCATCTCTATATGACATTATCTTTGTTTCCATCTTATCCTCCTAATTTTCCTACGCAAAAATATCTTCAAATGCAACATCAAGGCTTGGAGCAGGGCTGTTTTTAGCAAACTCTACTGCATGTTCTATCATTTCTTTTGATTTTTGCTCCATTTCTTTTATTTCTTCTTCTGTTGCAACCTTGTTTTCTATTAAATAGTTAGCGAATTTTTTCATTGGATCTTTTTTCTTCCATTCGTCTACTTCTTCTTTTGTTCTATAAATTCCAGCATCTGCTGTTGAATGTCCGAACCATCTATAAGATGTTACTTCCATAAGGCAAGGCCCTTTACCACTTTTAACGTGTTCAACTGCCTTTGCAAATTCATTGTATACAGCTATTACATCGTTACCGTCTTCAACATAAAGACCTAAAATATCATAAGCACTTGCTCTTGTATATAGATGTTTTGTATTTGTTGCTCTTGATATATCCATACTTATTCCATATTTATTATTAATTATGTAAAAAATTATAGGTAATTTCCAAGTTGCAGCCATATTTACTGATTCATGGAACGATCCTTCATTTGTTGCACCGTCTCCAGCTATAACAACAACAAAATTGTCTTTTTCTTTCATTTTCATTGTAAGTGCAGCTCCAACACCTAAAGCAAATCCTCCACCTACAATACCATTAGTACCATAGTTTCCGTTTTCAATGTCAGCTAAGTGCATTGATCCACCTTTTCCTTTTGAAACTCCAGTAGCTTTTCCTGCAAGTTCTGCCATCATTCTATCAATGTCCATACCCTTACCTATACATTGAGCATGTCCTCTATGAGATGTAAACATAATGTCGTCTTTTGTCATATTTGCTGTTACACCTATACCTGCTGCTTCTTCACCTACCGAAAAATGTGTCATACCTTGTACAAAATTTCTTCTTACTAGTTGATTTATCTTAAGGTCAAAATCTCTAGCAATTTGCATTTTCAAAAACATGTCCATTAGTTTTTCTTTTGACAATTTTTTCATATTTACCTCCAAATTTTTTATTTTCATTTATATTTTGATTTTACAACCTTTTTATATGATATTAAACAAATATTATTTTGATATTTCTTGAAAATGCCAAAAAACAAACTTTCTTATTTAAAGTTATTTTTTTAACTTGACTACTTACCTAAAATGTTCCATATATTGAAACTTTAAAAATTAAAGTTAGTTACAAAACATTCCATATATTTTTTAATTTTGATTGAAAAAAAATAAAAATTAATTTAATATATAGCTATATAAAGGGAGTGGTAATATGAACGACATTGAAATAGCTCGTAGCACAAAACTTAAAAACATTGCTAATATATGTCAAAATATAGGGATACTTGAAGATGAAATTGAGTTTTATGGGAAGTATAAGGCGAAAATAAGCTTAGATATATTTAAAAGATTACAAACAAAATCAAATGGTAAATTAGTACTTGTAAGTGCAATGACTCCCACTAAAAAAGGAGAAGGGAAGTCTACTATAACTATAGGGCTTACACAAGCGATAAATAAGCTGGGATTTAGTTCTATAGCTGCGATAAGAGAGCCTTCAATGGGTCCTGTATTCGGTCTTAAAGGTGGGGCTACTGGTGGTGGATATTCACAAGTACTACCTATGGAAGATATAAACCTACATTTTACTGGGGATTTTCATGCTATTACAGCAACACATAATTTAATTGCTGCAAGTATAGATAATCATATTTATTGGGGCAATGAGCTTAATATTGATATTAATAATATTTATTTTAAAAGAGTTACAGATACTAATGATAGAGCTCTTAGAAATATATCAATAAATGATAAAAAATATACTAGAGATTCATCATTTCAAATAACTGTAGCATCTGAAATTATGGCTATACTATGTCTTTGCGATACACTTTCAGAGCTTAAAGAAAAAATATCAAATATAGTAGTAGCAAAAAGTACAGACGGTAAACTAATTACAGTAAAAGATCTTAATATTGCTGGTTCTTGTGCCGTTTTACTAAAAGATGCTATAAAGCCTAATATAGTACAAACAACTGAAAATACACCAGTTTTAATACATGGTGGTCCTTTTGCTAATATAGCACATGGTTCTAACTCTATTATATCTACTAAGCTTGCACTAAAGTTATCTGAATATACAATAACAGAAGCTGGTTTTGCAGCAGATTTAGGAGCTGAGAAGTTTTTTGATATCACATGTAGAAAAGCTCATATAACTCCTGATGCAGTAGTACTTGTTGTAACTTGTCGTGCAGTAAAAGAACATGGTTTAGAAAATATAAAGGCACATATAGAAAATATAGAAAATTTCAATGTTCCTATTGTTGTTTCGCTAAACTTATTTAACGATGACGAAAAAGATGAAGTTAATGAAATAGTAGACTATGTTGAAAATCTTGGATATCAATGTGTAGTTACAAACTCTCATAAATATGGTGGAGACGGAGCAATAACTCTTGCTAATGCCGTAATTGATATTATAAATCAAAAAGATGAAGTTACAAGAGAAGATGTAGAAAAAAAATGTATAAATAATTTTGAGTATTTATATGGTTTAGATATTGATATAAAGGATAAAATTAATACTCTAGCAACAAAGATATATAGGGCAAGTAATGTTGAATATTCAGAGCTTGCACTTGAAAAATTAGAATACTTTAAAGATAAGATAAATAATCTACCTATATGTATTTCAAAAACTCCTGTTTCTATATCAGATAAAGCTAATATAAAGGGAGTGCCAAAAGATTATACCTTTAATGTAAGTGATATTAGACCTGCATTTGGAGCTGGATTTGTGGTTGTTATGTGTGGGGATATAATAGATATGCCAGGACTTCCAAAAGTTCCTGCTGCAAACTTTATAGATATTGATGAAAATGAAGAAATTATTGGATTATTTTAATAAAAAAGATGTTAGTGCTAATCTAACATCTTTTCTTATTATCTTGTAAAAATATATTTTTTATCTTCAGAAAAAGAAATTTCAATTTGTTTTTTACTAAAGAATTCTTTTATCTTGCTTATAGTTTTCTCATCTTGGCTTTCAAGTTCAATTACTCCACCACCACAAGCATCTCTATAGTGTAATTTTGTATCAACTTCCTTTTCTAGTTCTAAAAAGTCATTAATAGTAAATCTACTTCTCATATTTTGTAAGCACCTCACATCCATTTTTTGTTACTAATATATCATCTTCTATTCTAACCCCTGCAACCCCTGGTTTATATATCCCCGGTTCTATTGTAAATACCATACCTTCTTCTAGTACATCATCAGTTTTTGAACTTACATCAGGAAATTCATGTACATCTATTCCTAAACCGTGTCCTAATCTATGAGTAAAATACTGTCCATATCCTGCATCACTTATTATATCTCTTGCTATCTTATCAAGCTCACTAAATTTAACACCAGGTTTACAAGCTTTTATTGCACTTGTATTTGCTTTTAATACTATATCATATATCTTACTTGCTTCTTCACTAACATCGCCAAACTTAAATGTTCTTGTTTCATCTGAAGCATATCCGTTATAATACACACCTAAATCAAAAAGAGCTAAATCTCCTTTTCTAAGTTTAGTTGTTCCACTTTCACCATGAGGATTTGCAGCATTTTTACCAAACAATACTATTGTGTCAAATGACATAGATTTTGCACCTATTTTTTTCATTTCATACTCAATTATTGATTTTAGTTCTAATTCTGTTATGCCTTCTTTCATATTCTTTCTTGCAATATCAATTGCAATATCGCTTAGTCTTGTTGCCTCTTTTAGATTTAATACTTCATCTTCTGTCTTATATTTTCTCATATTAATTATTACTTCATCTATTCTAAAGTAATCTTTAACTTCAAAAGTTTTAATTATTCTTTCTAATCTTTCAACAGTAAGATGTGATTTTTCAATACCTAGATAAGTAAGTGTTCCACTTAATTTTTTAAGTTTTTCATATCCATCTTCTGTATCTAAATATCCTACTATTTCTATTTCTTTTCTTGCATTTTGCTTTGCAACTTCATATTCAAGTGCAGGCACTAACATACACATTTTATCTTTTTTTACAATAAGTGCTAGCAATCTTTCGTGTGGATCACAAGCAAAACCTGTTAGATAAAAAATATTTGTAGGATTTGTTACAAGAAAAGCATTTAAATTTTCTTTTTCAAGATATTTTCTTATCTTTTCTATCTTTTCCATGTTACTCCTTTCAGCTTATATATCTTATCAATACCTAATTTTGTTTCAGATAATATTACAGCTAATATTATTAAAAAGCCACCTATATATATTTTATGTGTTAATTCTTCTTGTAGTATAAGGTGTGCAAATATTGGTGCAAATAGTGATTCTGTAGATAAAAATACTGCACTTCTAACAGAGCTTGTATATCTTTGAAATAAGGCTTGTAAATATAGGCAAACTCCTGTAGTTATTGTCCCAAGATAAAGAATAGCAACTATTTCTTTTCTTGATAATGTTCTAATTACCTCTCCTGTACTTGGTACTTTCATTGTAATTAATAGTAACATAAATGACATAATAGCAACATACAAATTTTGTACTAAAAGTAATTTTTCAATTGAATACTTTTTAGAAAAATATCCTGTAAGTGCTATATGAGTTCCAAAAAATACAGATGAAAGTATAACTAGTGCATCACCTAAATTAAAAACAAATATATTTTCTCCTGGTGTATATGAAATTACACTTACACCTAAAAGACAAAGTAAAGTTGATACATATGTGTATATATCAGGTGCTTTTCTATTTAGCATCCAAGAAATATATGGAACGAATACTACATTTACTCCTGAATAAAAAGCAGTTTTAGATGCTGTTGTATACTTACTTCCAACAATTTGAAAAATATATGCTAAAAATAGTACTGTTGATATTAGTAACATTTTTTTAATATTTCTTTTTGTGATTTGTTTTAAATCTTTAATAAAAATTAGACTTAAAACAATAGATGAAATTAAAAATCTAAGTGTTACCATATATACGGGGCTAAGTCCTGTATTAAGTCCTATTTTAGTTACTATAAATCCAAATCCCCATAAAAATCCTACTAATATTAATCCTAAATCTGCTGTTAATTGTTTCATTATTTCTCCTGTTCTGCCTTATTTTTTATATCTGTTAAAAGATAATTATTTTTTATCTTTCCTTCATTTTTCTTTAAATATATACTTGTATACTCTTTTACTTCTTCAATTTCCTTTATATTCTTAACTATATCAAGTAATTTAAAATCTGAAAGTCCACTTTGTCTTGTACCAAAAATCTCTCCTGTATTTCTTAATTTTAAATCTTCCTGTGCTATCTTAAATCCGTCATTTTCTTTTTCCATTATCTCAAGTCTTCTTGATGATAATTCATTTTCTGTATTAGATTCTAAAAAACAGTAACTTTGTATATCTCCTCTACCTACTCTTCCTCTTAATTGATGAAGCGAAGATAGTCCAAACCTTTCTGCATTTTTAATTATCATAATACTAGCATTAGGAACATTAACACCTACTTCTACAACTGTTGTAGATACTAATATTTGGCTTTTTTTATTAGCAAAGTCTTGCATTTCTTTCTCTTTTTCTTTGTAGTTTTGCTTACCATGTAAAATTCCTACATTATATTGTGGGAACCTATCTTTTATTTCTTCATATACTTTTAATGCTGATGATAATTTTATTTTACTACTTTCATCAATTAAAGGAGCTACAATATATATTTGTACACCTTCTTTTAATTTTTTCTCTATAAACTTATACATAGCATCTTCTTGCTCTTTATTATATATCCATTTAGTTTTAATCTTTTTTCTACCCATAGGAAGTTCATCAATTACACTAACATCTACATCACCGTAAACAGTTAGTGCTAAAGATCTAGGTATAGGTGTTGCACTCATTACTATAATATTGGTTAAACTTCCTTTTTCACGTAGCTTATTTCTTTGTTCTACACCAAACTTATGTTGTTCATCAATTATTGTTAAACCTAAGTTTTTAAATCTTATATCATCTTCTATTAATGCATGTGTCCCTATTACTATATCAACATCTCCATTTGAAATATCATTTAGAAGTTGTTCTCTTTTTTTACCCTTAACTGAGCTTGTTAAAAGTTCAACTCTAACATCTAAATTTTCAAAACTCTTTACTACACTTAAATAGTGTTGTTTTGCTAAAATTTCAGTTGGTGCCATTATAGTGCCTTGATATTTATTTTCTGCCATGTATAAAAGCATGATAAGTGATACTATAGTCTTACCTGAACCTACATCTCCTTGTATAAGTCTATTTATTATCTTACCACTTGTAATTTCTTTATATATTGTTGTAATAACTTTTTTTTGTGCATTAGTTAATTCATATGGTAAAATTTTTACAAACTTTTTAACTAGATTCTTATTATCTTTTAAAGTATATATATTATTATTTAACTTATCAAGTTCATACCTATTTTTTAATATACTCATCTCAAGTATCATTATCTCTTCATAGATAAATCTTTTTATTGCCATATCAAGTGCTACCCTATTTTTAGGAAAATGTATATTGTATATGGCACTTACTCTATCAAGTATATTTTTTGAATTTAAAAAATCACTAGGTATATTCTCATAAAAAAGATATCCATATTTATTAATCGCATTTTTTATAATATTGGTAATCGATTTTTGGCTAAGCCCACTTGTTAGTGCATATACTGGTGTAAGTTCTCCGCTTTTTTCACTTTCATTTAATACAGAACTTATTTTCGTTTTTCTATAACTTGGATTTATTATCTGTATCTTTGCCTTTTTATTGACCTTACCAGTTACAACTACATCATCATTTGCTTTTAATGAGTTGAAGATATAGTTATTATTAAACCAAATAAGCTCCATTATACCACTATCATCTTGAAGATAAGCTGTAACCATTACTTTTCTAGCACCTAAATATCTTCTCGTTATATTCACTATACGGCCAGATACAACTACATTTTCTTCGTGCTTTAATTCTAGTATCTTCTTTATTTTTGCACTTGCTTCATATGTTCTTGGAAAGTAGTAAATAAGGGAGTATAGATTATTTATACCAATTTTTTTTAATTTTTTTCTTAAATTTATTGTAAGACCTGTTAATTTTATATTCTCTAAATCTTCATAAATTAAATCATAATTTATCATAAAAAAATTCCTCAAATTTTTTAAATGCTCTTCCACGATGACTTACGCTATCTTTTTCAGTAATACTTGCCATACCAAAAGTTTTTTGTATATCGTTACTATAAAAGACCGGATCATATCCATGTCCATTTTCTCCACTATATGTTTTTGAAATACTACCATAAGTTTCACCTCTAAAATGATAATATTTACCGTCTGGATATATTAAAGTTATTACACAAACAAAATATGCATCTCTTGTTGTATTTTTTTCGTCAACTTTTTTTATTAATTCTAAACAACGTTCTTTCATAGGTAAATGATTTAAAAATCTAGCTGTATGAAGTCCAAGTTCATCAGGAAGACATTCTATACAAAGTCCAGAATCATCTGCAACTACAGGCATATTAGTAATTTTAGATATTGCTTTTGCCTTAATTAATGAATTTTCTTCAAATGTTGTCCCATTTTCTTCAATCTCAGGCATGTCTATGGTTGTAAACTTAATGCCTACTTTTTTACCCATTTCATTAAATTCTGCAAGCTTACCCTTATTTGTTGTTGCAAGTACAAATTCTTTCATATTCACTCCTATTTTTATTTATATGTTTAAAAAACACACCCTTAGGTGTGATTTTTATTTTAACCTATTTATTGCTTCAACTATCTTAGTATATTGATAGCCTTTTCTAGTCAGTTTTATTATTATTTGTGCTACTTCTATATTCTTTTCTTTTAACTTTTCAACTTCTTTATCTATAAGCTCTTCTTCCATATCACTTGGAACATTTAAAAAGGCTTCATCTATATCTTTTCTACTTATACCCTTTTGCATAAGTTTGAAATATAGTTTTTGTTTACTATACTTATGAGATAAGATATATGCAGTTGCATAATCTACATCATTTAAATATAGCTCATCTTCAAGAAAACTAATTACTTCTTTTATTATATCTTCATTTTTGTATTTTAATTTTAATTTTGATATTAACTCATATTTAGTTCTTGACTTAAGATAAAGATAAAAGAATGCTTTTTGTTTTATAGCTGAAAATAGGATATCTGTATATATATCAGAAATCTCCATACCAGCTTTTAGCTTGTACTCATGTATGATATCGGGGCTAATATCTACAACTTCGTCATTTTCTAAATATATTTTATTACTCTTCAGACTCAGTATTTTCATTTAATTCTTCACTAGCTTTTTTTGTTGTTTTTTTAGTGCCAAGTTCTCTACTGTTTATGTGTTCTATTACTTGTTCTTTTATTTCATTAAATAGGTTTTCATCTTCACTTAGCATCTTTTCAACATTCATTTTACCTTGACCTAAACGTGTCTTACCATAGCTAAACCATGAACCACTCTTAGTACATATTCCAAAGTCTAATGCGTGATCTAATATTTCCCCTATTTTTGATATACCTGTTCCATACATTATGCTAAATCTTGCTTCTTTAAAAGGTGGTGCAACTTTGTTTTTAGTTACTTTTGCAACTATTTCATTTCCAACTACTTCTTCACCTTGTTTAATTTGTCCAACTTTCTTTATTTCAACTCTTACAGTAGAGAAGAACTTAAGGGCTCTTCCTCCAGATGTTGTTGTTTGTACACCTGGTGTAAAACTAAATCCACCTATTTTTTCTCTTATTTGGTTTATAAAGATCATAACTGTGTTTGTTTTTGCAATTGAACCTGTTAATTTTCTAAGAGCTTTTGACATAAGTCTTGCTTGTAGCCCCATTTGTTGTTCTCCCATTTCACCGTCAATTTCTGCTCTTGGTACAAGGGCTGCAACTGAGTCAACAACTATTACATCTAAAGTCCCACTTCTTACTAACATATCAGCTATACTTAGTGCTTGTTCTCCACTATCTGGTTGTGATATTAGAAGTTCATCAATATTTACACCTAGAGCTTTTGCATAAACAGGATCTAAGGCATGTTCTGCATCTATAAAGGCAGCTATTCCACCATTTTTTTGTGCCTGTGCTATAACATGTAAGGCTATAGTTGTTTTACCTGATGATTCTGCACCATATATTTCAATAATACGTCCTCTAGGTACTCCACCAATACCAAGTGCCATATCTAGGTTTATACTACCTGTTGATATTGCACTTACATTCATTCTTTGGTTTTCACCAAGCTTCATTATTGCACCGTCACCATATTCCTTATGTATATCTTTTATTATATTGTCTAATACTTTTAGTTTGTCTGCATCATTTACTGCAGAGATTTCTTCTTTTTTCTTTGCCATATTTATACCTTTCTCTCGTTCAAAATATCACCTATATTATACCATAATAATATGAAAAAAAAAACTGACCTAAGTCAGTTTTCGCTACATCTTATCAACTGTTTTAATTCCAAGTAATGATAAACCTTTTTGTAATATGATTCCAACTTTTTCTGATAAAATTAAACGACTTTGTATAAGTTCATCAGTTGGTGCAGTTAATATTTTTGTTGCATTATAAAAACTATTGTATTTTTTAGCAAGTTCAAAAATATAGTCTGCTATAAGGTTTGGTTTATTTGTTTCATATGCTTTTATAACGGCTGTAGGGAATTTTAATAGCATAGTTGCAAGTTCTCTTTCAATTGATGTTGAATCACTAACTAGCACATCTTTTGTCATATCAACATTAATATTCTCTTGTTTTGCTTTTTTCATTATTGAGTTAATTCTAACATATGTATATTGTAAATATGGTCCTGTATTACCTTCAAAGCTAAGAACCTTATCCCAGTCAAAAGTAATAGGTGATGTTCTATTTTGACTTAAGTCAAAGTACTTAATTGCTCCAACTCCTATTGTTTCTGAAATATTTTCTTTTTCTTCTTCTGTTAGTTCAGGATTTTTTTCATCTACAACTTTTCTAACTTCTGATTTAGCTTGGTCAAGTAAATCTACTAAACGTATTACATTTCCACCTCTTGATGAAAATATTACACCGTCTCCAAATCTCATTATACCAAAATATGTATGGTGTTTTTCATAGTTATATGGACTTCCCATCATATCTGCAATGGCAAACACTTGTTTAAAGTGTCCTTGTTGACGTTCATCAACTACGTATAAGGCGATATCTACATCTAATTCATCTTTTCTGTATTTGATTGTTGCTAAATCTGATGTAGAGTATAGGAAACTTCCGTCTTTCTTTTGTACTATACAAGGTGGTAAGTTGTATCTATCATCATAGAAAACAACTAATGCTTCCTTATCTTCAACTGCTATTTTTTGTTTTTTAAGATCTTCTAATACTATCGGCATTAAATCATTATAGAATGATTCACCGTTTATTAGTTCAAATTCAATATCAAGTCTGCTATAAACTTTATTATACTCTTTCATTGAGTAAGTTATAAATTCTTTCCATAGAGCAAGATTTACAGGATCTCCTATTTGTACTTTTCTTAGTTCTTCTCTTGCTTCTTCTTCTAAGCTTGGATCTAGTTTTGCTTCATTTGAGAACATTACATAAAGTCTTTCAAGTTCTTCAATTGCATTATTTTCATAAGCTTCTCTATTAAGCCATTTATTATATGCAACTATTAACTTACCAAATTGTGTTCCCCAGTCACCAATATGATTATCTCCTAATACTTTAAATCCTAATTCTCTATATATTCTTTTTAAAGCATCTCCGATTATAGTTGAACGTAAGTGTCCTACGTGCATTCTTTTTGCAATATTTGGTGATGAATAGTCAATTGCAACTATTTTAGTATTATCTACACCATATTCAAAATTTTCTTGTCCAATTTTTCTTATATCACTATTTATTACTTCATTTTTTACAAATATATTTATAAACCCAGGACCTGCAGCTTCTATTTTTTCTATTATATCTTGTCCGTTGAAGCTTTCAATTAAAGTTGTTGCGATTTGTCGTGGATTTTGACCTAATTTCTTTGAATTTGTCATTGCAAAATTTGATTGAAAATCACCAAATTCTGGTTTTGTAGAATTTTGAATATCGCACTCATCAAGCTCAATATTAAATATTCTTTTTACGTTGTCATTAAGTATATCAAAAACTTGATTAATTAATAATTTCATAAGCTCCTCCTTTTTATTTTTTTTAATTATACAATGATACAGTAGCTTTTTCAAGTCTTTTCATAAAATGAAAAAGCACCTGAGAAAAACTCAAGTGCCTTTATCTAAGTAAGCCTTATTTTATAACTATATCATCAAATAATAGTTCAACTCTTCTGTTTAAGTATTTTCCAACTCTTGTTGAGTTAGTTGCCATAGGCTCTCTCTTACCTTTACCAGTTATTTCTTTTACTGTAAGTGCTTCACTTAAACCAGCTTCTTTTAATAATCTACTTACTGTTGTTGCTCTTTGTAATGATAATTTATCATTGTAAGCATGACTTCCGTCTGAATCTGTATGTCCTACTATGCTCATTGTTCCTGATTCAGCGAATGCATTTATCTTACTAGCAACATCTCTTAATTGTTTTTGTTCTTCTTTACTAGGTACTCTTCCGTCTACTGCGAATCCATGAATTACACATTTCTTTTCAGTTGAGAAACAAGCAACTAATATTTTCTTTTCAATTACTTTTGGTACTTCAACAACTTTTTCAACTACTTTTTCAACTTCAACAATTTGAGGTTTTTGATCAATCTTGTTCATTAATTGTTTAACTAAGTCTTTTAAGTCGTTTATTTGTTCTTTCATGTTCTTGTTTTCGTTTTCTAATCTCTTAACTTTTTCATTAGATAAGTCACAACATTCATTGTTAATATTTGCTTTCTTATTAGTTCCAAAGTTAAGGTTGAATCCTGCACCTATAGACCATTGTTTCTTAGTGTCAACCCCTGCACTTATCTTGTAAATAAATGTATTTGATGGTTCTGTTCCACTTACACCAACTGCAAATCCACCTTGTTTATTGTAGTATGCTCCACCTACACCAATACTAAATAGCTTATTATCTCCTACTTGAGGTATATTTGCCATAGCCATTGCTTGTGCTACTGCACCACTTAGTTTAGAATCAAGTGTCTTAATCTTTTCATCTACATTTCCATTATTTTGCATCATTTTCTTAAGTTGTCCATAGTTTACAGCATCACTATCAGCAGTTCCATCTGCAACATTAGTTATCTTCTTACCATTAGCATTTAGACCATCTTTTGAAACATAAGTCTTATCACCTATTTGTACTCCGTCGTCTCCTATTGAAACTTTATCTGGTCCTTTTCCTGCAGTAACTTTTTCAAAGTCAGGTCTCTTAGCAAATTGCATATGAAGAGTGTTTCCTTTTAATGATGTTCTAATGTTCTTGTCCTCTGCATCATTTTCACTAAGAGTATTTGAACCTTTGATGTTAAATTCTGAACCAAGTTTAGCTTTATGTTGTCCGTCATTTCCTTTAAATGTTAGACCTTTATCAGTTAATGTATTGTTAATATCTTTTATCTTTTCTTCTACTTTATGTAATTGTCCACCATTTACTGCTTCTTGTGATCCAGCTTCTACTTTACCATCTTTAACTTTATCAATAGTAGTTCCACCATTTTTACCTTCAAGTGTTATCTTACCTTTATCGCTTCCTTTATCGTATTTAACAACATTTTCAAGGTCTTTTTTGATATTGTTTATTTCAGTTTTGTTCTTTTCTATGTTAGTTGTATTATTTTGTATATTAGTAGTATTATTTTTTATCTTTTCTTCTACTTTATGTAGCTGTCCACCATTTACTGCTTCTTGTGATCCAGCTTCTACTTTACCATCTTTAACTTTATCAATAGTAGTTCCACCATTTTTACCTTCAAGTGTTATCTTACCTTTATCGCTTCCTTTATCGTATTTAACAACATCTTTAAGTTCGTTTTCTATTTTTGTTATCTTTTGTGTATTATTTTGGATGTTAGTACTATTTTGTGTTATCTTCTTATCTAGTCCTTCTTCAACTTGTTTTAATTGTCCTTCTGAAGCTGCTCTATTATCAACAACAGAATTTTTATTCCAAGTTGTATTTGCAAGACCTGTTATGTATCCGTTTGTTCCGTCTATTTTTAATTTATTAAGAGACAATATATCTTTTAGGCTAAATTTAACTGTACCGTCGGCTAAAACTTCGGTCTTAGTATTTTTATTATCACCTTTTAGTTTAAGTTTTTGTGTTTTTAAGTCTATTTTACTATTACCAGTATCTCCTTCATACATTAAAGTTCCTGAACCATTATTAACTTTCTTAATTTGGTCATCAACATATTTTTTGTTTGCTGCATCATTATCTTGTGTAGGAGTTGCTACATTTTTAATGGTTGTACCACCAGAGTTTAATGTTATTGAAGTATGTGAATCATTATCATATTTAACAACATTTTTAAGGTCTCCAGTTAATTTTTTAGCAACAGCATGAAGTTGTGAACCGTTTACTGCGTCTGTACTCTTAGGGTCAATCCAACCTGCTGCAACATTTTGTATTCTTCTTTCTTGACCTTTACTACCTACAGTTACTACACCGTATGCATTCATCCCGGCATAACCATTGAAAGTTACACCATTTATATTTGTATTAGCATATGAACCTGTACCTATAGTTGTATCATTTTTTTCACCATGCCAGCTATTATTTCCTAAATATACTGAATTTTTTTCTGTTGCACCTTTATTATGATTTGCATCACCTATATTATGACCTATTGCTATAGTATTTTCAGCTTTGCTATCTACCATTGAGTTGCTACCAAAAACTAGTGAGTTTTTAGCCATCGCTTTTGCTTCACGACCGATTGCATATACATTTTCTACTCCTGCTCCAACTTTAGCTTCGTGTCCTATTGCATAAGAATATTTTGAATTACGGTCAACTTCAGCTCTATGACCTATTGCATATCCATAATCCGATCCTTCATGTACTTTTGCTTCGTCTCCAAAAGCATATGAACTCTCTGATTTTGTTGAAGCTTTATGTCCTATTGCATAAGATTGTCTTGCTAATGCTTCAGATTCATAACCAAGGGCGTATGCACTTGATGCTCCTTGTCCTATTTTTGCATGACTACCTAGCGTATATGAATGTTGTGCATTTTTTTCTACTTTTGATAGATGTCCTATTGCATATGCATTATCTGATTTTTCTTGTACATTTGCTTTTTGTCCAATAGCATATGAATTTAATGAATATGTTTCTGCGTGATCTCCTATTGCATACGAACTTGTAGCTTCTTTTTTAACTTTTGCATTCCAGCCTATTGCATATGCATGTTCTGCATCGTCTCCTATTTCAGCGTAATGTCCTATTGCATATGAATGTTTTGAACGATTTCCTATTGTTGAATCTCCACCTAGTATATAAGCAAAGTCTGATTCTGTTCCAATTTCTGAACGATAACCAACAGAATACGCCCCTTTTGATCTAGATTTTGATCCACTTCCTATGGCATAAGCTTCCTCTTTTGTGGCTTCAGCTTTGTTACCTATTGCTAGAGAGTTTACAGCCCCCGGTGTCGGTATACCGTTTGCTAATGCTGCTCCTTCTACTGCTCCTGCTTGTAATAAAGCCCCGCTAATTAAAAAAATCACAAGCATTTTACCTGTTATACTTACCTTGTTTTTCAAGCTTCTTTTCATCCACTTGTAAATTTCATTTTTCCCCATAAATATACTCCCATACTTTTAATCTTGATTTATTATACCCCCCCCGTGTGTTTTGTCAAGTAAACATTGGTAAAGCGTCGTTTTCTTGTGGTTTACTTTTATATCTTTTTCGTGTTAAAATGTATTATTAGGAGTGATTATGGATATTAATTTTAATTATGGTGATATAACCTTAAATGTAAGGGTTGCAGGAGTGTATATTGAAAATGGTAAGGTATTAATGAGTAGACATAAAAATTCTACTTTTAAAAATTTACCAGGTGGACGTATAAAACTTGGTGAAGATAGTATAACTGCTTTAAAACGTGAATATATGGAAGAGCTCGATAAGGAAATAGAAATAATATCTGAGCCTTTAATTTTAGAAAATTTTTATAAAAGAAATAATATTAATTACCATGAATATCTTTTTATATATATAATTAATATTGATAATGTTGATAATTTTATTAAAGATGATTTAATTTTTAGTATGGAAGATAAAGATGAAATTTTAAAAATGGATATAAGACCAATAAGGGTAAAAGAGTTTTTACTGGAGATGATGAAATGAAAAATATACCAAAACATATAGCCATTATTATGGACGGTAATGGAAGATGGGGAATAAAGAATAAAAATAGTAGAAGTGCAGGACATATAGCTGGGGCTAAAGTCTTAGAAGATGTAATAGCTAAATGTCTTGAGCTTGGCATTTCTTATCTATCTGTATATGCTTTTTCAACAGAGAACTGGAACAGATCTACTCTTGAAGTAAATGCTATTTTAAAGCTATTTTCTTCCTATCTGGATAATAAAAAAGATGATTTAATGAATAAAGGAATAAAACTTGTTATTTCTGGAAGTCGTGAAAGAATACCTGATAAACTTTTAAAAAAAATAGATGATACTTGTAATTATCTTAGTAAAAATGAAAAAATGACTTTTAATATATGTTTTAACTATGGTGGAAGGCAAGAAATAGTAGACGGTATAAACAAGATAATACAAGATAAAAAAGAAAAAATTGATATAGATACATTTAAAAATTATTTATACAATCCTCAAATACCCGATCCTGATCTTGTGATTAGAACAGGTGGAGAATTTAGAATAAGTAATTTTTTACTCTGGCAAATATCATATAGTGAGCTATATTTCAAAGATGTACTATGGCCTGATTTTACTAAGGATGACCTTATTTTAGCAATCAATTACTATATGTCTAAAGACAGAAGATACGGAGGTTTAAATGCTAAATAGACTTTTTTTATTTTTTTTCATTCCACTTTTAATGTATATATTTGCGAGTGGTAATATTAGTTTTCTATTTTTCACAGAAGTTGTAATAATGTTTGCACTTTATGAGCTTTATGATATGTTTAATAGAAAAGGAATTGAAGTATATAGATATTATGGGCTGTTAATTGCATTTTTACTTCCACTTGTAATATTTTTCAAAAAAAATCCAGTAGCACTTTTAACTGTTTCTGTGTTAGTAATTGCAACTATTCAAATTAGTACAAACAAGATAGAACAAACTACAAAAAAATTATCATTTACATACTTTGGTATACTTTATGTAGGTGTTTCTTTTTCATATATATTAAAGATTAAAGAACTTCAAAATGGTGGAATACTATTATTATTCCTATTCTGTCTAATATGGGCTTGTGATACTTTTGCATACATTTTTGGCATTTCTTTTGGTAAGCATAAATTTTCAAAAATATCACCGAATAAGTCTATAGAAGGTCTTGTTGGAGGATTTTTAGGGGTTCTTACTATCTCTATTAGTTTTGAACATATTTATTATTACATCTCATTAGCGTTATCAAGATATATTAAATATACTCCTGTAAAACTTCATATATTTGACTTAGATTTTAAGGTAGTAATTTTTGCAATAATAATTACAGCACTTGCAGTATTAGGAGATTTATTTGAATCAAAACTAAAAAGAGAGTTTGGTGTAAAAGATAGTGGTACTATACTTTTAGGACATGGTGGTTTTTTAGATAGATTTGATAGTGCCTTATTTGTACTACCAATAGCTTTTTATCTTTTAAAATACTTAATTAAATAGAGGTTTTTATGGATTATAGAATTAGTGTATTTATTAAAAAAGAATATAGCTTAGATGATATAAAGATAATGGAATTTTTAGAAAACATTAAAAAAGAGTTTACCAATATTAAGGAAAACTATATTTTCTATGAAAACAAAACTATTGAATATTACAGTCCTCTTGCTGTTAATTGTTATCTTAAGTATCATATATCAAAAAGTGATAAAATTAAGATTAAAAACTTTTTAGATAAATATGCTTTTATTGATAAATACACCATAGTTTTGGATAATAAGAAAAGAGATGAAAATAGTGAGTTACTTATTGAGTGTAACCAAATTAATAGGCTTGTTTCTAGTATTGACAAGCTATTTTTCATACGTCGTGAATTTCAAGAAATGACAAAGTTTATAGACTCATCTCAAAAAACAAAATATGAAAATCTACTAAAAGAGTTATCTTATACAAAGTATGCATTAAAAAATGAAACTTTAAATTTAAGGGTAATAGATCTAAATTTTGAGTTAAAGAAAATAGGGAATAACCTAAGAGAATATGGTCAACTGTTTGGACTTGATTTAAAATTTAATTTTATTATAAAAGACCTATTTCTTGATAAAACTCTTTTTTCAAAAATTAAATCTCCACTTACTGATGTAATATACAATATCATATTAAGTGAGGTTGATAGAAAAAACATGTCACTTAATTATACAAATAGTAGTACATACAACATATATATAGAGATGAAGCAAGAGTTTGACACAGTTAAACTTTCTATAACTGCTGATAATTACAAACTTGATTTTGATGAAATACTAGATAAACTTAAAAATCAAAATATTATAGATGATAATAGTCTATATACAAAAAATGAGATATATAACTTAATTTTTACTAAAGGTTTTTTAGGTTCTTCTAAAAATGAAGAGAAAAAACAACAAGAATTATCTCTACTTAATTTATATAACACTGTTTTAGCTTTAAATGGGATTATGTATATAAAAAGCGATGATAATGATGTTGTTACGTATATAGCAAAAATTCCTTTAAAGTTTGTCATATTAAATGCTGATATAGTAAAAGTTAAAAATGCATATTTTGCTATTGAAAGTAGGATAATAAAAGAGGTTTCAGAATTTGATGAAAAAAATATATTGTATATAAATGATGTTATGTATTACATACAAAACGGTGTTGAACTTCCTGTAATTAAGTATAATGAAAATGCAAATACAGCACTAACTATTATGATAAATAATGAGTTATACATATTTTTAGTAGACAGTGTTTTATACAAAGAACAAATTTATGTTAGAACTCTTGAAATAGAAAATGATAAATATATAGGCGATTGTCTATTAAGGGATAACAAAAGAGCGTATGTAATAGACTTCAACTTTCTTATAAAAGGTGTTAAAAATGAAAAATAATGATATTTCAAACATATTAACAAATGATATAGAGATTATTAAACAGATCTCAAATTTCTTACTTCAAGTAGTAAATCCTGAAAATGTTGATTTTCAGTTTTGTATAAAAAAGATAAATAAGCTTGAAAATGACACTCTTTTTATTAAAAATATACGAAATATAGACTTGCTTAGTAATATTAAGAAAATATTTTTAACTATTGATAGAAATAAGCTTACTTTTTATGAATTTAAGTATAATCTATTTTCTGTACTATCAAAGCTTGAACTTTTATATGTCAGTTACCTAAAAATTGGTATTGATAATATTAAAAATGAAAATTTAGAAAATGAGCTTAATGAGTTTGACAAAAGTTTTTCAGATGATCTTAAATTAAGAAATATTAACAAGGTTTATTACTATATTAAAATAACACTTGATACAAATATTTCATATTTTTATTTATCAAGAAAAAATGTGTTACTTCATCTAAAAGAATATGGTAAGCCATATAACTATACACCTTATGAATTAGATGATGACTCTTGTAATTATTTCATATTTGATTATACGGCAGATAAAAATGTTAATGTAAATGAAATCTTACAAAATTTAAAGCAAAATGATGATGCAATTATAGACTTTAGTGTATTTCAAGTAAATTCAGAAAATAATATATATAATATTAAATTTTTTATTGATGATGATACAAATAAGCATTCATGCATACTATTAAACAAGCTTGAATTTATTGATTTACTTCATTATAGCGACTTTTATGATGCATATATTGAAGCTAAAAATAGAAGACACATAATAGATAAGTTAATGAAATTTAATGCTAAGCATGTTGACTTAATCTTATTAAAAAAGATAAGTGATAGAGAAGTTAAAGTTTTTTTACCTAATGGATTAAATAAAAACAATATTGAAAAGATTAAAAAATTATTTGAGTACATACTAATAGATAAGACCGTTACAGACATTTTGTACTTTGGCAATATTGACTTTTATGGGCTACAAATGTTAAAATACCTTGGTAAAAGATATAATACTGAATTTAGTGATTTAAATAACTAAGTTCTTATGGAGGGATTATGCAAGCAATTACAAAAGAGCAATTAAAAGAAAAAATTGAACTTGCTCTAAGAAGACAATATGGAAAAACTGTAGAAGAAGCTCATGAATATGAAATTTATTATGCCGTTGCTAGAGCTACAATGGATGATATTGTTGAAAAATGGTACAACTGTAAAAAATCACAAGTACAAGCTAAAGTAAAGCAAATGTACTACTTATCAGCTGAATTTTTAATGGGTAGATATTTGAGTAATAACTTAATAAATTTACAATACGATAAAATAGTAAAAGAAGTTTTAGCTGATTTAAATGTTGACATAGACAAATTAGAAGATAAGGAAATGGACGCAGGACTTGGAAATGGTGGTCTTGGTAGACTTGCAGCTTGTTTTCTTGACTCACTTGCAACATTAAATTTACCAGGGCATGGATATGGTTTAAGATACAAATATGGAATGTTTGAGCAAAAGATTGAAAACGGTTTCCAAGTAGAATATCCAGATGATTGGACTAAATATGGTACACCTTGGTCAATTAAAAGACTTGATAGATCTTTTGAAGTTAAATTTGGTGGACAAATTGAAATTCATAAAGATGAAGTTGGAAAAGATTATTATAAGAGAGTTAATACAGAAAATGTAAAAGCTATAGCTTATGATGTACCTATTATAGGGTATGGAAATGGTGTTGTTAATACTCTTAGACTATGGGAAGCTAGATCTCCTGAAGGATTTGATCTTCAATTATTCAATGCACAAAAATATATATCAGCATCTGAAAAAGCAATTGAAGCTGAAGATATCTCAAGAGTTCTTTATCCAAATGACACTGAAAGAAGTGGAAAATGGCTTAGATTAAAACAACAATATTTCTTCACATCTGCTTCAATACAAGATATAGTTAGAAGATATAAGTCTACATATGGTAATAATTTTGATAAATTTGCTGATAAAGTAGCAATACAACTTAATGATACTCACCCAGTAGTAGCTATACCTGAACTTATGAGAATTTTCTTAGACCAAGAAAAATTAAGTTGGGATGAAGCTTGGGAAATATCAAAAAAAGTTTTTGCATACACAAACCACACTATCTTATCAGAAGCTCTTGAAAAATGGGATATTACATTAATTCAACCATTACTTCCTAGAATTTATCAAATAATTGAAGAAATAAACAGAAGATTTGTTACTGAATTAAAAGATAAATACAGCAACGACTTTGATAAGATAAACAAAATGAGCATAATCGCAAATGGACAAGTAAAAATGGCTTGGCTTGCAATTGTAGGTTCTCATAAAGTAAATGGAGTTGCAAAGCTTCATACTGAAATATTAAAAAATCAAGAATTAAAAGACTGGTATGAATTATATCCTGAAAAATTCTTAAATAAAACTAACGGTATAACTCAAAGAAGATGGCTACTTAAGGCTAACCCTGAACTTGCTGAGTTTATATCATCTCTAATTGGAGATAAATGGATAACAAATCTATCAGAACTTAAAAATCTTGAAAAATATGTTGATGATGAAAAAGTATTAGCAAGATTACTTGAAATAAAACTTGATAATAAGAAAAAACTTGCTAAATATATATTAGATACAACAGGTGTTGAAGTAAATCCTAACTCAATATTTGATATACAAGTTAAGAGATTACATGAATATAAAAGACAATTACTTAACATATTACATGTAATGGATCTATATAACAGATTAAAACAAAATCCATTACTTGATATAGAGCCTAAAACTTTCATATTTGCTGGAAAATCTGCACCAGGTTATAGAAGAGCTAAGGGTATTATTAAATTAATTAATACTGTTGCACAAACTATTAATAATGACGCAAGTATAAACAACAAGATTAAAGTAGTATTCTTAGAAAACTACCGTGTATCACTTGCAGAAAAAATATTCCCAGCAGCTGATTTATCAGAACAAATATCTACAGCTAGTAAAGAGGCATCTGGTACTGGTAATATGAAATTCATGTTAAATGGTGGTATGACTATAGGAACTATGGACGGTGCTAATATTGAAATAGTACAAGAAGCAGGACAAGAAAATGCTTTCATATTTGGACTTAGCTCAGATGAAGTACAAAGACTTGAAAGTTGGAGTAAATACAATCCAATGGAAGAATACTATGTAGTTGACGGATTAAAAGAAGTTATAGATCAATTAACTGATGGTACTTATGATGATAATTACACTGGATTATTTAGAGAAATAAGCAACTCACTACTATACGGTGTTGACGGTAATAGACCTGATACTTACTTTGTATTAAAAGATTTTGCACAATATAGAGAAGCTCAACAAAAAGCATCTAAAGCTTATGCAGATAAAACAAAATGGGCTAAGATGATGCTTATGAATATTGCAAATTCAGGTAAATTCACATCAGATAGAACTATAGATGAATACGCAAAAGAAATATGGAATATTAAACCATACGAAGTAAATAACTATATAAAATAATAAAAAGAGAGCAAGCTCTCTTTTTTTGTTATATCTTAAACTTCCATTTTATACTATTTAAACTCTTTTTATCCGGCATGAAATAATAGACTCCGTTTTTCTTTTCTCCCTTTCCATTTATGGTGTATTGTGTTATAAAATTATGATTTAAAAGAACTAACATACTAGGTATAGCCTTTATTGGATTATATCTAATATCAAGACTTTTATACACTTTATACCCTAATATTGGATTTAGAAGTATTTTCTTTACTATCTGCTTTAATACTTGTCTTTGTCTTTCATCTCTTTTAAAAGCTCCGTCTGTCTTTCTATGTCTTACATATGCAAGTGCCATTTCTCCTTTTAAATTATATATCTTTCCTTTTTCAAAACTAAAATTGTTTTGTGTAAAAGTGTTATTGGCTACAATATCGACTCCGCCTATCATATTTGTAATATTAGTTATATCTTTAAACTTAAATACAACATGATAGTTAATTTTTGTAGATAAAAGTTTTGATACTGTTGTTATACTACATTTTGTTCCTCCATAAGCAAATGCATGATTTATTTTATCATACTTTTTCTTACAAGGTATGTATGTATAAGTATCACGTGGTACTGATAATACTTTTACTTTAAATAGTAGTGGTACTACCTTAACTAAGATTATACCGTCACTTCTTGATCCTTTTATATTATCTCTTGCATCTGAACCTAAAATTAAAATATTATATGGTAAAAATAGCCATATAACAAATAATAAAGCTAAAATTTTAAGAACTTTTTTTCTATCATACATTTAACTCACCTATTAATAAAAAGGTCGGATATTATCCAACCTAATCTTTTATTATTGCATCCATTATTCTTTTCGTATTTTCTATTAGACTTTTTATATCTTTTTCATTTTCAATTATATACTTAGTCTTTTTTCTTTTTTCATCAATATCCATTTGTGTTGATATAAGTTTTTTGGCATGTTCTTTATCGATATTATTTCTTTTCATAATTCTTTCACATTGTAAATCTTTATTTGTATAAACTACTATTATTTTATCAAAATATTTTTCAAGATTTAACTCAAATAATAAAGGAACTTCAATTATTAATATTTCTTCTTTGTTATTATTAATAATGTTTATCATTTCTTCTATTATTTTGCCATGAACTATATTATTTAATATTTCTAATTTTTTCTTATCATTAAAAACTATACTAGATAATTTTTTTCTATCAACCTTGTTATTTATTACAACATCAGCTGATATCATACTTGCTATTTTACTTCTTATATCATCATAATTTAATACTTCATGCGAAATATCATCCATATTAACAGTTTTGTATGACAAATCTTTTAATATTTCTAAAACCTTTGATTTGCCTACAGCTATACTTCCTGTAAGACCTATAATCATGCTAAACAGCTTTCTTGGTGTTCATGGTGTATTTCATCACATTTAATATACTCATCAATATAGTGTAGTACCATATCTTTTGAGCTTACACCTGAAGTCATAAGGAAATAGCTACCTTCCCACATTGCACTACCTTTTAATATATCTCTTACCACTTCATAGTTGTTTTTTATTTTTCTACTACTAGCACTTTTAAAAGCATTTATAAACTTATATAAGTTTGTAGTAGGATATGCTTCAAATTTAAAATGCATATGATCTTTTTCATAGTGCACATCATTTAAACTTACCTGATAAGTTCCAGATATATTTTTAAAAATTTCTATACCAAAATTTGCAATTTCATCTGTAAATATTGGAGCTTTATTTTTACTTACTAACACCAATTCGTAATGCAGTGAAAATGTTGAATGATTATATTCTTTTATCATTAAAAATCCTCTCTAAGTATATATTAATATGTCAATATTGAGTATACATCGTGTCCTTTTAATAAATCTCTTCCTTTTAATTCTTCAAGTTCAATTAAAAAGGCTAATTCATAAACTTTAGCACCTAAACTTTCAACAAGTTTAACCATAGCTTGTGCTGTTCCACCTGTTGCTAGTAAGTCATCTACTATAAGGACTTTAGCACCATTACCAAATGCATCTTCATGCACTTCTATTGAGTTTGTACCATATTCTAATGAATAGTCAGCTCTTACAGTCTTAGCCGGTAATTTACCAACTTTTCTTGCTGGAACAAATCCTGCACCTATATTATATGCAATTGCTGCTCCAAATATGAATCCTCTTGCATCTGCACCTAATACATAGTCTATACCTTTATCCTTATATCTATTAGTAAAATCTTCGATAATTAATCTTAAGCCTTCTTTATCTTTAAGTGCTGTTGTGATGTCTCTAAATAATATGCCTTTTTCTGGAAAATCTGGAATAGTTCTTATTAAACTATTTACTTTCTCTGCATCTAATTTATTCATTCTTTACTTCCTCCCACATCTAGCAAAATTATCTTCAATTTTACTATTTTTTTATTTTCTACTTCTATTACTTTTATAATATATTTTTCTTCGTTTATTTGGTCGTTGTCTACTGCGACCTTACCTAATTTATATTGTACAAATCCTGATATAGTGTCGTATTCTTCTGAAAGCGGAATATCAATTTCTAGCTCTTCATCAACTTCTTCAACTGATGTTTCACCCATAACTTCATAGATATTATCACTTAGTTTTATAATATTATCTACTTCGCTATCATACTCATCTCTAATTTCTCCAACTATCTCTTCTAAAATATCTTCAATAGTTATTATTCCTGATGTGCCACCATATTCATCAATGATAACAGCCATGTGGCTTTGTTTTGCTTTAAATTCTTCTAGCATTTTTTCTATAGTTTTTGTTTCAGGTACATATACTGCTTGTCTTGCAAGTTCTTTTATCTTCATATCATTTTTTGAAGTTAAAATATCTTTTATGTATAAAATACCTTTAATATTATCTACACTACCGTCATAAACCGGTATTCTTGAAAAACCTTGTTCAACTATTTCATCTAAATGTTCTCCAATGCTATCTTCCATATTAAGTGCAAATATTGATGTTCTAGGTGTCATTATTTCTTTTACAGTTGTTGTATTAAACTCATTTTCTTCTATTTGCTCTTCTACCACTTTATCTTCTTCTTGTTTTTCGTTTTTGAATATAAGGTGTATAAGATAGTATAATGGATACACTATATATGATGATATAACAGATATTTTAATTATAAGTTCTTTTATGCTTTCGTTTGTTATCTTAATACTTTTACCAGCATAATGCATTAATAAAAGTATTATAAATATTATAACTAAATTAATATTTAATCTTTTTAAAAGTATTATAGCTGATACTACATATATGTATTTATATATCATTAACATATCTTCTATTGTTTCATCTAAATATTTTATTGATATATTTAGTGTGAATAATAATATTAAAATTACAAATAAGAGGGCAATTTCCCCATTCATTAAAATCAAGCTCCTTTTATATTAAGAATTTTGCACTATATATTACTATATTTATCAATACTTGTCAATTTACTAATGATAATATTCTCCATAAGGCAGGCAATGGTCATAGGACCTACACCCCCTGGTACAGGAGTTATAAATGAAACTTCATTTTTATTAATTACCTTATCAAAATCTACATCTCCATATAGTTTACCGTCAACTCTATTAATACCTACGTCTATAATAGTTGCTCCTTTTTTTAGATATTTTTCATCTATTAAGTGCTTAACTCCAACGGCTACCACTACTATATCAGCGTGTTCTAGTTTTTTATCTAGATCCTTTGTCTTTGTGTGGCATACTTGAACAGTTGCAGATAAATTTATTAGCATATTAGCTAAAGGCTTACCTACTATATTGCTTCTACCAACTATTACAGTATTAGCTCCTTGTATAGGTATATTATATTCTTCTAGTAATTTTACTATACCTGATGCTGTACAAGGTTTAAATCCATTAATATTTAAAAGTAAATTACCCATACTTTTTGCAGTTAAACCGTCAACATCTTTTTTAGGATCAATTTTTTCAATAATTTCTACACTATTTAAATGTTTAGGTAGTGGCATTTGAACCAATATACCATTTATATTATCATCTTTATTAAGCATTTCAATTTTAGAAATTACTTGCTCTTTTGTGCTGTCTTCTGGCATTTCAATAGTTATAGTTTTAATACCAAGTTTTGAACATGCTATTTCCTTATTTTTTACATATACTTTTGATGCCTTGTCATTACCTACTAATATTACAGCAAGACCTGCTGGCGTTCCGCATTTTTCTATTATTTCATCGTGCTTACTTTTTAAGTCACTTAGCATTTTTTGTGATACATATTTCCCGTCAATAATATTAGTCATTATTTACTCCATTACTCCATATTGATATGTGATTTTTCCAAAAATTTAACTCTTGAAGTTTTGCAGATAAATCAGCATTAATTACCACAACATTATCCGGTACATCTAATTTATATGCAGTTAAATTTAGTATCGATTTTACTCCATTTTTAATTAATAAATCTGTAACTGACTGTGCTTCTTCTTGTATAACAGAAAGTATTACTTGTTCTACCTTATTTTCTTTTATGAAATGTTCTAAATTATCTACTGAATCTATCACTATATTTAAAGCTTCTATCTTATTACCTATTTTTCTTTTATCTTTATCAAAAACCCCTATAATTTTAAAGCTTTTACCCAGTACATCTATATTATTACTAATCATTGAACCCATTTTACCATGTCCTATTAAAACAAGCTTATTTGTAACATCAATTCCTAGTATGTGTTCTATAATGTCAATTAATCTATCAATATTATACCCTTTACCTCTTACACCAAAGCCACCAAAAGTTGCAAAGTCTTTTCTTACTTGTGCTGATGTACTTTTCATCTTTTTAGCAAGTTCAATAGAATTAATATTTTCTTTTTCTTTTTTCACTTCTTTTAGTATGCTTAAATATTGTGTAAGTCTTACTACTACTATATTTGATATATCATTTAACATATAGCTCTTATTTAATCCGTCTTTATTCATAAATAACATCTCCTAAAAGTAATTTTCTGCCGTTTACTATATCTGTACCACCCATTACTTTTTTACCTTCAAATTTAGCACTTGTTATTAAAATGCTACCATTTTTACAACTGATAATAGGCCCTTTTTTTGTGAGCTCTACAACAGTTCCAAATGGTTTTTGGTAATCCTTATCAATCTTTTCTACCTTATATATTTTTATATTCTCACCATTTTTTATAGTGTAAGCACAAGGATTTGGACTAAGACCTCTAACAAGATTAAAGATTTCAACATTAGTCTTACTAAAATCTATTTTCATTTCTTCTTTTTTTATAGGTTTTACAAGTGTTGCAAGGCTATCATCTTGTTTTGTAGCAACATATGTTTTATCAATTAATGTAGGTACAACATGTGATAATGCATCACTTCCAAGTTTTGCAAGTCTTTCTGTAAGTGTTCCTAAATCATCTTCTTCTGTTATATCTGTTGTAATTATCTTTAATACATCACCTGTATCAAGTCCTTCGTTTATAAACATAATACTAACACCTGTTTTATCATCTCCATTTATAAGGGCACTATGTATAGGAGATGCTCCCCTATATTTAGGCAATATTGAAGAATGAACATTAATTATACCAAGTTTTGGTAAATCAATGATATTTTTAGGTATTATCTTACCATATGCAACAACAACAATTAAGTCTGGATCTATTTCTTTTAGCTTATTATACACACTTTCATCTTTTAAGCTACTTGGTTGTATATAGCTAATTTCATTTTCTAAGGCAAACTCTTTAACAGATGATAATACTATTTTTTTACCCCTTGCATTAATTTTATCTTCTTTTGTAACTATTAATTGTAGATCTGTATTTTCATATATCCACTTTAGACTTGGCAATGCAAAATCCGGAGTCCCCATAAATACACTTTTTATCATATTAGCTCCTAGTCAAATTTTCTTGGTTCGCTATATTTTTTTATTATTTCTAATTTTTTTCTGATTAAGTTCTTGTTTACTGGTGTTAAACGATCTATATACATCATTCCATTTATATGGTCTGTTTCGTGTTGAAAAGCTTTTGCCCATAATCCTTGCATTTCTTCAACAACTTCTTCTGCGTATTCATTTAAGTATTTAACCTTTATCTTATCTGGTCTTGATACCTTTTTAAATATACCTGGTATTGATAAACAACCCTCATCAGTACTAACATTATCTGCTAATATTTCTAATATTTCAGGGTTTATACATTTTTTAACTATTCCGTCTATTTCCATAACAAAATATCTTCTATCGATATTAACTTGTGTTGAAGCTAATCCTACACCATTTGCAAGACGCATAGTCTTAACCATTTCATCTAAAGTTTTTCTTAGCTCATCATTTATTTCTTCTTTTTCTAAAGCTCTTGTCATAGTTCTTAAAATTTTTGCTCCATATACTTGTATATCCATTTATCTCTCCTTCTTTAAAACATTGAATTAGAATCAACATCTACTAATACTCTTATTGTACCATAATTTATCTTTTCTATTATCTGTTTTAATATTTTTTTTACTTTTTTTTCATTTTCTCTATTTAATATTATATTTATTATTTTTCTATATCTTCTACTTATCTTGTATATCCCAGCATTTGATGGTGTATAAACTGTAGCAAGATTTGATATATATTTATTTATAATGATATATAAATCATTTGATGATTTTTGTAGTTTTTCTTCATCTGTACCAGTTAACACTATCTTTATATGCTTTGAATATGGTGGATAATTTAATATTTTTCTAAAATTCATTTGATCTTCGTATATTTTCTCATAATCATTATTTACAATAGAAGATATTAAACTTGAATCAGGATTTAAGCTTTGTATTAAAACTTCTCCTTTTTTCTCACTTCTTCCTGCTCTTCCTGCAACCTGCGTTATTAACTGATATGTCTTTTCACTTGACTTATAATCCGGTATAATATTTATTCCTTCTGCATTTATTACACACACTAAAGTTACATTTGGAAAATGAAAACCTTTTGCAACTATTTGTGTTCCTATTAATATATTATATTTACCCTCTAAAAATTCATTGTATGCAGTATTTAGTTTTTTGTTTGTATTCATTGTATCAGAATCCATACGAAGAATTTTTTCACTATCAAACATTTCACAAAGCTTATCTTCTAGTTTTTCAGTTCCCATTCCAAGCTTTATTATCTTATCACTACCACAGTATTTACAAACACTATTATACTTATACTTTGTTTCACACTGATTACATTTTAATACATTTGATTTATATAAGCTTAGTTTTGTAGAACATTTTTCACATTCAAAAGTACGATTACAACTATCACATTTTACTATTATTGAATGTGCTTTTCTATTTAGTAGTATTATTACTTGCTCTTTGTTTTCAATTTTTTCGTTTATTTTCTCTATTAATGTTTTAGTTAAAAGTTCTCTTTCATCATTTAAGTCAACAATTTCATATCTTGGCATACTATAGTTATTATATCTATTTTCAAGCCTATGCTCAACTATATGACCTTGTTTTACTTGGTAATAAGTTTCAAAAGAGGGTGTTGCACTTCCTAGTATAAGTTTTGCATTTTCAATCATCGCTCTTTTTATTGCTACATTTTTTACATGATATCTAGGTGCATCTTCTTGCTTATATGAACTTTCATGTTCCTCGTCTATAATAATATAACCTAGATTTTTAACATTGCAAAATAGGGCTGATCTTGTACCTAAAACAACCTTTTTCTCACCACTTTCAAGCTCTTTATAATATGTTTTTTTCTTGTTTTCAGTAAGTTTACTATGCCATAAAGCAACTTTACTTCCAAAAAAACTTTCAAGCTTTGATATTAACTGTGGTGTTAATGTAATTTCAGGAACTAGTATTATGCTTGACTTATCTTGTTCTAAAGCTTTTTTAATAAGTCTAATATACACATGGGTCTTACCAGAACCTGTTACACCATAAATAAGGTGTATATTTTTAGAAGAATTTTCAATATCATTTGCTATTTTTTCTTGCTCAGCACTTAAAGCTGGTATTTCGCTTACTGCACTAATCTTCTTTGATTTTCTGCTATTTACTTCTATCTTAGGTTCTAATATTAATGGCAATAAATGACCATATGGTTCTATATAGTAGTCATGCATCCAAGTTATTAGTTTAAAAAGAGAATTATCAAGTTTTTTATCTAAAACTTTTACTATTTCTTTTATTTCATATTTAGTATTTGTAAGTTCTTGTTTTTCAACTACTACACCAATAACTTCCTTATTTCTAAAATTAACAACACAAAAAGTTCCAAGCTCTATATCTTGATGATAAGAGTATGTAAATAACATATTCTGTTTATCAATTTGTATATTAAAATACATATTTATCCCTTATTTTTATATATTTTCTACCTTTTTATTATACCATATGTAATTTTTTTTATAAAGTCATTTTAATTTTTTACCCATATATCTTTAACTTAGTTACATAACAGTTTTTGTCTATGTATTCTAATTTTTAGTACAATCAAAAAATCAAGTTTCTATTTATTCAATAAAAATGAGGATAAAATGATATTCACTCCTTGCTTTATATCTTTTTTAAGGTATCCTCATAGAAATTTATGCAATCGCTTGCATATCAAATTAAATATTGGGGGTATTGATATGTTAAAGAAATACAAGTGGGTATTTGCATTACTAGTTGTAACAGGATCTATGTTCACATACACAGCTCCTTGTGTAATTAACGGGACTGAAAACACATGTGAAGGAGAAGGAAATACTGGTAATGGTAAAGGTTTATCGGCTTTTGGTCGTGGCAATGAATTAAACGGTGATTTTTCTGGGACTTTTGGATTAAACAACAAGGTAAACGGTTCTAATTCATATATTATAGGGAATAATATTAATGTGAACACAGGGAAAAACAAAGATAAAGGTCACGATGTATTTGCTCTTGGATCAAACATGACTATTGATGACATTAAAGACGGTATTGTTTTAGGTAATAAGTCTAAAGCAAAAGAAAATGCTTTATCTGTTGGTTCTGATGAAAAGAAAAGAAAAATAGTTTATGTTGAAAATGGAGAAGTTAGTCAAAATTCAAATGAAGCCGTTACTGGTAAACAACTTTATGACTTAGCAAATGATCCTGAAAAATTTGGTGCTGAAAATAACGGGGCTTTTAAAAAGGAAAATTGGCAAAAAGCATTAGGTGACGGAAAAGCAGAAGAAAATAATAAAGGTCTTATTACAGGAGACACTTTACATAAACATACAAAACAAGAAACTGAAAAACTTACATTAAAATACAAGGGTCAAAACGGAGGAGAAAAAACTACTAAACTTACTGACGGTTTAAACTTCACAGGTGACGGTAACATTGTAACTGAATCTAAAGAAAACGGAGAAGTTAATTTTAAATTAAATGAAAAAGTAAATTTAGGTAAAGATGCTACTAAAAAAATATCACTAGATAGTACTACAGGAACTATTAGTGCAGGAGATAAGGCTGTTCTTGACGGAAATAAAGGGACTTTAACTCTTGGTAATGATCCTAAAACACAATTAAAATTTGATGGTGCTGCAGGTACAGTTTCTGTTGGTGGTAAAATCAAACTTGACGGTAATACTGGTAATGTTGACTTAGGTAAGGTTAATGTTGATGGTCAAAATGGTAATATATCAGGGCTTACTAACACTACTTGGGATATGGATAATATTGTTTCAGGAAGAGCTGCAACAGAAGATCAACTACAAATAGTATCTAAAAATCTTTCTGCAGGTATAGCTGCTAGCGTAGCTATGGCAAATATACCACAAGTTGCTAATGATAAGGTTTTCTCAATAGGATTTGGCTTAGCAAATTACAATAGACAAAGTGGATTTGCATTAGGTATTAGCGGAACTAATAAGGCACATACCTTTATTTACAAAGTAAGTGCAGGACTTGATACAGGAAATCAAGTTTCAGTTGGTGCTGGATTTAATCTTAATTTTGGTTACAAAGCTAAACCTGTTGTAATGGCAAATACTATGGAAAATAGCATGGCAAATGAAAAGATAAGTAAACTTGAAAAAGAAAATCAAGAAATAAGAAAAGAAAACAGCAAAATTAAAGAAGAATTAAAACAATTAAAAGAAGCTTTAAATGAGTTTTTACAACATAAAAAAATGGGCAAAACAGAAAGTGGTTGCCGTATTAAAAATTAGTATATAAATGAGGCTAGTAGAGTGTAAGTTCTACTAGCTTTTTTTATTTTGATTTTAACTTTTTAACTACTCTTTTTTATGGTATAATTAGTCTGAGGTGTAAAATGAAATTTATTAATGAAAAATTAGATTTTGATAAGATAAATAAAGTTATTGATGATATAAGCGATATAGTTAGTAAAAACAAGGGTAAAAGCATGTGTATAGCTCTTATTGGAGATCTAGGTACTGGTAAGACTGCATTTGCTAAAAGACTACTTAAAAACTTAGGTGTTACAACTGCTGTCAAAAGCCCTACTTTCACTTATTTAATAGAATATAACACGGATATAGATATATATCATTTTGATGTTTATAGAATATCAAATGAAGATGATTTATATGATATAGGTTTTTTTGATTATATAGATCAAAAAGGACTTACTATTATAGAATGGGCAAATTTAATACCTAATAATGTTCCACATAATGCACTTTATTTTGAAATTTCTCACGATGGTGAAAATACAAGATATATTTCTATATATAATTTAAAGGCTGGTGAAAAAGAATATGTTGACATTTGCAATTACAACTTCGACTAAACTTGCTAGTATATCTCTTTTTGAAGATGATATAATGATAGGAAGTATAAATATAAACGTAATTAAAACTCATTCTACTACAATAGTTGATCAAGTTAAAAAGCTTTTTGAGTGGACTGGTAAAGATATAAACGAAGTAAATACTGTAATATTATCAAAAGGTCCTGGTTCTTTTACAGGTGTTAGAATTGCTATGGCTCTTATTAAAGGTATGTATAGTATGTCTAATAATGTAGAGCTATATACTGTTTGTGAACTTGATGCCTTATACTATATGGCAAAAGATCTAGCCCCTATAATTGTAAGTGGTATTGATTCAAGAAAAGGTAAAATATACTATAACGTACATATAAACGGAGTAAAAGAAGTAGAAGATAGCATAGGTAATATTTATGAAGTAATAGAAGATATGAAAAAATATGATATGCCTATAGTTTATTCAGGGGATATTTTAAATAATTATAAAAATGATATAGCACATGATAAGCTTGTTAAAACTAACAAAAATATGCTTTTAATTGATAGCAGAGTTTATTATGATATGTATAAAAATGGATTACTTGAAAAAGAAGACTTTGCAAGTGTTGTACCATATTATTTAGAAAAATCTCAAGCTGAAAAAGATTATAAGGGAGAGTAAAATGTCATTATTAAAACCTAAAAAGGGCTTTTTTGCAAAATTAAAAGAATTTTTTGTAGGCAAGCCTATTGATGATGAACTATACGAAGAATTAGAAGAGCTTTTAATAAAGTCGGATATGGGTATTAAAACTAGTATGAGTATAATTGAAGATCTTGAAAAACGTGTATCATCAAAAAGTATAAGAGAATCTGATAAAATGTATATTGAGCTTGAAAATATTTTAACTGAAAAGTTAGTTAGCTTTGATAATATGACACTTGATATACAAAAAAATAAGTTAAATATTATACTTGTTATTGGAGTAAATGGTGTTGGTAAAACAACTTCAATAGCTAAAATTGCAAATATGTTAAAAAAACAAGAATATAATATAGTAATTGGTGCTGCAGACACATTTAGAGCTGCTGCCATAGAACAACTTGAAATGTGGGCTAATAGGGTTAAAGTTAAACTTATTAAGCAAGAACAAGGAGCTGATCCTGCTGCTGTAGTGTTTGATACAATAAACTACGCTACAAAAGAAAATGTAGATGTTGCCATAATCGATACTGCAGGAAGACTACATAATAAGACTGATTTAATGAATGAATTATCAAAAATTAAAAAAATAGTTTATTCTAAAAAAGATGTTGCAAACATTGAAACATTACTTGTTATTGATTCTACAACAGGTCAAAATGGATTAGAACAAGCTAAAATATTCAATGAAGTAACAGAGCTTAGCGGTATTATACTAACAAAATATGATGGTACAGCTAAGGGTGGTATCATATTCCCAATAATTGAAGAAATTAAAAAACCTATAAAATTTCTTGGAGTAGGTGAAGGAATTGATGATTTAAAACCATTTAATGCTAATGAATTTGTAAAAGAAATATTTGATAAATAAAGGAGTAACTAGTTATGTCTAAAAATTTAATTGAAGAATTAAAAATTAGGGTTCGTGAAAACAAAAAAAATATTGTTCTTCCTGAATCAGAAGATGAAAGAGTAATAAGAGCAGCTGCTAAAGTTATAGAGCAAGATTTTGCAAATATTATTCTTGTTGGTGATGAATGCAAAATAAATGAAGATGCAAAAAAATATGGAGTTGATATTTCAAAAGCAACAATAATCAATCCAAAAACATTTGATAAAAGTGAAGAGTTTGCAGTTCAATTAGCTGAACTTCGTGCTAAAAAAGGTATGACTTTAGAACAGGCTCGTGCTACTATACTTTCTGAACCAAGATTCTTTGGTGCTATGTTAGTTAGAAATGGATATGCAAGCGGTATGGTTGCAGGTTCAAACTCTCCAACTGCTGCAGTATTAAGAGCTGCTATACAAGTTATTGGTCCAAAACCAGGTCTTAAAACAATATCAAGTTCATTTGTAATGTTATTAAATGACAACACTTATGGACAAGACGGTATTTTAATTTTCTCTGATTGTGCTGTTATACCTAATCCAACAGCTGGTCAAGTTGCAGATATAGCAATATCAGCAGTTGAAAAAGCAAGAAAAATAGCAGAAATAAAAGAACCAAGAGTTGCACTTTTAACATATTCAACTAAAGGAAGTGCAGAAGGTGATGTTGTAACTAAGATGAGAGAAGCAAAACAACTACTTGAAGAAAAAAATGTTGATTTTGAATTTGACGGAGAATTACAACTTGATGCAGCAATAGTTCCAGAAGTTGCAGAGTTAAAAGCAAAAGATTCAAGTGTTGCAGGTCGTGCAAACGTTCTAATATTCCCTAACTTAAGTGCTGGTAATATAGGATATAAGCTAGTGCAAAGACTTGGTAAAGCAACAGCATTAGGACCTTTCGTTCAAGGTCTTGCAAAACCTGTTCATGATTTATCAAGAGGATGTAGTGTAGATGATATAGTAGGTGTAGTTGCTGTAACTGCAAGTGAAGGAGAGTAAAATGAAAATATTAGTAATAAATAGTGGAAGTTCATCACTAAAATTTGAATTAATAAATACAGACACTAAACAAAGTTTAGCAAAGGGTGTTTGTGAAAGAATAGGTATAAGTAACCAAATTTTTACATATAAAAATCTTGTAACTAACTTTAAGTTTGAAGAAAAACCAGAAGATATGCCAACACATAATAAGGCAATTGAAGTTGTATTAAAAGCTCTTCAAGATAAAGAATATGGTGTTATTAGCACTATAGATGAAGTAGATGCTATAGGTCATAGATTAGTTCATGGTGGAGAATACTTTAAAGACTCTGTAATTATAGATGATGATGTAATAGCAAAATGTGAAGAATTAATTGAACTTGCTCCATTACATAACCCAGCTAATATTATGGGTGTAAAAGTAATGCAAGAATTACTTCCTGGTAAACCAAATGTAGCAGTTTTTGATACTTCATTTCACCAAACAATGCCTGACTACGCATTTACATATCCATTACCTTTAGAAGATTACAAAGAACTTAAGGTTAGAAAATATGGAGCTCATGGTACATCTCATAAATATGTGAGTATGCAAGCTATAAAAGAATTAAACAATAAAAAAGATTCTAAACTTATTATCTGTCACTTAGGAAATGGTGCTTCAATTTCAGCTGTAAAAGACGGTAAAGTAATAGATACATCAATGGGACTTACTCCTCTAGGTGGTATAATGATGGGTACAAGATGTGGAGATTTAGATCCTGCTATACCATTATTCCTTATGCAAAAAAGAGGTTTAACTGTTGCTGAAACAGATAACAGACTTAATAAGAAATCTGGATTCTTAGGAATTTTCGGAGAAAGTTCAGACTTTAGAGATATACAAAAAGGTATGGAAGAAGGAAAAGAAAGAGCAAAACTTGCTTATGAAATGTTCTGTTATAGAGTAAGAAACTTTATAGGAGCTTATACTATAGCACTTGGTGGACTTGATGCTATCGTGTTTACTGGTGGTATAGGTGAAAATGCAGCAAAAGTTCGTGAAGGAGTTTGTAAAGATCTTGAATTTTTAGGTGTTGAATTAGACTATGAAAAGAACAAAGAAAGAATTTCTGGAACTGTTGAATATTCAAAACCTAATTCAAAAGTTAAAGTTTATAAAATAGAAACTGCAGAAGAATTAATGATTGCATTAGATACACAAAGACTTGTAATGGGTGAATAAATACAGAAGGTATCAGTTTAACTGATACCTTTTTCATTATTTTTCACTATTTGCTTTTTCAATTATTTTTTTAGCTATGTCATAAGGTACTTCTTCGTATCTTTCAAATTCCATTTCAAAAGATCCTCTACCTTGAGTCATTGATTTTAAGTCATTAATATACTTAAATGTTTCAGCCATTGGAGCATTAGCTACAATTAAATGTTTATTACCTAAGCTTTCCATTCCTAAAACTCTACCACGTTTTTTATTGATATCTCCCATAATATCCCCTACATATTCTTCAGGAATAGTTATTCTAAGTTCCATAATAGGCTCTAGTAACACAGGGTTTGCTTGTTCCATTCCTTTTTTAAACGCCATTGCTGCTGCTATCTTAAATGACATTTCTGATGAGTCAACATCGTGATATGAACCGTCATATAGCACTGCTTTAATATTTGTTGCAGGATATCCAGCAAGAACTCCTTCTTTTAATGCTTCAACAAGTCCTTTTTCAACTGCAGGTATATATGATTTAGGTACAACTCCACCTACAATTTCTTCTTCAAATACAAATTTTTCATCTTCACTATGACTAAATCTTATCTTAACATCACCATATTGTCCGTGTCCACCTGATTGTTTCTTATACTTACCTTGTACATCAGATACACCTTTTATTGTTTCTTTATAAGGAACTTTAAGTTCTGTTGTTAAAACTTTAACACCATATTTTTTGCTAAGTTTATTAATTATAGTGTTAGCATGTATTTCACCTTGTACTCCAAGTACTGTTTGTCCTGTTTCTTGATCTCTTCTCCAATAAAATGATGAATCTTCATCTCTTAATTTATGAAGAGCATTTGAAATCTTATCATCATCTGCTTTATTTGCAGGTTCAATTGCAACTAGCATTTGTTCTTTAGGGAATTTAATTTCAGGTAATGCATTTGCTTTTGGATTAATACTTAAAGTATCTGAATTTTTCGTATAATTTAATTTATTAAATACAACTATATCTCCAACTACCGCTTTTTGTAATTCAACTAAATCAGTATGAACCCAAGTATATATCTTACCTATTCTTTCAGTTTCATTTTTATTTATATTATACACTTCAGTGTCAGGTTTTAATTCTCCAGATATTACCTTAGCATAAGATAATACTCCTAAGAACGGATCTATTACTGTTTTAAATATTTGTGCTGTAAATTCTTTTACAGAACTATTTATTTTTACATTATCAAGAGGCGATGGCATATATTCTTTTATCATATCAAAAGTAGTATGTATACCTATATTCTTGTAACTTGAACCGCATATAACAGGAACTAAAGAACCGTCTAATACACCTTTTCTAAGTCCTACATGTATTTCTTGAGTTGTAAATTCTTCACCTGCAAAATACTTATCCATAAGTTCTTCAGAAGTTTCTGCAACAGCTTCAAGTAGCATATTACGTATTTCTTCAACTTCAATATCATCTGGCATAGGAGCATTTTCACAGTCTTTACCATTGTATTTTCTAGCAAATAAGTCAACAACGTTTATATGACCTTTAAATGAATCTGCTTTACCCCATGGTACATGAAAGGGAGCTATTCTCTTACCAAATTTATTTTTTAATTCACGTATTATTTTATCATAATCAGCTTTATCACTATCTACTTTATTTACAAATACAAATTTAGGTATTTTTCTATCATCAGTTACTTCAAAAGCATTTTCAGTACCTATTGATACATCACTTGTTGCGTCAACTACAATAATTGCTCCAGCACAAGCTGTAAGCCCTGATTCTAGCTCTCCACTAAAATCTGAATACCCTGGAATATCTAAGAAATTATATTTCATATTTTGATATTCAAGTGAATTTAAAGTTGTAGTGCTTGACATTTTTGATTCATCAGTTGGGTTTGTTATTCTTTTTGTAAGTCCAACAGTATACTCAAGTGATTCAATAAAATTACTTTTACCTGCTCCAGTCTGTCCTAAGATTGCAATATTCCTAATACTTTCAATATCATATATCTTCATTCTAAAGCCTCCAATTTTATAATATAATATAGTATAACTTATTTTTTTAGCTAGTCAACTATAGTAACAAAAAAACAGCTTAGTATTAGCTGTTTCTCTTTAATTTATTACACTTTTATTGTCTGATAATTAGTATATGTTACTTGACCTTTTTTTGCATGTGCTATTTTTTTTACATTTTTAATAAGGCAGTAATCTACTTCTATATGACCATCTGATTTTGAATGCTCACCAGCTATTTTAGCTGTATAATAAATTACATCTTCACTAGGATTTTTACCTACTAATATTACATGTGATGCAGGTAAATCTTTTGCATGAAACCATAAGTCATTCTTATTTGCAATTTCAAATGTTAGTTTATCATTTTCTATATTGTTTCTACCTATATATATTGTATAGCCTTTATATTCTATACTTTTTAATTGTCTTTTTTGATTTTTAGTTGATTTTATCTTTTTATTTAATAGTCCTAATTCTTTTTCAATTTCTTCAAGACCAATTAAATCTTTCTCATTTTGTACAAAAAGTAATAATTCATTATAATAATTAAGCTCTATATTAATATCAGAAGTTCTATTTTTTAGACTTTCTTCTCTTCTTTTTGCCTTTGCATATTTTGAATAAATTTTCTCTAAATTCTTTGAAGGTGATAACTGTTTATCAAGATAAATTACTTCATTTTCATTTGTATAGTAGTTAAAAACTTCAATTTTTTCATCTTGATATTTTACACGGTATATATTTGAAGCTAATAAATCTCCTAATATCTTATATTTTTCATATCCCTTATTATCTTCTATATCCTTTTTATTTTTTATAAGTATCTTTGTAAGTCTTGATATATTTTTATTAATATGCTTAATTAATGGCTTTTTCTTGTTTGTTATAACACTAGTTTCATTAATTCTTCTAAAGTATTCATTTAGACCTTGATTTAGACTATCAAACTCTATAAAATCTAAGTCTAAAAATTTATTATAGCTAAATAAATTATTATAGTATAAGACTGGAGTATATGTTTTTGTGTACTGTTCTTTTTTTTCATCACAAATATTTTGCATATACTTACCATACGGACTTACTTTATCCGGATAGACATATTTTAAGTTTGTAAGTATTTGTCTTTTAAGCTTAATATTTACATACATAACAGCCTTAACTATGTTACTTTCATCTATAAGTACTACATTAGACGATTTAGGGAATAACTCATATATTAATTTATATTTTTCAATATTTCCTACCATATTAAGTTTTTCAAGTTCTAAAATTAAAATTCTGTCCATATTGTATGTATACACATCTTTTATTATTGCACCTGTTATATATTTTTTTAGGCTTAAAATAAAAGGGATTTCATACTGTGTATTAGCTATTTTATCATCTTTTAAATATACTATAGCTTCTGTCTTATTATCAAAATACAGATTATATTTTGTAAGTTGTAAAGTAAAAGAATTAGAGTCATATATATTAATTTTTGATATTCTTGAATTTAATATTTTTTCTTTTATTTCTTTTGCTAAAAATGTAAATCCAATACCATCTAAATATATCACTTTTACTCTCCTTTTTTTATTACATATATTAATCCTGCATCTTCACTGCTTATCACTTTTTCTTTATCATTTATTTTTACTGTTATAGAATTTTTGTTTTTCTCTGTAATCTCAATTATTCTACCTATAACAAAACCTTTTTGACTTAAATATTTTACCATAGTTCTATTACCACGAACTTCATCTATTATTAGTTGATCTGAAACTTTGAATTTAAATAAGCTTTCAGGTTGTAATTGTCTTCTAATTTCATAAAGATTTATAGTCATTTGCTTAAACACATTACAAAATAGCTTTAAATCCTTTTTATCAATATTTTTTGTTGCCTTTTCAAATACACTAGTATTAAAGTTATTGCAAAAATCATATGCTAACTTACCTTTTTTAGTAAGTTCCACATATACTTTTCTTTTATCATCAGAAGCTTTCTCTCTGTATACAAAATATTTTTTCTCAAGTTTATTAACAGAAACTGAAATAGTACCCATAGTTATTCCAAGTCTATCTGCTAAGTCATTCATAGTAATTTTATCTTTAGCTATGGCATTAATTATATGAATTTCATTTGTTGTAAGACATTTTATAGTACTATCAAGATTTAATTGTTCTATTTTATAATAAAGCTTATAAAACTCGTCTATTATTTCTTCTAATTCACTATACATATTAACTCCTACTTTAAACTATCTATTTTAGCTTTGTAATCTCCTGAAAAAACATAAGAACCTGCAACTAATACATTTGCTCCAGCTTCTTTTACACATTTGCAAGTTTCATTATTTATACCACCGTCAACTTCTATATCGATATTAGGGTATAAGGCTCTTAATTTTTTAATTTTATCAACTGCATAAGGTATAAACTTTTGACCTCCAAAGCCTGGATTTACTGACATAACTAATATCATATCAAGCTTATTTGCTACATTTTCAATTACAGATATTGGTGTTGCAGGATTTAGAGCTACACACGCTTTAACATTATATGATTTTATTAAATCTATAACTCTGTCTAAATGCTTAGTCGCCTCTGCGTGTACAGTAATACTGTTAGCTCCAGCTTTTACCATATCTTCTATGTATCTTTCAGGGTTTGTAACCATCATATGTATATCAAATATTAAGTTTGTATGTGGTCTTATAGCAGAAATAAGGCATGCTCCAAATGTTATATTAGGTACAAAATCTCCATCCATAACATCTAAGTGTAAATGTGTAGCTCCTGCTTTTTCAATTGCTATAACTTCATTTTTTAAATCACTAAAATCTGCTGATAATAGAGACGGTGCTATTTTTATTTCCATTAATATACTCCTTTTTCACTTATTATTTTATAAATCATATCTTGTGCTTGTACTGCCTCTGGTATTGGATATACCACATATACGTGATTCATCTTATCTTTTGTAATTAGTTCATGCTCTATATTGTTTTCTTTTAAAATTTTTGAAAATTTTAATATATCCGGATAAAGTATATCATGAGTACCGGTAAATATATACATTTTACTAAGATTTTCAAAATGTCCATATATTGGACTTACTAAAGGATTTTTTGTGTCGTTTTCACTCCATATTTTACCAACTTCACGAGCAAGCCATGAAGATAAAAAACTATCTTTTTTTTCATATTCAGCTATCATTTCATTATCTAAATTAACATCAAGAAATGGTGATAACAAGATTAAATTTTTAGCTTTTTCTAAATTGTTATCCCTTATTTCAAAAGCTAGTGCTAAGGCTAATCCTCCACCTGCTGAATCTCCCATTATACTTATATTTTCTGCATTTGTTTCTTGTAAAACTGTATTATAAAGTTGTAGTAGCTCTTTTATCGCATCTTTATAGTTATATCTTGGTGCTTTCTTATATATCGGAAGTATAACTTTTGCATCTGCTTTTCTTGATATATTATCTAAAACCTTAAAATGATAAGCTCCTAGGTTATTTATATACGTTCCACCATGTAAGTAAAAAATTACTTTTTGATTTTTGTCTTTTTTATCATTCCATACTAAAACCTGCATATTATGTAAGTCTTTATCTTCTATTTCATATGATATTTTAGTAGCTACATATCTTTTATCTGTATTTTTTGCTGCATCATCAAGTAATTTCTTTAATTCATCTTCACTTCTATACTCAAAATATTTTTTTGCATTAGTTATATAGAAATACTTTTCTATTAAAAAGCTTGATAATGACCTTTTTTGTATATAACTAACATATATGTATAGTGTAAGAAAAAATATTACAAGTGCGAAAATATATTTTTTCATTATACCTCCCACAAAATGACTGCTAAAATAGTATCAGTTACTATTTCAAATGTTTCATTTGTTAAAAAATCTTCTTTTTTAAAATTTGTATGTTTTTCAACTCTTTCTAAAAGTTTTTGATATTTTAAATTAACTTCATCTTTTGTTAAACTCATATTTATACTACTTTTTAAATATCTTATTTCAGGATTGTATCCTTTTAGCCATAAAAGATTAAAAAGAGCATTTGTAACATCTCCGTCATTATGTGGGTGATAATCATCTTTTAGTCCTGTTTTACTTAATATATTTTGTCTAAAATTATCTGTGTCTTTAACAAATTGGTTTATAACACAGTATTTTTTAGAGGTCTTTATCATATTTTCAAGACCCTTAACTGTTCTAAGAGCCGGACACATTGATGAAAAAGATAAGTCATATTTTTTATATAAACCTAACTCTTTTATATTTGCATTTTCAAAGTCCAATTTTTCTACATAAATATTATTTATATCTTGTTTTTTAGCATTTTCAAGTGCTAAATCTAACATATTTTTTGAAATATCAGTTACTGTGATACTTTTAGCAAATTGTGAAAACTCAAGTGCATATCTTCCACTTCCACCACCTATATCAAGTACATCTTTACCCTTTAATATGTCTTTTTCTTCTAAAAGTTTTGTAACATTTTTTGCAAATCCTGTTTTATCATTTTGTTGTGCCTTATTAAAGCTCTCTGCTCTTGTATCCCACATATTTTCAGCATCTATTTCTTGCGAGTTGTTTTTTTCTAGTAAATGTTTGTAGTATTCCTTGTCCATGTGTCTCCTTTATATGTTTTCGCTTAATTTTCTTAGTATTGTTATAAAGTGTTCTTTAAAATTTATATTAAATCTAGTTTCAATTTCTTTTTCTGTGTATTTTTTGCCCTCAAGTCCTAAATACGATATTAAAATATTTTCTTCAAGATAAGTAAGCATAAAAGTTTGATAAGAACTACTATATTCATCTTGTATATTTTGTGCATATTCTTTTACATCTTCTAAATCATCAATAGATATATCTTTGTATGTGCTACATAGTATGTTGTAGTAATCTTCATCAATTTCTTTACTTTCTAATACTTCTTCTATATCTTTTCCTGATTCAAGTTCTTCTTTTATATCAAGATAAAGTAATATTGCCATTTTTTCAGAAAACTCATCTTTTGTTATATTCTTTTGACATATTAAAAGATTAATTAATACATATATTCTTAAAATTTCAAGTAAATTTTCTTCACTATAAGTATTAGAAAGCTTGTCATAATAGTTTGTTATAAACTGTGCAACATATAGATATGAGTCGTTTATAAGTTCGGTTATAGAGTATCCTTGCTTAATATTTTTGATAGCCTCTATAATACCAATATTAAGACATTTTGTATATCTACTATCTTCTATATTTTCTAGATGCTCCCCTTTTCTTATACTTTTTAAATAATCTTTTAACTCATCACTTATTTCACTATCATAGTCTTTTACATCTTCACTTTCTCTTGTTAGCGATATATTATTTTTTACTATATATGTTGATAGTATAAGGACTTCTTCATCTGTGAAGTCTTTTTTTCTAACTTCCTTATTTATATCAATGCTCTTACTATTCTCAATTTTCTTTATTAATTCTATCATATATTTCACCTCTAAATTTTTCATCTAGCTTTTCATTAAAATCTTTATCTGATGCATTTGTAACTATTTTTTTAATTTTTCCACTTCTAAATATGATGTATATAAGGGCAATACTCATTGACATTAGTACTTTTAAATTTTCATCTATATTTATATTAATAGATCTGTGAGTAATATATATAACTAGAATAAGAAGTAAGAAATATATCATTTCTTTTGTAAGTACCTTATTTAATCTTTTAGTATAAGATTTTGAGCCTTCTTTTAAAGCTTCGTTTAATTCGTCTATATCGTATTCTTTTGTTATTTTTAAATAAAGCTCTTTATTATTTATAATTAAAGATTTTAAAACTTTTGACAAAAATTCAACCTTTAAACCATCATTCTTATTTTCTAATATTTTATTTAATACATATCTTATCTTTTTATTCATATTTTCATCCTTTCAACTTTTATACCTTAAGTATATCATATATCTATGAAAAATATCTTACTTATTTTAATAAATGTTCTTGAAAATAAATCATTTATACTGTATTATATAACTATAACAATGACTGGAGGGAGTTTTATGGAATTTAATAAAAGAATACCAATTTATTTACAAATTTCCGACCTTATATCATATCAGATTATAAATGGTATTTTAAAAAGTGGTGATCCTGTTCCATCTGTAAGAGATGCCTCTTCAAAATATGCGGTAAATCCTAATACTGTACTAAATGCATACAAAGAATTAGAAATGCGTGGACTAATATATACTAAAAGAGGTATAGGCTTTTTTATAACTGAAGATAAAGAAGTTATTGAATCGCTAAAAAATAATAAGCTTAAAAAGAGTGTTGATGAATTTTTAGATAAAATTCATAAAATGGGATACAGCGATTATGAACTAAAAAATATACTTGTTGAAAGGGGAATAATTAATGAGTAAAATTTTAGAAATTAAAAATTTATCTAAAAAATTATCTGGTAATTTAATATTAAATAAGCTTAATTTAAGCCTTGATAAAGGTAAAATATTAGCTATACTTGGACCTAATGGTGCAGGTAAAACAACTCTTCTTAAAATGATAGCAGGACTTTCAAAACCAAGTGGTGGAGAAATTTTAATAGACGGGTTAAATCCTAGTATAAAAACAAAAGAATTTGTAAGTTTCTTATCAGATAAAGAAATATTGCCAGACCATATGAAAATTAAAAATGCTATTAAATTATATGAAACTTTTTTTGCTGATTTTGTTACTAAAAAAGCATATAAATTATTAGAACAGCTTGAACTTAATGAAAATCAAGAAATTAGAACTTTATCAAAAGGTATGAAAGAAAAATTTTATCTTATACTATGTCTTTCAAGAAATGCTAAGCTATATATACTTGATGAGCCAATAGCAGGGGTAGATGTAATAACAAGAGAAGATATTTTGAAAATAATAGTTGAAAATATATATGAAGATGCAAGTGTTATTGTAACAACTCACTTAATCGATGATATAGAGCATATTTTTGACGAATTTGTTTTCATGCAAAATGGTGCAGTTAGTGAAATATACAACGCTGAAAAAATTAGAAATGAAGAAAATATTACTATTACAGAATTTTATAAAAAAATATATAGAAACGGAGGAAATTTAAATGTTTAAATATTTTAAATATGAATTATTTAATAATCTTAGAACAAATATTTACATATTTTTAGGTATTTTACTTTGTAATATTATAATTTCATCAAAAATATCACTTGAAATATTTTATTTTCAACTAAATTCACTTGTTGTATTAACTTGTATTTCACTACACGGTTTACTTTTACATGTGAATTATAAGAGTATAATTGATGATCTTTATACAAGTAAGGGATATTTTACTTTTTCATTACCAGTAAGTGGTTATACTATATTTTTTACAAAGATTGCAATTGAAGTAGTATATATTATCGCTTTTACTATTTTAGATATGATATTCTTGGTAGATTTTAAATATTTTATAAAATTTTATATACGTAATTTATACATTTTAAGAATTCTGCCTTCTATTATTATTATAATACTATTTTTATTCTTGCTTATTATAGTTCCATTTATTTCTACAATATTAACACATAAGATTTCTAAGAGCAAAAAACTAATATCAGTATCTATATTACCTACACTATTTATTATATATATGGCAGTTATTGTAATTAGTGTAGTATCAAATAATCTTCAGTCAACATTAGCACATAATATTACTACTATAACAACACTTTTAATATTTAACATATTACTTTTATTATTTGGTGGTTATGAACTTGATAAGAATTTAGAGATATAATAAAGGAGGCAAAGCCTCCTTTTTATTTAACTTTATATGATTTATTAAATAAGATATCTACTCCAACTGCTGGGAATACAACATTCTTTAATTTTTCATTAACTATGTAGTTTCTTCTAACTTGGAATAATACTCCTATTGGCATATCTTCTGCAAGTATTAATTCAGCTTTTTTAAGAGCTTCAAATCTTTCATTCTTATCAGCAGATGTTTGTGCTATTCTTATAACCTTATCATATTCAGGGTTTGCATAACCTGTATGGTTATTTCCACCATTTGTTACAAATAAGTCTAAGAATGTTAACGGATCTTGATAATCTGCTCCCCAACCTGCAAATACTATGTCAAAATCATTACTTTGCATACGAGCAAGTCTTTCTTTAAATGCCATTAATTCAATTTTAACTTCTATTCCTAAATTCTTTCTTATATATTCTTGTATTGCTTCACCTGTAAGTCTGTTTGAACCACTATCATTTAAGATTAATGATATTTCTGGAGCTTTTTCAAGTCCTAATTCTTTTAGACCTTCAGCAAGTAATGCTCTTGCTTTTTCAACGTTAAATTTAGGTACTACATCTCCTATTTCAGCCACGAAATCATCTTTTAATCCTATCATACCAACATTTTTTGGAGTTAATGTGTATGCAGGTACATTAATACCGTGTGAAACTGTTTCAATATACTCTTCTTTATCAATAGCCATTAGTAATGCTTGTCTTACTTTTTTATTGCTTAAGAACTTGTTATTTACATTAAATTCAAGATACCATACTGTTGCTTGTAATACTTGTTGAACTCTGCTATCTTCTTTAAATTCTTGATATTGTGCTGCAGTTAATCTTGCTAAATCAATTTCTTCATTTTTAAATGCATTTAATTCTGCTGAGCTGTCTTGTATGAATTTTAAATTAACTTGTTCAAGTTTTATATCATCTTTAGCATAATAGTTATCATTTTTAACTAAAGTCATATCTGAGTTATGATTCCATGATTTTAAAACAAATGGACCTGATGATAATAGATTTCCTGCTTCAAGAGCGTAATTATCTCCTTGTTCTTTTACAAATTTTTCATTTGCTGGTACATAAGTTACAAATGCAACTAATGAATCAAAGTATGGAGTTGGTGCTTTTAAAGTTACTCTTAATGTTAAGTCATCAACAACTTCAATTGCTACATCTTCAGCTTTTGCTTTTCCTGAGTTAAATTCTTCCGCATTTTTTATAGGGAATAACATATATGAATATTCAGAAGCATTATTTGGTTCTAAGGCTCTCATCCATGCATATTTAAAGTCTTTTGCAGTAAGTGGATCTCCGTTTGACCATTTTAAGTTTGGCTTTAATTTAAAAGTCCAAGTAAGTCCGTCTTCACTAATTTCCCATGATTCTGCTAATGCAGGTACTGGTTGTAAATTTTCATCAAGTTTTGCTAATCCTTCTTGTAAGAAAGATAATATTTGCATGCTTGATTGTGATGTTGTTAATTGTGGATCTAAGCTTTTTCCTTCTTCTCCTACGTTATAGTTTAAAACTTGTAAACCATCGTCTGAGCTTCCTGCTCCACATGATATTAGCATAAATGCTAGAAATAGTGTGGTAAATAATTTTTTAATCATCTTTTTCTCCTTTTATATTTACTTATTTTCTAAATTATCTAAATAATTTTTTTCAACATAATGATTTTCACTATATTCTACAAGCCCTGAATTTTCTTCAACATTAGGTATTTCAGACATAGTACCTATAGGGCTTCTAAGATATGATTCATCAAGTTTAACTTTATCTTTTTTAACATATTCTGGGTCAGGTATTGGAACCGCAGAAATTAGGGATTTTGTATAAGTATGTACTGGATTATTGTAAACTTCATCAGGTGTCCCTAATTCTACGATTTTACCTCTAAACATTACCGCAACTCTGTCAGAGATATATTTAACCATTGATAAATCATGAGCTATAAATAGCAAGGTTAATTTTCTTTCTTTTTGTAACTTTTTAAGTAGGTTTACTACTTGTGCTTGTATTGAAACATCAAGTGCTGAAATAGGTTCATCACAAATTAACATTTTTGGATCAACAGCTAAAGCTCTTGCAATTCCTATTCTTTGTCTTTGTCCTCCTGAAAACTCGTGAGGGAATCTATTTGCATGTTCTCTATTAAGTCCTACTATTTCAAGTAATTCATAGATTTTTTCTTGTCTTTGTTTTCTATTTTCATATGTCTTATGTATATCCATACCCTCTGCAATTATATCTCCTACAGTCATTCTAGGATTTAATGATGCTTGTGGGTCTTGAAATATCATTTGTATATCTTTTGTTAAGTCTTTTTTTGAAATTTTATCAATATCCTTACCTTCAAACTGGATATCACCAAAAGTTTTTTCATATAGCTTACATATGGTTCTACCAAAAGTTGTTTTTCCACTTCCTGATTCTCCAACAAGACTTAAAACTTCTCCTTTATATATATCAAGAGTTACATCATCAACTGCTTTTAAGACTGTTTGTGATTGTAGAGGAAAATATTTTTTAAGATGACTAACCTGCATTAATTTTTCCATTAATTATCCTCCTTAATGTTTGCAAATTTCATACCTTCTTTAGTAAGCTCTGTTTCTATAATCTCTTCTCTTCCGTCATCAAAAGTCATTTTGATTGAACCGTCAGGATTAAATTTAATATCAGGTGCTCCGTCTACATATACCCATGATTTTACAAAATGATTATTTGGCAATTCAATCATAGGTGGTTTCTTTTCGTATTCAATCTTTAATGCAAACTCTGAACGAGGTGCAAATGGATCTCCTACAGGCGGATTTAATAAATCAGGTGGCGTTCCGTCTATTGAGAATAATGCTGTATTTGAATCCATATCAAGTCTTGGTAATGATTTTAAAAGCCCCCAAGTATAAGCATGTTTTGGATCTTTAAATAGTTCTTTTACTGGTGCTTGTTCTAATTTTTCTCCAGCATACATAACTATTACATTATCAGCAGTTTCTGCAACAACTCCTAAATCGTGAGTGATAAGGATAACGGCTATATTAAGCTCTTTTTTTAACTCATTAATTAAGTCTAATATTTGTGCTTGTATTGTAACATCTAAAGCTGTTGTTGGTTCATCACAGATTAATAAATCTGGTTCACAAGCTAGTGCTATTGCAATAACAACTCTTTGACGCATACCTCCAGAAAATTGATGTGGATATTGTTCAAATCTTTCTTCAGGTTTAGGTATTCCTACTTTTCTTAGCATTTCAATTGCAAGTTCTTTAGCCTTTGCTTTTGAAACTTTTTTATGTATCATTATCCCTTCCATTATTTGTTTTCCAACTTTAATTACGGGATTTAGTGAAGTCATAGGATCTTGGAATATCATCCCTATTCTTCCACCTCTATATTTTCTCATTTCTTTTTCAGGAAGTTTTAATAGATCAACTCCGTCAAAAATTATTTCACCACTTTTTATTTCTCCTGGTGGCATAGGTATTAATCTCATTATTGTTTGTACAGTAACAGATTTACCACTTCCTGATTCTCCAACTATTGCTAGTGTTTCTCCCCTTTTTACTGAAAAATTAATATCTCTTAATGCTTTTACTTCTCCAGCATAGGTATTAAAAGAAACACTTAAATTTTTAACTTCTAAAATATTGTTTGTTTCCATTTTAATTCCTTTCTATTAATCTCTTAGCTTAGGGTTTAATGCATCACTTAATGCATCTCCTATTATATTAAATGATAATGTTATAAGTGATATTGTAACAGCCGGTATCATAAATAGATACATATATGAATTTATTTCTTTAAATCCGTCTGATACAAGATTTCCAAGTGATGCTGCTGGTATTGGTACACCTAATCCTATAAAGCTTAGAAAAGCTTCAGAGAATATTATTGATGGTATATCCATAGTAAGCTTAACAATTATTACACTTAAAGTATTAGGTATTAAGTGTTTTGTTATTATCCACCAGAAATTTGCACCTAAGGCTGTTGATGCCATAACATATTCATTTTCTTTTATCTTAAGAACCTCACCTCTAACAAGAAGTGCGTATCCAAGCCAACGAGTAAGAGAAAGTGCTATTATTATTGTTTTAATACTATTTCCTAGTATAACCATAAGTAATATTATATATATCATTGATGGTATTGATATTATTACTTCAATAAATCTAACCATTATCATGTCTATATATCCACCAAAATACGCTGCTATTGAACCATAGATAGTTCCTATTATTACACATATAGAAGCAACTATAACTGCAAGTTGCATTGATACCCTTATACCTTGTGCTATTCTTGCAAATAAGTCACGTCCTAAAGAGTCTGTTCCTAGTATATGCCCTGATTTAAATCCTTTAATAGGGTTTAAAAATCTCATAGCTGTATCTTGTTCATAATATGTATATTTTGTTAAAAATTGTCCAAATACTGCAATAAATAAACCAAATCCTAAAAAGAATAGAAATGACATTGCAAGTTTATTCTTTTTTAATCTTCTCCAAGCATCTTGCCAGTATGTAATACTTGGTTTAAATATTGTTTCACTTTTACTTCTATCAGGTCCTACAAATGTAAAATCTTCAGGGACTGTAGTATATTTTTCTCTATCATAATTTGCGTTAAATCTATTAGCCATTAATTACTACCTCCCCCAAGTTTAATTTTAGGATCTACTAACGCATATACCAAGTCCATAATTAAAATCATAAGTATTAAAAATGCTGCATAAAATATTGTAACTCCTAAAACCATTGTATAATCTCTATCAATTATACTTCCTATATAATACTTACCTAATCCTGGTATTCCAAACATTGTTTCAATTACGAATGACCCTGTTAAAACTCCTGCTATTGACGGAGTTATAGTTGTAACTATTGGAAGTATCGCATTTCTTAATGCATGTTTCATTATTATATTAAATGGACTAACTCCTTTTGCTATTGCAAGTCTTATATAGTCTTGTTCCATAATTTCTATCATCTTACTTCTCATAAGTCTTGCAACTTGTGCTACTGAGAAAAATCCAAGAGCTATAACTGGCAATATTTTTTTAGATGGTGCATCCCAACCAGTTAGTAATATTCTACCAAATGGTAAATGCCAAGTATCTATAAATAGTCCTTTATGTATATTTACGACATATAGTTGTAATAATCCTGCTATAACAAAGCTTGGTACTGATATACCAATTACTGCTATAACCATTGATATATGATCTAATTTTTTTCCTCTATTAAGTGCAGATATTATTCCTAAAGGGATACCTACAACAAGACCGAATATTAAAGCTCTTGCCCCTAGGTCTGCTGATGTTGGGAAGCTGTTTTTTATAACTGCATTTATAGTTCTTCCCTTTTCTTTCATTGAAAGTCCCAAATCTCCCTTACTAAGTTGTTTTAAATATGTAAAATATTGTGTGCTAAGTGGCTTATCCAAATTATATTTTGCCATTAAGTTAGCTTTTACCTGCGGTGGTATTGCTTTTTCACTTTGAAATGGATCACCTGGTAATTGATGAAGTAATAAGAAAGTTAATGTTATTACTAAAAGTAAAGTTACCATACTTGCGATCAATCTCTTAAAAATGAAATTTATAACATTTTTCATGATTTATCCTTTCTAATTATTTTTTAAATAATGGTTAATTTATCTTAATTTTTCATTCATTATATATTTTATCAATATAAAATGCAATAGTGCATTTTTTTAGATGTAATATTCTAAATTAAAATTAGATTAAAATTTTAATGTATAAAATTAAATAATTAAAGTATTTTCAATAAATGAGATAGTTTTAATAATAACTTGTATTAATGTAATTATAAATAAATGGTATTGATAAAGACTTTTAACATATGGTAGTATTAATTGGTGAGAGTATGAAAGATAAAAATATAAGTTACTTTGAACTATTTTATACTTTATTTATAATAAACGCATTTACTTTTGGTGGCGGATACACTATAGTGCCTATAATAAAGGATAAATTTGTAAATGATTTAGACTTAATTGGTGAAAAACAAATGTTAAACATTGTATCCCTTGGTCAATCTGTACCGGGTGCTATGGCAATATCAACATCATTTTTAGTTGGATATAAGCTAAAAGGATTTTTAGGAGCTATTGTTGCAGTTTTAGGAGCTATACTTCCTTGTATATTTGTAATTAGCTTAATATCATATGCGTATATTTCTTTTATAAGTAATGAGTATATAAGAAATGGGTTAAAAGGTATAGGTGCTGTTGTAAGTGCTGTATTGCTTGTAACGGTTATAAAAATGGTAGTAAAACTTTTAAAGAATAAAAAAAGAGTTTTTTATATGTCAATTTTTTTATTTTCATTTATACTTAGTTTTATGTTAAATATTCATATAGCTATAATACTAATAATATCTGCTAGTTTAGGGCTAATTTTTAGCAAGGAGGATATAGCATGATATATATTAAACTTTATATGATATTCTTACAAATAGGTATACTTGCCTTTGGTGGTGGTTATGCAACCTTGCCACTTATACAAAAGTTTTTAGTTGAAAAATATGCATTTATAGATGAAACAACAATGCTACACGTTATATCAATCTCTCAAATGACACCAGGACCAATAGCTATAAACTCTGCAACTTTTATAGGAATGAAGATTGGCGGAATTTTAGGTTCTATAATTGCAACTGCTGGAGTTGTAACTCCACAAATACTTATACTTATGCTATTTTTAAAGTTTATAGGTATAAAAAATAAATATGTATTAAAAATGTTAGATGGAATAAATGGAGCAATAGTTGCTCTTATACTGATTGCTACAATCTCTATTATACAAACAGGAGTAATTAACTCTTTTTCACCATTGATTTTTCTTACTTTTATATTAAGTATATACTTATACCTAAAAGGTATAAGTCTAATAATCTTAATTTTATTTGGTGCTGTAATAGGTGTTGTAAGTTCATTTATTTAGAAAGGATTGCATTATGAAAGAATATTTAGATTTAGTTGATTATGTACTAAAAAATGGAGTTAGAAAAGAAAATAGAACAGGTGTTGCTACTCTTTCTTGCTTTTCATATTCATATAAAGTTGACTTATCAAAAGGTTATCCACTACTTACTACTAAAAAAATGTATTTCAACTCTATGTTACATGAACTGTTTTGGTATTTAAGTGGTAAAGAACACATAAAGGAATTTAGAAAAAAAAGTAAAATATGGGACGCTTGGGCAACAGAAGAAGGACTACTTGAAACTGCATACGGAAGATTTTGGAGAAGATATCCAGTGCCTGCAAATGGATTAGCTGGAGAAGTTTTTGTTAATGAAAACGATCCTTTTGTAAACAAAGAAGAAGATGGATCACTAAGTTTTGACCAAATAGGATATATAATACAAACTTTAAAAGAAATGAAAACAAACCCTAATCATAAAAATGGTAGAAGATTAATAGTTGTTGCTTGGCATCCTGCTAATGCAAGTATAAGTAAATTACCACCTTGCCATTATACTTTTGCTTTTAATGTGTTGGGTAATAAATTAAATTGTCATCTAACTCAAAGAAGTGGAGATATTGCACTTGGTATACCGTTTAATCTTGCTTGTTACTCTCTTTTAACAATGATGATAGCAAAAGAATGTGATTATGAACTTGGAGAATTTTCACATACTATAATAGATGCTCATATATATGAAAATCATATTTCAGGGCTTAAAGAACAACTAACAAGAACTCCAAAAACACTGCCTAGTATAAAAATAGCTGATAAGCCTTTTGATGAACTATGTTTTGAAGACATTACACTTGAAAACTATGTATCAGATGAAATTATTAAGTTTGATGTAGCGGTTTAAGGTGATAATATGTTAAGTATAGTAGTTGCTGTAGGTAAAAATCTTGAAATCGGTAAAGATAATAAGCTGTTATGGAATATACCAGAAGATTTAGCTCATTTTAAGAGTATAACACAAGGTAAAACTATAATAATGGGTAAAAATACTTATCTTAGTATAGGAAGAGCTCTTCCAAACAGAAAAAATATAGTTATTACAGACGATGATAGCCTTGATAATGTAGAGGGGATCGTTGTTTATAAAGATATTAATAAATGTATTTTAGAAAATGATAATGCTATGGTTATAGGTGGTGCTAGTATTTATAGGCAAATGTTAGATTACTGCGATACACTTCATATTAGCCATGTTGATCTTAGCTTTGAAGATGCAGATACATTTTTCCCACATTTTGAAGATAAATTTAATATGACTTATGAAAAGAAATTTAATAATTTTATTTATAGGATTTATAAAAGAAAATAAGTGTCGTTAGACACTTATTTTTAGTTATTTTTACTATAATGTTCTTCAAGTTTTTTCATAATTTGATCAGCTTTTTTTATAGCATCTCCTGCTGTAACTCTTATTGTTGTTATTCCCTTAAATCTATCTTCACCTTTTAAGTTCATACCTTTCATAAGAATTACATAGTCTGTACCAACTAAATCTTCACTTGTTATTTCATTTTCAATACCTATAAGACCTTGTGTTTCAACTTTTATTTCATGTCCTGCTTTAGAAAATGTATTTTCAAGAGATTCTGCTGCCATATATGTGTGTGCTACACCTGAAGGGCAAGATGTAATTGCTAAAATTTTCATCCTAATTCTCCTTAATAATTAAATTTACTATCTCAGATTTATTTTGAGATGATTTTATTTGATTTATAAATTCATCTTTCATAATCTTTCTTGAAAGTGATACAAGTATTTTTAAATGTGTATCTACTTGATCTTTTTTAGGTATAGCTAAGACAAATATATTATCAACTTCGCTCTCTTCCCAAAGTATACCTTTTTTTAGTCTTATAAATACTATACTTGCTCTTTTAATATTTTCTGATTTAGCATGAGGTATTGCAAAGCCAAACTCTAACTCTGTACTTCCACTTTCTTCTCTTTTTTGTAATTCTTCTATCATAAGTTCTTTTGACTCTATAATACCATTTTCAAAAAGTAATTCTGCTGCTTTATAAAAAACTTCATTTTTATTTTCTGCATCATAATCTAATAAAATCAAATTTGAATTTAGCATTTCATTCATTTCTTATATTTCCTCCCAAAAAAAGTTTTTCATTTCTTGTTCTTTTTCAATTGAATAGAATTTTTTTAAATTGTTTTTTGTATTTATTATATAGTATAATTTTTTGAAAAATTCTTTACTGTTTTCAACATCTTCTTTTTTTATTGATAGTAAAAATATTATGTTCATCTTATTCCCGTTATATTCTATACTGTCTTTTAACTTAATTATTAGAATAGATGATTTCTTTACATAAGTACTTTTACAATGGGGTAATTGTATATTATAACCAATATTTGTAGAATTTATTCTTTCTCTTTTGATTATATCTTCATAAAATCCAGATTTAACATAATCTTTTTCTGTTAAATACTTAGAATATTTTTTCATTATTTCTTCAAAATTGTTACCATTTTCTATAAAGCAAAATGTATTTTCGTATAAAATATTTTTTCTTTTACTATTACTATATTTTTTACTCTTTATATTAAATATTTTTTTATTAATATTATTAATATCATCATCTGTTAATATGCTGTTTATTAATAAAAAGTTATCGTTTTCTAAATCATATGTTGAAAGAATTAAATCATAATTGTTAATGTTATTATAGTCTACATTTAAAGTTATATCTAGCTCATTAAACTGCTGTTTTAACTTGTTTTCTAATAAGTATGTTACAACTTCATTAGTATTTGTTTGTAGACAAGTTTTTATCTTCACCTTATTTTTTAGCATTGCAACTGAAAAATGTAGTGTTATATATCCAATTTCATCTTCTGTTAAAGTATATCCAAAATATTTTTCAAACAGATTATTACATATCCATATTGCTGAAAATAGACTTGAATATTCCTTTTTTATTGAATCTAAAAGTGGATTTTGCATAGATAAATAGTAGTTTATCTTAATAAGAGTTTCGTTTAAATGATGAATTAAATTATCATATAACTTACTATCATTTGAAAAATCTACTTGTACTATTTCACCAACATTATTTATTATCTCTTTAGTTAATGCCTCTAGCTTACTTTCATATACAACGTCATTTTTAACTTCACCAACAAACTTTGAGATAATTAAATTTAAAAATAGATACTTACTGTCTGCTGTTCCAATTTTTATATTGAATTTCTTTTCTAAGTTTCTACATATTTGTAGTATAAGTTGGTATTCTCTTGTTTTTAAATCCTTGTTATATTCTTTTATATTCTTACTTTCTATATTCTTACCAATTTTGATTCTTTGGATAGTTATTAGAAAATATATAAGGTTGTTTGTAAAGCTAGTTTGAGTAAATTTAACATTAAGAGCTTTTTCAATATATTTAATTTGGTTATATACATAATTTATATCAATTCCACTAAAAAATATGTCAAACTTGTCTTTTAAATCCTTGTCTATATCAAACTTAAGCCTATATTTTAAATGATAATCATATATATTTAAAATTTCTCTTTTCTTTGAAATAAATCTAAAAAAGGCTTTTCTAATATTTTCTTCGCTTCCCTCAAGCCATAGACCTCTATTTGTTTTTCTTTTCAAATTTAAGTCGTTAAAGTTAAACCAAACTTCTATTTGCTTTAGATATCCATTTATTTTTGCATTGTTTAAATTTAAATCTTGTGCAAACGATGAAATAGTATATGTGTCATTTATCATAAAGAAAATAGATTTTATATAGTTTTCTATCTTTTCTTGTGTTATCTCATTCATATTTTCTATATACTTTTGACTTAATTTTTTTCTTTTTTCATCATCTATATCAACAATTATTCCAACTCTACTTTTCATAGTGATGTTTATATCTTCTTCTTGCTCTATTACTTTTATATACTTCCTTATAGTTTTACTCGATATACCTGTAATAGTAGCAATTTGACTAGTAGTTATAACATCATTTTGAAGTAGAATATTCATTATTCTTTCTTTTATGTTAGAATCCATAACTATTCAAACTCTATTTCTATTTCTTTCTCTTCTTCTTCTTTAACTTCTTGTTTTTCTTCAGTAGCTTTTCTTGATTTTAATATATTTACAAGTACAGCTGTTACAAGTGAACCAGCTATTGTAGCAATAATATATCCTAATTTATTTTCTACAACAGGTAGTACTATCCATCCACCCCAAGGAGCGTGGTTTATAACATTAAGTAGGAATGCAACTATATTACCTACCATACCTCCAACAACAAGTGATGGGATAACTCTTATTGGATCTGAAACTGCAAATGGTATTGCACCTTCTGATATACCTATCATACCCATTAATAATGCTGCTACTCCTGCATCTTTTTCTTCTTTAGAATATTTTGATGGTGATAAGAATGTTGCTAGTGCCATTCCAATTGGTGGTGTACATATAGCAACCCCTACTCCACCCATAAGCCATGGTTGTGTGCTTACTTGAGTTTGTGCAAATAATGTTGCAACTTTGTTTACTGGTCCTCCCATATCAAATGCAGTCATACCACCTAATATAGCTCCTAAAACAACTTTACTAGATGATCTAAATGATGATAACATTCCATTTAATGCATTCATTAAGTTTGCAACTGGTGTTCCTATTACAAATATAACTATAAATGATACAAATAAACTTCCTGCTAATGGATAAATAAATATTGGTCCTAAAGACTTAAATGTCTTTGATAAAGGTATTTTTTTCAAATATAATACAACATAACCTGCGATAAATCCAACTATAATTGCACCTAAGAACCCTGTCTTATATTGAGTAACTGCAATGTGTGTACCTATCATTGCTGGAGCTAATGCTGCTCTATCTGCTATTGAATAAGCTATATATCCACCAAGTATTAATGGGAATATTGTTAATCCTGCTATACCTACATCTGATATGTGTTTTAAAATACCAGTTTCAGGTACTGCTCCTTTACCACTCATCATAACAGCAAGTGATAATAAAACCCCTCCTGCAACTATAAATGGAATCATATGACTTGTTCCAAATAATAAGTCTTTTTTAAATTTTTCAAGAATCTTTTTCATATTATACCTCCAAATTTTTTTCTCTCTCAATTTTAGTTTACTTTGAAAAATGGCAATGTCAACAAGCTATTATTTCAACTTATCCATTTTATTGTGGAACTTTTTAATTAATTCATATATATATTTACTGCTTTTTCCTATTTTTCTGATTCTTTTTGTTTACATAATGATATAATTATAGTATCATTTTATTAGAATAGATACTAGGAGAAATTATGAATTTAGTACAATTTAATGAAGTTTCAAAGCAATTTGTAGGTCAAAGTATATTAGAAAAGATAAGTTTTACAATTGATAATAAAGATAAAATAGGGCTTATTGGACTAAATGGTGCTGGTAAATCTACTATTATAAAAATAATGCTTGGAAAAGAAAGAATAGATAGTGGTAATGTTTTTGTAAATAATAATATAGTTATAGGTTATTTATGTCAAAATCATGATTTTGAAGACCAAAAAAATACTATTATTGAAGAACTTTATACAGTTTTTAAAGAAGAAAAAGAAATATTAGATAAAATAAATTATTTAAATAATAAGCTTAAATTTAATGAAAATATTGATGAAATTTTAAGTGAAATAGAAAAATTAAATAATAAATATGAAGCTCTTGACGGATATAGTGTTGATTACAAAGTAAAGCAAGTAATTACAGGACTTGAATTAAATCACATTGAAAATAGCCTTATTTGTGAATTAAGTGGTGGAGAAAAAACAAGACTTACTCTAGCTAAATTACTACTTAAAAATCCAGATTTATTAATACTAGATGAACCTACTAACCACCTTGATTTAGTATCAATTGAGTGGCTTGAAGACTATCTAAAAAAATACAATAAGGCTTTTTTAATAGTTTCACACGATAGAATCTTTTTAGATAATGTTTGTAGCAAAATATTTGAACTTGAAAACAAAAAACTATATAAATATAATGGGAATTTTTCAGATTTTATATTACAAAAAGAAATGATATTAAAAGGCGAACTGAAAAGATATGAAAAAGAACAAGAAAAAATTAAAAAATTAGAAGAATATATTGAGCGTAACAGAGCCGGACGTATGGCAAAACAAGCTAAAGGTAGACAAAAAATATTAGATAGGATTGAAAGTCCAAATGATCCAATTTTTAATCCAAATAGAATGAAATTAAAATTCAAGGCTAAAAATTCTTCAGGTGATAATGTTTTAGAGCTTAAAAATATATCAAAAACTTTTGATAATAAAAAAGTGTTAAATAATATTAATTTTAAACTATATAAAGGTGAAAAAGTTGGAATTATAGGGAAAAATGGTATAGGTAAATCTACACTTTTAAAAATTATTACAAACGGTTTAAAAGCTGATAGCGGAGAAATAATACTTGGTTCACGTGTAGATCTTGGATATTATGATCAAGATCATCAAAATCTATATCCTGAAAACACTATATTACAAGAAATAAATACGTCTATAAATTATACAGAACAATATCTAAGAACTGTTGCTGGTGGCTTTTTATTTACTGCTGATGATGTATTAAAGAAAATATCAACTCTTTCAGGTGGTGAAAAAGTTAGGGTGTCGTTTATAAAATTACTGCAAAATGAGCCAAACTTATTACTTTTAGACGAACCTACCAATCACCTTGATATATATTCAATAGAGATTTTAGAAGATGCTCTTGAACAATTTGACGGTACTATGCTTTTGGTTTCTAATAATAGACATTTTTTAAATAGTGTATGTAATACAATATATATTTTAGATGAAAATGGACTTAGAATATTTAAGGGTAATTATGATGATTACAAGGAAAGTTTAAATAAGAAAAATAATATTACTACAAATACTGATAGTAAACTTAGCTACGAAAAACAAAAAGAACAAAGTAGAAGAATTGCAAAATTAAAAAAAGATACTCAAAATATTGAAAGTAGATGTTCTAAAATAAATGATGATATTAAAAATTTAGAAGAGCAAATGTTTGATAAGAATATTGCAACTGATGTTACAAAATTAATTGAAATACAAGATAATATCAAAAAACTAAAAGATGAAGAGCAAGAATTACTTATACTATGGGAACAATATACTCTAGAGTTGGAGGAAATTAATGAATGAGAATATTTTAAATACTGCACTTGCATACATTAGTGATGATGAAAATTTAATAACAAAAATGGCAAATGTTAGTGCTGTTTTAATGCAAAATTTAAAAGATATTAACTGGGTTGGATTCTACTTAGTTGAAGGTAACTTTTTAGCACTTGGTCCTTTTCAAGGAAAACCTGCTTGTACTAAAATTCCATTTGGTAAAGGTGTTTGTGGAACTGCTTGGGAGCAAAGAAAAACAATAGTTGTTGATGATGTTCATCAATTTGAAACTCACATAGCTTGTGATAGTGCAAGTAATTCTGAAATTGTAATACCCATATTTAAAAACAACGAAATTATAGCTGTTTTAGATATAGATTCACCTATATTAAATAGATTTAATGAAGAAGATAAAAAATATTTAGAAATACTTTGTAAAAATTTTGAAAAAAAATATATAGCTCACAGTAAAAAATTATTTAGTGAAAAAGCCTTTATATCTTATCTTGAAGCTAAGAACATGATGTTTAAAGATAAAGAAAAGGCTATGAACATTTTAAAACATATTAGTTATTACAAACTAAAAGAATTTGGTTATAAGTTTTTAAATCATAATAATAAGTACTATGAAAATACATATTTTGAAGATATACTTGCTAGATTTTATCTTGATAAAAAGCTACGTTTCATATTACTTGATATAATAGAAAATATTGAAATATCTGTTAAAATAAATCTTGCTAAAATTCTTGGTAAAGAAGGTCTTGATAGATATATGGATACAACATGGTGGATAAAACAAGGTAAGAATTATAGTGAGATAAGAAAAAAATTAGAAAATAAAAATAGAGCTATTTTAAAAGAAGATAATGAAAAAATGTTTATAAACAAGTATAAGAATAAGTATAAAAGTGAAAACTTACCAATATTACTATTTATTGAAGAAATTACTTGGGGAGAATTAATAGATATACTAGATGCTTGTGATGATAGCATATTACAACAATTATGTTCTATATATGAAATCAAAAAGACTAAGTTTATATCATATTTATCAGCAATTAGAATTTTAAGAAATCGGGCTTCACATAACAATAATATTATTGATAATATTTATCTTGATGTTTATTCATTAAAAGAAGTTGTTTCATTTATAAAGGAATTTATGAAATCTATAAATCCAGAGTATAAGTTTGAGAATATTTATAAGCTACTAAAATACATATAAAAAGGAAGTTGAACTTCCTTTTTATTTTCTAAGACTATCTTGAATTCTCTTTTTAGTTCCAAGTATATCCTTATCTTCTTTTAATTTTTCTTTTGTTGCTTTTTCTATAGCTTGTTGTCTTTGTAGTCTTATTATCTCTTCTTGTGATGATAATATGATATCTTCTGCTACAACTATAACCTTATTTTCTCTAACTTCTAAAAAGCCTCCTGAAACAAAATATGATGTTTCATTTTCTTTGCCTTGTCTTATTAACATTTGTCCTTCACCTAGGACAGTTACAAAATTTATATGATTTGGTAATATACCTACATCACCTTTAGAACCTTTAACTTTAATAAATGTTACGTTGTCATTTTCAAACTCTATACCCATCGGAGAAACAACTTTTAAACTTAGCATACTCATACTATTCACCCATTAATTTTCTTGCTTTAGCTACAGCTTCATCAATAGTTCCTACATACAAGAAAGCTTGTTCTGGTAGGTCATCATATTTACCGTCTAATATCTCTTTAAATCCTTTTATAGTCTCCTTAAGTGGCACATATTTACCTTTCATACCTGTAAATTGCTCTGCAACTGAAAAAGGTTGAGAGAAAAATCTTTGTATTTTTCTAGCTCTATTAACTGTAACCTTATCATCATCACCTAATTCATCCATACCTAATATAGCGATAATATCTTGCAATTCTTTATATCTTTGTAAAACTTTTTGTACTTCTCTTGCAACTTTGTAATGTTCATGCCCTACTATATCAGGCTCTAATATTCTTGATGTTGAATCAAGTGGATCAACTGCCGGATAAATTCCAAGTGCAGCTATATTTCTTGATAATACTGTAGTTGCATCAAGGTGTGAAAATGTTGTTGCTGGTGCTGGGTCTGTTAAGTCGTCTGCCGGAACATATACTGCTTGTACAGATGTTATTGATCCTGTTTTTGTTGATGTTATTCTTTCCTGCAATGCTCCCATTTCTGTTGATAAATTTGGTTGATATCCAACTGCTGAAGGCATTCTTCCAAGTAGTGCTGATACTTCTGAACCTGCTTGTGTAAATCTAAAAATATTATCTATAAAAAGAAGTACATTTTGCCCTTGTTTATCCCTAAAGTATTCAGCCATTGTAAGTGCTGTTAAAGCAACTCTTAATCTTGCTCCAGGTGGTTCATTCATTTGACCATAAACTAAAGCTGTGTTGTTTATAACACCGCTTTCTGTCATTTCGTTATATAAATCTCTACCTTCTCTTGTACGTTCTCCAACTCCTGCAAAAACAGAAAGTCCTCCGTGTCCTTTTGCAATATTGTTTATAAGTTCTTGTATAAGAACTGTTTTACCTACTCCTGCTCCACCAAAAAGTCCAATTTTACCACCTTTTAAATATGGTGCTAGTAAATCAACAACCTTTATACCTGTTTCTAAAATTTCTTCACTGCTACCTTGTTCTTCAAAACTTGGTGCTTGTTTATGTATTGACTCTTTATACTCTGTTACAACTTCTCCTTTATTATCAACAGGTTCTCCTAATACATTAAATATTCTACCTAAGGTTGCTCTACCTACCGGCACTTTTATAGGGGCTTTTGTATTTATTACTTCAAGTCCACGCATAAGTCCGTCTGTGCTTGTCATAGCAACTGCTCTTACAACATTATTTCCTAAATGTGAATGTACTTCTGCAACAACTTTTCTATCTTCATAATATATTTCTAATGCATCATAAATTTCAGGAAGCTCATTATCAAATTTTACATCAATAACTGGTCCTATTATTTGTATTACCTTAGCTTTATTATCCAAGTCAACACCTCCTAACTAAAGAGCTTTAGCTCCTCCAACTATTTCATTTATTTCTTGTGTTATTTTCGCTTGTCTAATTCTATTGTATTCTAATGTTAATTTTTTTATTAATTCTTGTGCATTCTCACTTGCATTTTTCATTGCTGTCATTCTAGCTGAATGCTCACTTGCAGTATTTTCAAGAAGAGCTTGATAAAGTTTAATATTTAACATTTTAGGAATGAAATTTACTAAAACTTCTTCCTCATTTGGTTCAAAATCATATATATTACTCTTTTGCTCAACCTTTTTTTCAAATGGTAATATCTTTTCATCTAGTAAATTGTATGAAATAACTGAAACAAATTTTGAGTATATTAGATAAACTTCATTATATTTATTTGCAAGATAGTTATCAACTATATCTTCACTTATAGTTTTTGCTTTTTCAAACATAGTTTCAGGTATTAACTGTATGTATTCACTATCTACATCAATACCTTTATCACTACAATAATCTCTTGCTTTTTTACCAATAGTTATTACAGATACCTTTTTTCCTTGTTTTGTAAATCTATTGATATATTCTTGCATTTTTTTTAAGGTATTAGTATTAAACCCACCACAAAGTCCTCTATCTGATGTCATTACAACTAAACCTATACTTTTACATTCTTTTTTACCATCAAATAATACGTGATTTTTACCTGAAACACTTCCAACTATGTTTTCAAATGCTTCATCTAAAGTTCTTGCATATTCTCTTGATTTTAATGTTAGTATTTGATATTTCTTAAATTTAGTTGAAGATACTATATTCATAGCATTTGTAATTTGACTTGAATTTTTAATGCTATTTATTCTTTCTTTTATTTCTTTTGTACTAGCTGACATACTTACCTCTTAAATCAATGAACAAAGTCCTTTTTGAAGTTAATAATAAACTCTTCTATTTCTTCTTCAAGTTCCTTGCTTATTTCTTTTTTATTTTTTATTTCTTCTAAAATATTTGATGTATTTCTTGCAAACTCTAATATTTCTTTTTCAAATGATTTTATATCTTCAATATCTATATCATTTAAATATCCGTGTGTAGCTATAAAGAAGATTAAAACTTGCTCTTCAACCTTGTATGGAGAATATTGAGCCTGTTTTAAAATTTCCATTATACGCTCACCTTTATTTAATTGGTTTCTTGTTTCTGTATCTAAATCTGAACCAAATTGTGCAAAAGCTAAAAGCTCATTATATTGTGCAAGTTCTAATTTAACGCTTGCAGCAACTTGTTTCATTGCCTTTATTTGAGCAGAACCTCCAACTCTTGATACTGATAAACCTGAATTTATAGCAGGTCTAAATCCTGCATTAAATAAGTCTGTTTCTAAAAATATTTGTCCGTCTGTTATTGAAATTACATTAGTTGGTATATATGCAGATATATCTCCGGCTTGTGTTTCAATTATTGGAAGTGCTGTTATACTTCCTCCACCTAACTCTTCACTTAATTTTGCAGAACGTTCAAGTAGTCTTGAATGTAAATAAAATACATCCCCTGGATATGCTTCTCTTCCAGGTGGTCTTTTTAATAGTAATGACATTTCACGGTATGATACAGCATGTTTTGATAAGTCATCATATATTATTAACACATGTTTACCTTTATCCATAAAATATTCACCCATAGTTACTCCTGAATATGGGGCTATATATTGTATTGGTGCTGGTTCTGAGGCTGTTGCTGCTACAATTATTGTTTTTTCTAAAACTCCTGCTTCTTCTAATTTTTTTGCAATATTTACTACTGTTGATCTTTTTTGACCTATTGCAACATATATACAATAAACATCTGTGTCTTTTTGATTTATAATCGTATCTATTGCTATTGCTGTTTTCCCAGTTTGTCTATCTCCTATTATCAGTTCTCTTTGTCCTCTTCCTATAGGTATCATTCCGTCAATAGCCTTTATTCCAGTTTGAAGTGGTTCATTTACAGGAGCTCTATCAATTATACCTGATGCTGTTCTTTCAATATCCATATATTTTGTAGCATTTATAGAACCCTTACCATCAATAGGATTTCCAAGTGCATCTACTACACGACCTAATAGTTCTTCTCCAACTGGAACTCTAGTTACATTTCCTGTACCTTTGACACTGTCTCCTTCTTTTATGCCTTTTGTACTTCCTAAAATTACAGCTCCAACGTTATCTTCTTCAAGATTTAAAACCATTCCTATTGCACCATTTGAAAATTCTAGTAATTCACCTGTCATTGCTTCTTTTAAACCATATATTCTGGCTATACCGTCTGATATTTCTATGACTGTTCCAACGTTTGTAGAAGTAACATTTCTTTTATAGTTTTCTATTTCACTACGTATAATTTTGCTTACTTCTTCTGGTTTAATACTCAAGGTTTTACCTCCATTAAAACATATTTTTAAATTTCTTTATTTGTGATTTTAATGATCCGTCTATCACTTCATCACGGATTTTAATAATTCCACCGGCAATAATATCCTTATCTATCTCTATATGAAGTAATATTTTCTTATTTTTCATTTTTTCTAATTTTTTCTCTAAATTCTCTTGTTGCTCTTTTGATATTTCTTTTGCAAAAATTGCTGTTACTATTAGTTGATTATGAACCTCATAATAAATTTTGACATATTCATTTCTAATGTTTTCTATATCTTGAAGTCTTTTTTTATCTAATAAGTAATCTAAAATATCAATAGGCATATCCTTTATATCGTTATATATAGAATTTATAATATTCTTTTTGTCAGCATCACTTATAACGGGGTAGCTAAGAAAATTTTTAAAATCTTCATCTTGATTTACCCTTTTTAAAAGTACATCTAACATTTCAAGTACAGGAAAAATTTGATCATTATCTTGTGCCATTTTAAATATTGCACTAGCATAAGTTTTTGATATTTTCATATTTTCCATACTATTCCCCTATTTCAGTTATAAACTTATCTATACTCTTATTTTGTAATTCTTCATTTTTATCAATATTTTCTTTTAATATCTTCTGTGCAAGCTCAACAGCTAAATCTCCTATTTCTTGTTGTAACTCAGCTCTTGCTTTTTCTTTCATTTTTACTATATCTGCTTCTGCTTTAATTAGTGATTTTTCTCTTGCTGTATTTGCATTTAATATTATTTGTTCACGTCTTTCATCTGCTTGACGCTCCGCCTTTATTATTATATCATTTGCTCTTCTTTTTGATTCTTTTCTTAATTTTTCAAGTGCAACTCTTTGTTCTTCTAATTTTTCTCTTTCTTGTTCTATTTTTTCAAGCTCAGATAAAGCAATTTTTCTTCTTTGCTCTAAAACTTTACCTATTTTTTTACCAAAAAATTTCCAAAATACAAAAACCATAATAAAGAAGTTAATCATTTGAATAAGCATAGATAAATCAATAGATATCAAATTATTTTGTCCCATTTTTATACCTCAACTATTTTAATATTACCCTTTTAAAAGTATTAAAAGTAATGCTACAAGTAATGCAAATATCCCTGTTGATTCTGTAAGTGCACACCCTATAAATAATGTACTCATTATTGATGATTTTGCTTCTGGTTGTCTTGAAACTGCTTCAACTGCATAAGCAGATGCTAGCCCTTGTCCAAGTCCTGCTCCTATTCCTCCACATGCTGCTATTCCAGCTCCTAATAATGCTGCTGCTTGTACTATATTTCCTTCCATTTTTCCTCCTAATTAGTTATCCTTTTTTATTTTATTCTTCCTCTTCTTCTCCTATTAAAGCTTGCTCTATGTAAACAGACGATAATACCGTGAATATGAATGCTTGTAAAACTCCAATAAAGAAGTCAAGATATATTTGAAGTAAGGCAGGCCAACCTACTGCAAATGAAAAACTTCCTTTTAAAGTGTTAAAAGTCCAACTTGGTAGTATATTGTTTAAACTTATACCATAAAGTAAGCCTATTATTATTAATCCTGCAAACATATTTCCAAATAAACGCATTGATATACTTATTGGTTTTGCAAGTTCTCCAATTAAATTTATTGGGAACATAAATACAAATGGTCTACTTAACTCTTTTAAAACCCCTATTATTCCTTGTCTTTTTATCTGACAAGTTACAAAAGTTATAGTGACTATAATAGCGAGTCCTAAAGTTGTGTTTATATCTGCTGTTGGTGTTCTAAAAAAAGGCTTTATTAGTATCTTACCACCCATTTTTTCATACATCATAGCAAATGGGAATATAAATACACTAATATTTGATAGTAATAATAGTGAGAATAAGGCTGCAAAAAACGGCATAAACCTTTCTTTATACTCCTTAAAATTAGATAGAAAACTATCTTCTATAAACCTATAATATTGCTCTAATACTAATTGAAAAAAATTAGGATTTTCTACATCAAGTTTTCTTGTTCCTAAAAAAAGTATTACTGATATTATTATCATAATAACCCAAGTATTTACTATCGTTTGATTTATAGCTAGCATATACTTCCCTATACTAACCCTATAAAATACATGTGGTGCTTCAATAACATCGTGTGGCTTTAGAAATTCAACAGGTAAAAATGTAGATATAAGTGCCAATATTAAATTAATAAATAAAGTAATGGCGACAAATCCTAATAAGACTCTTAAAAATTTTGATTTTAACATAACGCTCCCGCCTTATTATTTATTTTTCTTTGTTATGTGATATATATTTAAAATATACTTAAAACTTAAAAAATTAATTGCTGTTATAATAACATAGTATTTATTACTCCAAATATTAAAAACTAAATATATTACAAGAGAATAAATAAGACATGATAGTATATATCTTAAAACAGAATAAGAAACTCCCTTATTACAATAAACTATCTCATATGTTACTAAAAGTAAAAATAAATTTATAAAAAAACTTGTAGTTGCTCCTATACTTATACAAAGAAATATAGGGCTTTTGAAGATAAAAGCTAATACTAAACTAAAGATTATATAATAAAATGTAAGTAAAAACACTTTTTTTATATCATTTGAAATAATATTAAACACTTACTACCTCCTATTTCTAACTACAAAAACATGATAGCACTTTTAAAATAAATTTACAATAAAAGTAAGCAAAAATTTGATTTTAGAGATATAAAAAACAGTAGTATCGCTTATACATAAGAAAATGCAAACTACTGTATATTTTAAATAAAATTTTTTTCATTATTTGAAACAATTTAGTATAAAAAAATGGCGTCCTCGGTTGGATTCGAACCAACGACCCTTTGGTTAACA
>CAUVEB010000003.1:0-137306 GCA_963550915.1 uncultured Leptotrichiaceae bacterium
CATTAAAAGATATAGTTATTGAAAAAGATAAAAAAATAAAAAGAAATGTAAATTTAAGTTTAGATGAACTACAAGATAGACTTTTTAGATCACTTATTAGTAATAATAAGTATCAAACTGTATCACTAGCACATGAACTTATGTTAAGAGATAAGGATATGCTTTTTGATGTGCTTTATAGAAATTCATTTTTATCACTAGATGAAAATAAGCTTATAAAAACATATTTATTTGAATATTTAATGGATAAGATTCCATATAATGAATATATATTAAAAAATTTAATCATTTACTTTATAAGCTTCGGATACGGATATATTGATATTACAGATGATAAAATGTTAAAATATTTTAGCACTAATACAACAAAACTTTATCAATATGTATATGGTAAAAAAATATCATTAGTAAAAAAATACGGTATAAAAGAGCTTAAGTTTGAAAATGAAAGCAAGATGAGTACTGAAAAAGAAATAATATTAGAAAATTTAACAAAAGGAGAAAACAATGTTAGATATTAGATTTATTAGAGAAAATAAAGATATAATAAAAGAAAGTTTAGATGCAAGAAATAGTGATTATCCATTAGATGAATTATTAGAACTTGATAGAACTAGACGTGATATATTAGTTGAAGTAGAAGCTTTAAAGAAAAAAAGAAATGATGCAAGTGCTCTTATAGGTAAATATAAAAGAGAGGGTAAAGATGTTAATGAACTACTTTTAGAAATGCAACATGTTGGTGAAACAATAAAAGAACATGATGAAAAATTAGAAAAAGTAGAACAAAGATTAAACCACTTACTATTTACTATACCTAATAAACTTCATGAAAGCACTCCTATAGGAAAAGATGAAGATGATAATGTTGAAGTTAGAAGATGGGGAGAACCTAAAAAGTTTGATTTTGAAATTAAATCACATGATGAATTAGGAGTAAATCTTGATATACTTGACTTTGAACGTGGTGCAAAACTTGGTGGTTCAAGATTTACAGTATATAAAGGAGCTGCTGCTAGACTTGAACGTGCATTAATTAATTTTATGTTAGATACTCATACAATAGAACATGGATTTACTGAAATATTAACACCTCAACTTGCTAAAAAAGAAATTATGATGGGTACAGGACAACTTCCAAAATTTGAAGATGATATGTATAAGATAGCAGATGAAGAACTTTATTTAATACCTACAGCCGAAGTAACACTTACTAATTTATACAATCAAGAAATATTAGAAGAAGAAGAATTACCTAAGTATATGTGTGGATTTACTGCTTGTTTTAGAAAAGAAGCAGGTTCAGGTGGTAAAGATCTAAAAGGACTAATAAGACAACATCAATTTAATAAGGTTGAAATGGTAAAAATAGTAAAACCTGAAAATTCATATGAAGAATTAGAACATATGGTTAACTGTGCTGAAAGAATATTACAAAAATTAGAACTATCTTATAGAGTTATAACATTATGTAGTGGAGATTTAGGATTTTCTGCAACTAAAACTTATGATATAGAAGTATGGGTTCCAAGCCAAGATAAATATAGAGAAATATCATCATGTTCTAATACTCAAGACTTCCAAGCAAGAAGAGCTATGATAAAATATAGATCAAAAGAAGATAAGAAAAGCTATTATGTACATACATTAAATGGATCAGGTCTTGCAGTTGGAAGAACTTTACTTGCTATAATGGAAAACTATCAAAATGAAGATGGAAGTATAACAATACCTAAGGTATTAGTACCATATATGAATGGAATGACAGTAATAAAATAATGAAGAATATAAGAAGATTTATAATACTCCTTATTACTTTAAATATTTTACTAATACTAGCTAACTTAGAAGTTAAAGGTTATATATATCATAACGATATATTAGCAAGTAAATATAGGGTTCATGGCATAGATATATCTCATCATCAAACAAGAATAAATTGGAGTAAAGTTGATAAGAGATATAAGTTTGTTTTAATGAAAGCAACAGAGGGTAAAGATTTTTTAGATAAAGATTTTTCATACAATTGGTATAAGGCACAACAAAATGGATTTAAAGTAGGTGCTTATCATTTCTTTTCTATGCAAAGTAGTGGCATGGCACAAGCAAAATACTATATATCAAAAGTTGCTAAAACAAAAGGGACCTTCCCCCCTATAATTGATGTTGAAGTTTCTAGTAGACATAAAAAAGAAAAAGTTTTACGTGAACTTAAGACTATGATAGATATACTAGAAAAATATTATGAAAAGACTGTAATAATCTATGTAGACTATAAGGCTTATAAGAATTTTATTGAAAATGAATTAGTAGATAATCCTTTATGGATAAGAAATGTTAAGTATTATCCAAATATAAGTGAAAAAGATAGATGGATAATATGGCAATACTCAAATAGAGGAAGAGTATACGGTATAGATGGTTTTACTGATAAAAATGTACTAAGATATGATAAAATGATTAACGAATTATAAACATATACCAACAAACTGGACATGAAATTTAAAATCAATAATTTAAGGAATTACATCTTATTTTAAAGCTGTAGTTCCTTTTAAATTTACTTTAAATATCATCTCTTTTTTACACATAAAAACTTTTTCTTCCCATAAAAAAATGTACCTTCAAACTGTTTTCATTTTTCTGTACAGTTTGTTGGTACATTTTCTTATTCACATAGTTTCTATTTTTCTTTCTGTTTTAAATGAACAAATTCATATTTGAATGGTCGTTGTCATCCAGCATAGAGGCAACTCCACCGATTTCTACCCCGTCTAAAAGTTCTTCTTTAGTAATTCCCATCACATCCATAGACATTTGGCATGCTGTCATTTTAACTCCTTGATTTCTTGCTTCTTCTATCAGTTCTTCCAAAGAAGAGATTCCTTTCTTTTTCATAACTGCTCTCATCATTTTTGAACCAATTCCACAAAAATTCATCTTAGATAATGAAAGTTTCTTTGAACCTCTAGGCATCATCATACTGAACATTTTACCGATAATATCTTTTTTTACATTTATTTTTTTATTTTTTCTGATGATGTTTAGTCCCCAGAATGTGAAGAACATATTGACTTTGTTTCCCATTGCTGCACTTCCTGTTGCAATGATGAATGATGCAATCGCTTTGTCCAAATCTCCGTCAAACACTATCATGGTTTTTTCTTTTGCATGTTCCTTACTACTCTCTGTAAAAGCTCTTCCTTTTTGGATTTTTGCAATATATTTTCCTTTATCTTCCGACTTTTCAATCAGAAGATTTCCTGTATTTGAACACCATGAACCGATATCATTCATAAAACCTGGATCTGTTGCTTCAATTGATAGAATATCTCCATCTTTCAATTCACTCATTTTTTTTGAAACACTTACAATTGGTCCCGGACATGAAAGACCGCACGCATTCAAGGTATAAGTTTCCTGTTGATGAGTTTCAAACTTATCCTGATCTGTAGACATCATTGATGTGCTTTTGGTAACTTTCACATCTCTTTTCCTTTCTAAAAAGGTTCTGATTCCACCTTGTAAATATTTTACCTTGAATCCTTCTTGTTTTAAGATACGCTCTGCCAAATATCCTCTTAATCCTACAGCACAATAGGTAACATACTCTTTTTCTTTATCTAATTTATCCAGTTGTGAACGTAATTTGGTAAGAGGCATCAGAAGAGCTCCCTCAATAGTTGACATACTAAATTCAGGTTCTTCTCTAATATCAATTAAAGTGTACTGATCTTGATTTTCCTTGTATTCATCATAGGTAATTGGTGTTGATAATCCTTCTATAATATTACATGCAACATATCCTGCCATATTAACCGGATCTTTCGCTGAAGAATACGGAGGTGCATAAGCAAGCTCTATTTTGATTAAATCATAAACAGTTCCATGATAATGGATACTTGTAGCAATTGTATCAATACGTTTATCAACACCCTCAAAACCGACAATCTGTGCTCCTAATATCAATCCATCTGTCATATTAAACAGCAGTTTTAATGTAAGTGGAGTTGCTCCAGGATAATAACCTGCATGACTCATAGGATGAATCAATGCAATTCCGTAATCCTTCCATAATTCTTTTCCCATACTCTTTAATACTTTTTCATTTAAGCCTGTAGAAGCAGCTGTCATGTCAAAGATTTTGGCAACACTCGTTCCGATTGTTCCATCATAGGTTTCTTCCTTTTGATTCAACATATTGGCAGCTACTGCTCTTCCTTGTTTGTTTGCAGGTCCTGCCAAAGGAATCATTTCCTTCGACTTAGAAAGAGGATTGTAAATTTCGATCACATCACCTATCGCATAAATAGAATCGTCACTAGTTTTCATACGTTTATCTACGATGATTCCGCCACTACTTCCAACTTCAAGAGATGCATCAACTGCTAATTTAGAATTAGGACGCACTCCGATAGAAAGCAATATCATGTCAGTTTCCACTTCTGTTCCGTCATTCATAACAGCAAGTTTTCCATCTTTTTCTATCGATGCCAAACTTGTTTTCAATATAAGATTAACACCCTTTGTACGCATGTGATTTTCGAATATTTGTGTCATATCTTTATCAAAAGGGGGCATAATTTGGTCTGCAAAATCTACCAGAGTTACATCTAAACCTCTTTCTCTTAAATTTTCCGCCATCTCTATACCGATAAATCCACCACCTACAACAAGAGCTCTTTTCGGTTTATTATTTTGTATATAATTATAAATCCTGTCTGTGTCTGGGATATTCCATAGTGTAAACACATTAGGAGCATCTTTTCCTTTAATATTTGGCACAAAAGGTGAAGAACCTGTTGAAAGTAATAATTTATCATAATTTTCTGTATATTTAGTTCCATCTTTCAAATTGGTAATCTCGACTGTTTTTTCTTCTTTATTGATACGAGTCACTTCAGAAAAATTTCTAATATCAATATCGTATTTACTTCTAATTGTTTTAATGTCAGAAACAAATAATGCATCTCTGGATGCTATTTCTCCACCTAAATAATAAGGTAAACCACAGTTTGCAAATGATACAAACTCTCCTCTTTCAATTAATAAAATTTCCGCACTGTTGTCTAAACGTCTCAATCTTGTTGCTGCTGTTGCTCCTCCAGCAACTCCACCTACAATAATAATTTTCATTCTATTTCTCCTTTTTTTTCATCAAACAAAACACTCATAATATTTTTTATACTCTCATCATTAATAAAGTAATATACTGTCTGACCTTCTTTTTCATAGTCAACAACTCCCAAATCTCTCATTTTTGCAAGATGTTGAGAAATGTTTGACTGACTTGTTCCTAAACAGTCTGTAAAATAAGTGACATTGCATTTACCGTTTTCATAAAGTTTTCTTGTTAAACATAATCTTACAGGGTGTGCGATCGCTTTTAAAATTTCCGCTTTTTTTCTCGTTGCATCCTGATACTCTTTCGTTATTTTCATCATAATCTCCTTATTTTTACCGAGTCATAATATTAGCATATACTAATATATTAATATGGTATAATCTCCTTTGTCAAGTATTTCATAAAAAAAGACATTGAAATGCTATAATAGAATGTGAGCTTATATTAAAAAATATATTTTAACATTATTTAGTTAAATAAATTTTGATTGATTTAATATCTAATTTTAAATGGATATAAAAAATCTAATTAAAATTAATTAAATATGTTTCTAAGGAAATTCTAAGATTTGAGAGTTTTTCATTTCTATTGGAGTATACTTAGCGTAGTTAATGATTTAAAAGTTTTGGGAGGAAAAACAATGAAAAAAACATTATTATTACTATCTTTAGTAAGTGGTCTTGCAATGGCTGCTACAACAGGATCATTTGAAGTTATATCTAACGCAGGAAATAAAGTATACAAAGGCTATGACATAACAAAGACTGACTTTGATATAGAAGCTAAGGGAGAAGTTAAAGTTACAGGAACTGGATTCTCATTTGGAGGAAATATTAAATATGATATTACAAAAGCTAAATTAGCAGATGGTGATGACGTAGCTAAAGTTTGGGCTAAATATGAATTTCCTAGATTTCACGGTGTAGGAACATCATTAAAGGCTGTAGTAGACTATGAATTAAAAACAGAAATTGAAGGAAACATAAATGGTAGCGTTGCTATGACTGATTTATATGCAACAGTTACATATAAAGGTAAAAAATTAGTTGAAGAACCAGCAGTTGACGCTGAATTAGGTGCAACTTACAAAGGAATTAAAGATGTTGAATTAGGTGCTAAAGCATTTGGTGGATATGCTAAAGGAAACAAATGGTCAGCAGGATCTGAATTAAATGCTAAATATACAGGTGTTAAAGATGTAGAACTTGCAGCTATGGTAAAAGGAAAATATGAATCAAATGCTGACAAGAAAATAATCATAGAATCTAAACCAAGCGTATCTTATACAGGACTTAAGAATACAACTATATCAGCATCAGTTGAAAACAAAGTTGAATTAAAACATGAAGCAGCTGGAACAGTTAAATTTACATATTACACTGCTAAACCAGAAATATCTGCATCATATAACTATGCAGTTACTGAAGACTTATCATTAATGCCAAAAATTAAAGTTGGAACTGAATTAAAATACAGTAAACTTAGTGTTGCAGGTAGTGAAGAAGCTAAAGTATATGCAACTCCTGAATTAGGATTAACTTACAAACCAATTTCAGGATTAACATTATCAGCTAAAGCTGAATTACCTATAGAAATAACAGCTAAGAAAGGTTTTGCTGTTGCAACAAACTTAGAAATCAAAGCTAAAGGTAAAGTAGCAGTTAAATATGAATGGTAAAATAAATAGCTCGCAATTGCGAGCTTTTTTTTATCCTAATGGATCGAAGAAGTTTAGTGTTATTACTTCTTTTTCAAGTCCATTTTTAAATTCATCTGATATATATTTTGTGTCAACTACTGCTGAGTATGTGTGTTCATCAAACCATTTATCTGACATTGAGAATATTCCTTTTTCTCCACTATCTTCTCCCCAGCTATTTTCTACTTGCCACATTAAAGGTTTTCCATTTTCATCTAAGTCTACACCTGTTATAGTCATAGCATGTGTTAAAAATGATGCACCGTTAATAAGTCTTTCTTCTTTTGTAAATTCATCCATTTTTGTAAGTGTGTTATCATAGTCATATAGATCTGAATCCATAATTCCAAGTTCTCTATCACTAAATCTGCTTACATCACAAGCAAACCATGTAGGTATACCGTCTTTGATTGATGATATTATTGCTTTTTTAAGTTCATCTATAGTTACATTTAAAAATCTTGAGTTACCATATTCTTTTACTGAATGTGTATATGGAAGTTCATATACTCTTGCTACTTCATTATCTTTTCTTGGATCTGCAACAATTTCAACCATATCTAATAAATCTTCAGGTGCATATTCTTTCATAAATTCTAATGGAGTTACACCACTAATTTTATGATAATTTTTATCTTTATCTCTATATTCAAATTCAACAGTTTTAGGTGGCATACCAAGTGCTTTAACACATATATTATATATTTCATATAGTGTATCTTCTTTTATTTTACTAATCTCTTTTTCACATTTTTCTTTTCTAATAAGTGAAGTAGCTTTTTTAAGTCTTAAATCAATTACTTCATTTAATATATCAGTATTTGATGAATGATATGTTTCAGGCATACATTTTTTAGGGACAAGACCATATTTATTTGCAAGACCTGCAAAGAAATTCCAGTATCCACCATCTTCTGCACTTATATTTAATATATGTTGTACTAATCTATCTGTAATTGGTTTTTCTCTTGTTTCAATAACATAGTCAAGATAACTATTTGCTTTTTCAATTTTGTCATAAAATTGTAAATAACATTGAGAATATTCAAAAGTTTCAAGATTTAATTTTTCCATAGTCTTAACTCTTGCTACGTTAAGAGCAGAGAACATCCAACATCTTCCACTTCTTTTTTGGTTTGTTATTTCTCCTCTTTTTGTTTCATCAGAAAACACAAAAGTATGTTTTCTAATCACATCTTGTCTTACGCTTGATTCTTTTATACCAACATTAGCTATTGCATGTTCTATAACCTTGTTTTTAGCGTCCATTTCATATTTTTGTCTAAATTTTTCGTAAATTGTATTGTCTATCATTTCCTATCCTTTCATTTCAAGTGGAGCTATCCACTCACTTTTTTCTCCCATAGTGTAATCTTTAATAAATTGCTCTTTAAAAGCCTTGTATCTATTTTCTTGTATAGCCTTTCTTGCCTCTTTTACTAAGTTTAGTAAAAACCATATATTGTGGTATGTTGCAAGTCTTTGACCAAGTATTTCATTTGCTTTAAATAAATGTCTAATGTATGCTCTTGTATAATTTTTACAAACATAATTATCTGCTATATCTAGTGGTCTTGGATCTCTTGCATATTTTGAATTTTTTATTACAAGTCTACCATATTTTGTAAATACTGTACCATGTCTACCTATTCTTGACGGATGAACACAGTCAAACATATCAATACCATGCTCTATAGCCTCTAATATATCAAGAGGTTCTCCAACTCCCATAAGATATCTTGGTTTATCTTCAGGTAATTTTGGTGCTAGATATTCTAATATTTCATACATTTTATCTGTAGGTTCACCAACTGCAAGTCCACCTATTGCAAAACCTGCAAAATCATCTTCATACTGTTTTAATTCATCTAAGCAATATTGTCTTAAATCCTTATATATCCCACCTTGTACTATTGCAAATAAGCCTTGTGTATTCTTATTTTTATTCGCATCAATACATCTTTTAGCCCAACGTATAGTTCTGTCAATTGAAGGTTTTAAATATTCTCTTGTTGACATACCTGGGGGGCATTCATCAAGAACCATCATTATATCTGAACCTAAATTATTTTGTATTTCAATTGATTTTTCTGGGCTTATAAAGCGTTTTGAACCGTCAATATGTGAGCTAAAATATGCTCCTTCTTCTTTAATCTTTCTCATTGTTGCAAGACTAAATATTTGAAATCCACCACTATCTGTTAGTATTGGATGTTTCCAGTTCATAAATTTATGAAGGCCACCAAAATCAGCAATAAGTTCATCTGTAGGACGAAGATGAAGATGATAAGTATTTCCTAATATTATTTCACTACCTATTTCTTCAAGTTCTTCAGGAGTCATAGTTTTGACTGTTGCTTGAGTTCCTACGGGCATAAAAATTGGTGTGTGTATTATACCGTGTGGAGTAGTTATAGTTCCACATCTTGCATTATTGTCTTTATGTTCTAATTTATATGTTATAGGTTTCAATTTATTGTCCTTTCTATATGATATCAATTACGTCTTTCATTGATAGTAAATTTTTTCTAAGTCTTTCAAAATCTTCTTTGTTTTTAATCATTATTCTAAGACTTACCATACCATAAACTTGACCGTGTTCTTTTTTTAATGTTGTATTAACTGAAAGTAGTTCCATTTTATGTTCGTTTAGTATTCTAATTATATCAAATATTAAACCGTCTCTATCAAGTGATTTTATAGTAAATGAATATTGATATTTACAAGAAGCAGTTTTAAGTAGAGCCTCATCCCAATATACTTCAACTTCACGTTCTGGTTCTTTTTCTACTAAGTTTTTAATGTTTTGACAAGTATTTTTATGTATTACTATACCACGTCCACGAGTTACATACCCTTGTATTATATCCCCAGGTAGTGGATCACAACATTTTGCAAAATGAAATAAAGTATTATCTGCTCCTGTAATCTTAATTCCAAGTTTATCACTACTACTATGTTTTGTAGCTAGCTTAGAACCTTTATTTTGTTCTTCTTCAATAAGTTCTTTTTCACTTTGTTCTACTAAAGGTTTAAATTTTTGTATAAAAGTGTCAATTTTTAAGTCATCAACTGCAAATTTATAGAAAAGACTTTGAATATTACTTAGATTATATTTTTTCATGTATAAATATACTCTTTCATCATCTTCAAGCTCTTTAAATTTAAGACCTATTTTTTGAAATTCTTGTTCTAGTAACTCTTCTCCAATTTTAGCTTTTTCTTCAAATTCTTTATCCTTAAACCATTTTCTAATCTTAAGTCTTGAGCTATGGTTATTTACCATATTAATCCAGTCTTTACCAGGACCTTTGGTAGCCTTTGATGTCATTATCTCAACTTTATCACCATTTACAAGTATGCTATCAAGAGGAACTATTTTATCGTTTACCTTAGCCCCTATAGTTCTATATCCTATTTGTGTATGAACCTGAAAAGCAAAGTCAAGAGCAGTTGAGTTATTAGCTAGTTCTATAACATCACCTTTTGGTGTAAATACGAATATTGTTTCATTTAAAACTACATCTGTAACAGATTGTACAAAAGTACCACCATTTTCTTTGTCAATGCTTGTATCTATCATCTTTTTAACTACTTGGTAGTATTTTTCGTTTTTATCTTTACTTTTCTTTTCCTTGTATTTCCAGTGAGCTGCAACCCCTTCTTCAGCTATTTCATGCATTTCATGTGTTCTTATTTGTATTTCAACCTTTTGTTTGTTTTCACATTCAACTGTTGTATGTATAGACTGATAACCATTACTTTTTGGAACAGCGATATAGTCTTTAAATCTACCTGATACAGGCACAAAAATACTATGTACTATTCCTAGTACCATATAGCATTCTTCTTCCTTATCAACTATTACTCTTATTGCAGTTAAGTCCATAAGTTCAGCAAACTTTTTGTTTTTTTCGTTTATTTTTCTGTATATACTATATAGATGTTTTGGTCTACCTGTAACTTTAGCTTTTATCTTATACTTATCAAGCTCTGTACTTAAAATTTTTACAATATTATTTGTAAAATTTTCTCTTTCTTCTTTTTTCTCATTAACAAGCATCTTTATTTCTTGATATGCTTCCTTATTAAGATAGCTAAAACTAATGTCTTCAAGTTCACTTTTAATTTTTGCCATACCTATTCTATGAGCTATTGGTGCAAAGATATCTATACATTCTTTTGATTTCTCAATTTGTTTTTCTTGAGATTGAAATTCTATAGTTCTCATATTATGTAGTCTATCTGCCAGTTTTATTATTACAACCCTTATATCATGAGACATGGCAACAACCATTTTTCTGATATTTTCAATTTGTTTTCCTTGTTTTTTAGGTAAATTTCTAAGTTTTGTAACACCGTCAACTAAAAGTGCCACATCTTTACCAAAAACATATTCTATATCAGCAAGAGTAATAAGTGTATCTTCAACTACGTCATGAAGAAGTCCTGCTACTATAGTATCGGTATCCATTCTAAGGTCAACTAAAATTTGAGCAACTTCAATTGGGTGAATAATATATTCTTCTCCACTTTTTCTGTATTGACCTGTATGAGCTTCTGTTGCAAGTATATATGCTTCTTCAATTTTTTCCATATTTAGGTCTTTATTTGCAAGACATTTTGATTTTAATATTTCATAGGCTTCAACACGTCCCATATTATCACTACCCTTCAATAATAGTTGATATTCTCTTAGTACATTTCATTAATTTTTCAACATAATATGCTTTAGTTTGGCTATCTGTAAGTGGTATAGAAATACTAATAGCACCTACTATATCGCCATGTAAATTGTAAAAAGGAGTACCTATACAATAAACCCCTAGTTGATATTCTTCAAATTCAGTTGAATATCCATTTTTTTTGATTCTTTTTAAATCACGAATAAAAGTATCATAACTAGTTATAGTTCTAGATGTATATTTAATTATTTCGCTTTCATCCCATACTTTTTTTATTCTGTCTTCATTTTGATATGCAAGTATAGCTTTACCTGCAGCAGTACAATACATTGGAGCTCTTTTACCAACTACTGAACTTCTCATAATTGTTATTTTTTTTGAAGGTGTATATTTGTCTACATAAAGTATTTGTGAACCGTCTTGTATAACAAGATGTATTACTTGTTCTACTTCGCTTGCAAGTTTAATTAAAAATCTCTTTGCTTCACTCATAAAATCAAATTTTTGAACAGTTCTATTACCAAGTCTAAACATTTTAAAAGTTAAAGTGTATTTTTTATTTTTCCCCTGCTTTATATATCCGTTATCTTTTAGTGCATTAATTATTCTGTAAGTTGTAGTCTTATTTAATTTAACTAGCTTACTGATATCTGTAAGCCCCATTTCATCAGCATCAGACAAAACTTCTAAAATATTTAATGCCCTATCCAAACTTTGTATTGTAGACATAATAACCCCCTGCTTTTTTTACTATTATACTACCATATTTTTATATAAAATAAAATATGTATTGATTAAATTATCTATATTTTATTAGGTTTTTAGAAAAAAATACTATATATTTTTATGGTTATAAAATTTTAAATATATTTTACAAATGTTAATAGTAAAATTTTCCATATTAAAAAATTAAGTAGGGTATACTTTAGTATAATAAAATTATAGGAGGGCCTAATTATGGTTATTAACGTAAGAAGTGAAATAAATACTCTTAAAAAAGTATTATTACACAGACCTGGTAGAGAATTATTAAATTTAACGCCAGATTCACTGGAAAGATTATTATTTGATGATGTTCCTTTTCTAAAAGTAGCACAACAAGAACACGATGCTTTCGCAAGAATATTAAGAGAAAATGGTGTTGAAGTTGTTTATTTAGAAGATCTAGTAGCAGAAACTCTTGATACTTCACATGAATTAAAAGTTCAATTCTTAAAACAATTCATTGAAGAAGGTGGAGTAAAATTAGATGTTTATAAAGAAGCATTATTAAATTTATTCTTAAGTTATAAAGATACAAAGGAAATGGTATTAAAAACTATGGAAGGTGTTAATATGTCAGAACTTAACATACCTAGAACTGATTTAGTTAGCTTCCTTGAAGATCCAACAGAATTAATACTTGATCCAATGCCAAACCTATATTTCACAAGAGACCCATTTGCATCAACTCAAAATGGTGTTATCTTAAATAGAATGTATTCAGTAACAAGAAATAGAGAAACTATTTATGCTTACTATATATTCCACTACCATCCAGAATATAAAGGAAAAGTAAAATTATTCTATGATAGAACAAATCCTTTCCATATTGAAGGTGGAGACGTATTAAATATTAATGATGAAATACTAGCAATAGGAATTTCTCAAAGAACAGAAGCTGCTGCTATTGATTTAGTAGCTAAAAACATCTTATTTGATGAAGCAAATTCACATATAAAGAAAATATTAGCATTTAGAATAGCTGAAACAAGAGCATTCATGCACTTAGACACAGTATTTACTCAAATAGACTATGATAAATTCAGTGTTCACCCTGCAATTTTAGGACCACTTGAAGTGTTTGAACTTACAAGAAATGGTAATGAAGTTAAAGTAACTCCTCAAGAAGGAAAATTAGATGACATCTTAAGTGCTCATATGGGAAGAAAGATAACTCTAATACCTTGTGGTGGTGGAGATAGAATAGCTGCTGAAAGAGAACAATGGAATGACGGTTCTAATACTTTATGTATAGCACCAGGTAAAGTTATTGTTTATGAAAGAAATGATGTAACTAATGCATTACTTAGAGAACATGGAATAAATGTTATTGAAATGCCAAGTGCCGAATTATCAAGAGGACGTGGAGGTCCTAGATGTATGAGTATGCCACTTGTAAGAGATGAAAAATAAGGTGGAATTTAGGCAATAAAAACAAACAAAAAAAAGGAGAGAATAAAAACATGCCAAAAAATTTACAAGGTAAACACTTTCTTAAATTACTAGATTTTTCAACAGAGGAAGTTAGATACTTATTAGACTTATCAAAACAATTTAAAGAATTAAAATTAACTAGAACACCACATAGATATTTAGAAGGTAAAAATATTGTATTATTATTTGAAAAAACTTCAACAAGAACAAGATGTTCATTTGAAGTAGCTGGAATGGATTTAGGAATGGGAGTTACTTATCTTGATCCAGGTTCATCACAAATGGGTAAAAAAGAAAGTATAGCAGATACAGCAAGAGTTCTTGGTAGAATGTATGATGGTATTGAATATAGAGGATTTAGTCAAAAATTAGTTGAAGATTTAGCACATTATGCAGGTGTACCTGTATGGAATGGTTTAACAGACATGTTCCACCCTACACAAATGTTAGCTGATATGTTAACAATAGAAGAAAACTTCGGACATCTTAAAGGATTAAACTTTGTGTTCATGGGAGATGCTAGAAATAACGTTGCAAATTCATTAATGGTTGCATGTTCAATGTTAGGATTAAACTTCACAGCATGTGGACCTAAAGAATTAAAACCTGCACAAGAATTAATTGACACTTGTGAAAAAATAGCAGCACAAAATGGATGTAAATTAAGATTTACAGAATCAGTTGAAGAAGGATGTACTGATGCTGATGTAATATATACTGATATATGGGTATCAATGGGAGAACCTGATTCAGTATGGGAAGAAAGAATTAAACTATTAAGCCCTTATAGAGTGGATAAAAAAGCTATGGGATATGCTAAAGAAAATGCAATATTCTTACACTGCTTACCTTCATTCCACGATAGAAACACTACAATTGGTGAAGAAATTTATCAAAAATATGGTATCAAAGAAATGGAAGTTGCTGACGAAATTTTTGAAAGCCCTCAATCAAAAGTATTCGACGAAGCTGAAAACAGAATGCATACAATCAAAGCAGTTATGTATGCTACATTAAAATAGTATGAAAACTAATAAAAGACTTGTAATTGCTTTGGGTGGAAATGCTCTTGGTAGTACTCCTAGCGAACAACTAGAGCTTGTTAGGGGTACCGCCAAAGCAATTGTTTCAATGGCTAAAGAGGGATATGAAATAATAATAGGTCATGGAAATGGTCCACAAGTTGGAATGATAAACCTTGCAATGGACTATGCAGCAAATGGAGATGTTAAAACACCTTATATGCCTTTTGCTGAATGTGGTGCAATGAGCCAAGGATATATTGGATATCATTTACAACAAGCAATAAGAGAAGAACTAAAAAACCAAAATATTAAAAAAGAAGTTGTATCATTAGTAACACAAGTGTTAGTTGATGCAAACGATAGTGCTTTTAAAAATCCTACTAAACCAATAGGGATGTTTTATACAAAAGAAAAAGCAGACGAAATAGTAAAAGAAAAAGGATTTACTTTCGTAGAAGATGCTGGGCGTGGATACAGAAGAGTTGTTCCATCACCATTACCAGTAGAAATAATAGAATTAAATTCTATAAAACAATTAGTTGAAAATGGAACTATAGTTATAGCTGCAGGTGGAGGAGGAATTCCAGTTATTAACACTGAAAATGGATTAAAAGGTGTTGACGCAGTTATAGATAAGGACAGATCAAGTGCTAAATTAGCTCTTGATTTAAAGGCAGATATGCTTGTTATATTAACAGCAGTAGACAGAGTATGTATTAACTTCAATAAGCCTAACCAAGAAGAACTTAAAGAATTAACTGTTGAAGATGCAACTAGATATATAAATGAAGGACATTTTGCAAAAGGTAGTATGTTACCTAAAGTTGAAGCTTGTCTTGATTTTGTTAAATCATGTGAAAACGGTGTTGCACTTATTACATCACTTGAAAATGCACCAATTGCATTACAAGGTAAAACAGGAACAGTTATAAAAAAATAAATTTTTAAAGAAGAGGAAGAATTATGGGAACAAAGCAAAAGAAGTCATTATCGGCTTATTCAATTATTATTATTTTATTAGTTATATTAGCCCTTATTACTCTCGTATTACCTAAGTTACCAGCAGATATCGTTGGTGATATGATAGAAGAAAATATTTCACTTGCTACAGGAGTAGTTCCTGCTAGCGTAGCAACAGTATTTATGGCACCATTTAATGGATTTAAAGATGCGATTGACGTATGTGTATTCGTACTTCTATTAGGTGGATTTTTAGGTATAGTTACTAAAACAGGAGCTTTAGATGCAGGTATTGCAGCTTTAGTTCGTAAGTTAAAAGGTAATGAATTAATACTTATTCCAATCTTAATGACTTTATTCTCAATAGGTGGATCAACATATGGTATGGCTGAAGAAACTATAGCATTCTACATTTTAATATGTTCTACTATGGTTGCTGCAGGATTTGATACTATGGTTGGAGCTTCTACTATATTACTTGGAGCTGGAGTTGGGGTTTTAGGTTCAACAATTAATCCATTTGCTACTGGTGTTGCAATGGACGCAGTTAATGCAGCTGGTATTCAAGTAAGTTCAGGAAAAGTAATAATGATAGGTATAGTATTATGGATAACTTCATTAATAGTAGCTATAATCTATGTTATGAGATATGCTAAAAAAGTTAAAGAAGATAAAGGTTCAATTTTCTTATCACTTAGAGAACAAGAAGAAATGAAAGAAACATTTGGACATGTTGATTTCCAAAATACTGAATTTAATTCAAAACAAAAATTAACTTTAGCTGTATTTACAGTTACATTTATAGTAATGATAATATCATTAATAGCTTGGGAAGAATATGGAATTACTGTTTTCGTTGGATGGTCTTCATACTTAACAGGTGTACCTTTAGGTGAATGGTACTTTGGAGAACTTGCAATGTGGTTCACATTATCTGGAATAATTATAGCAGCTATAAACGGATTTAGTGAAAAAGAAACAATAGACGCATTCTTAGCAGGTTGTGCTGACATATTATCAGTTGTGTTAATTATAGCACTATCAAGAGGTGTTTCAGTATTAATGAAAGAAACATTCTTAGATAAATATATATTAAACCTTGCTTCACAAGGATTACAAGGATTACAAGCATACATATTTGCTCCAGTATCATACTTACTATACATGGTATTATCATTCTTAATACCTTCAACTTCAGGACTTGCAACTGTATCATTACCAATATTAGGACCATTATCTCACAACTTAGGATACAGCCCAGAAGTTATGATTATGATATTCTCAGCTTCTTGCGGATTAATAAACTTAATTACACCAACTTCAGGTGTTGTTATGGGTGGACTTGCAACAGCTAAGATTGAATATAACACATTCTTTAAATGGGTATTAAAATTATTAGGAATAATATTTGTACTAAATATTATAATACTAACAATTGCAATGATGATATTTTAGAATTTAATTAGATTATATGAAATGTACCGAAAAACTTTTAAAGTTCGTAGGTACATATTCTATCTACAGCAAACTTTAGCAGAATATTTAAAAAATATTAATGTAAAGGATGACTAATTATGAAAAAAAAGGTTTTAGCACTTACTTTATTACTTGGTGCAATTAATGCATTAGCGTGTACTGGAATAATCGTTGGTAAGGATGCAAGTGCAGACGGAACAATGATATTTGCAAGAAATGAAGATTTTGGTAGTGGATTTAATCCAAAAAGATTTATAGTAGTTAATTCAAAAGAATACTATACTAATAAGAAAGAATCTGATGTATTCCATAACCCTGATACAGGATTTAAGATGATGATGCCTGTTAAAAAGACATATAAATATACATTAATACCTGATGTAGACCAAGATTATGGAGTGTTTGGTGAAGCTGGAACAAACGAAAAAGGTGTTATGACATCAACAACAGTTTCAGCAAATGCAAATGATGAAATACTAGCAGTAGATCCATATGTTAAAGGTGGATTAACTGAAGCAGACATGGCATCACTAATACTTATGAGTTCAAAAACTGCAAGAGAAGGTGTAGAACTTATTGCAAGTATAATTGATAAACATGGTGCTGGTGAAGGTAATATACTATTTGTTGCAGATCAAAATGAAATTTGGTATATGGAAATATATACAGGTCATCAATATGCTGCTGTAAAAGTACCTAATGATGTTTATGCAATTGTACCTAATGCATATTATTTAGGAAATGTTGACCTTAATAGTAAAGATACAATAGTATCAAAAGATATTAAAAATTTACCTGTAAAACATGGACTTTTAAAAGAAAATGAAAAAGGATTTCATTTAGCACTTACATATAGAGAAAATCAAAGGGTATATAATCAAATTAGAATATGGGCAGGTCAAAATAGACTTAATCCATCAACAAAAGAAGCATTTAATAATGACAAGACTTTTGAACTATTTAGAAAACCGGATAAAAAAGTTGAATTAAAAGATATTATGACTATACTAAGAGATAGATACAAAGGTACAGAGTATTATAACAATTTAAGTTATAGACCAATAGGAATAGATACTAACCTAGAAGCACATATATTCCAAATAAGAGAAAATTTACCACCTATTATGTGGTTATCAATGGGTTCTGTTGAACACGCACCATTTGTACCTCACTATGGAAATATATTAAGTACTCCTAGTACATATTCATCTAGTAGTTATGATTATAGCGAAGAAAGCCTATATTGGAAATCAAAATTAATACACGTTTTTGCAAAAACAGATAGAGAAAAAATAGGAGATAACATAGTTAAATACTGGTCAAGTGTTGAAGATGAATTTATAAGAAATCAAAAACAAGTTGATAAAAAATACGAATATATCCTAAAGACAAAAGGAAGTAATAGTGCTAAGAAATTTGCAACAGAAATGAGTTATAAGAATGCTAAGATGATAAAAGAAAAGACAGATAAACTTTATTCAGATTTAGCAATGTTTGTAGCAAATAAGGTAGAAGCAAAACCAAGCAAAAAGATATTTGAAGTTAAATAATATAAAAAGAACTAACTCGTATTCAAAAGAATATGAGTTAGTTTTATTTTAGTTTAAAAATAATATTCTGGCTTTTTTAAAGAAGTTTGTATCTCTATGTGATATTAATATAACAGGTATGTCTAAGTTTTCTAAAAACTTAGATAATGTATTTTCAGATTCTAAATCAGTATTAGCAAAAGGTTCATCTAAAATTAATATTTTTTCCTCAACTAACGCCCTTGCGATTGCTATTTTTTGTATTTGACCTGATGAAAGGTCTATATTATCAGTTAAATTTATAACATGGTCAAGTCCTTTTTCTAACATGGTATTTTTTAATCCCACTTTTTCTATTATTCTATTTAATTTATCATCTGAAACATTTCTTCCAAGTAATATATTTTCTTTAATTGTAAAAGGGAATAGTTCTATTTGTTGTGGCACATAACTAAATATATTTTTAGGAATATTTATTACTTTTTTATTGTTTATATAAAAATTACCTTTGCTAGGTTTATATAAGCCTAATAAAATTTTTAAAAGTGTTGTTTTCCCACTTCCAGATTCACCAGATATAATTAATTTATCTTTTTTTGAATTTATTTCTAGGTTTATATTTTTTATAATTTCTGTTTCGTCATCATATGAAAAAGAAATATTTTCTAATTTTAAATTATTTACTTCTTCATTAAAAGGAATATTTTCTGAGTTAAGAACTATAAATTCATTTATTCTGTTAAATGAAACTTCTGCAGTTTTAATTTTGATTAAATAATTAGGAAGTTCATAAAAAATCCAGGTGTAATTTTTTGTAAGAATACTAAAAGCTATAAATGCACCAATACTTAATTTATTGCTTAATATTAAATAAAAACTAAACATTAAAGTTAAAGTGTCAAATAAAAGACCTGATAATATTGTAAGTGTGTATAATAACCATTGTAATCTTGCATTTTCATAGTTATTAGTCGTGAAAACTCCATATTTTTCTTTCAGTAGTTTAATAGCAAAATTTTCGCTTTTAAATATTCTTATTAAAAATCTATTTATAAAAATTTCTTGAAGTATCTCTTGGCTTTCATCTAAGCTTTCTTGCCTTGCTTCCCAAGCTTTTTCTACCTTGTTTGCAATATATTTAAATATTAATATTGATAAAGGGCAAAGTAACAATGAAAATATTGTTAGTGGTACTGATGTAAATATTCCAAAAATAACTGCTGACACAAAAGAAAATATACCAACAATAATTTTTGTTAAATCTACAACATAAGCATTTGAAATAGTATCACTATCTGAAATTAATAGCGTTATTATCTCACCATCTAAACCATCTTCAATTTTCTTATAATAAATCTTTGATAATGAAGTTATAATATTTGTATCAATTTTTTGCTTATATTGTTTTTGTTTTAAGTATGTAATTTTATTTAAATAATAATTTACTAAGGCAAGTACTAAAGTCAAAATTATTAGTAAAATTATATTTTTTAAAATAAAATTTTGCTCTAGATTTATAATACCTTTTGCTATAAAAAATTCTAATATTGAAAATACAAGAGCCAAAATCCAAATCAAATATATTTTAATATCTTTACATAAACTATATGCTATATTTACAATTTTTTTCATAGATTACTCACCTAACCTTAAAATGTTATCATCTACTAAAATCATGTCTGTTGTGTGGCTAATAATAATTATTGTTTTTTCATTTTTGATTTCTAGTAAATATTTCATTAATAAATCTTGATTTTCTTTATCTATATCAGAAAAAGGCTCATCTAACAATAGAAAATCTGAATCTGTTAACATTGCCCTAGCTAATGCTAATCTTCTGATTTCTCCACCAGAAAACTTAGTTTCTTCATTTAAAATTGTATTTAATTTATTAGGTAATTTATCTATTTTATTATATAGATTTAATTTTTGTAAAATCAATTTAATCTTATCTTCTTCTATATTTTTTCCAAGACACAGATTATCGTAAATGCTAACTGTAAACATGTTATTTTTTTGACCTACAAAAGCAAAATCTAGATTTTTTGTATTTGATTCAATTTTACCTTTTTTAATTTCTAAATCATTCAAAAGTATCTTTAATAAGGTAGTTTTACCACTGCCATTTTCACCTAAGATATATGATATTTTTTTGTATGGAAAGAAAAAATTAAAATTGTCAAATATGATTTTATCTTCATAAGAAAAACAAATATTTTCTCCACGAATACCGTTAATATTTTTATTGTATGTAATGTTTTGAATATTATTTATATCTTTTTCAAAAATATTTTTTTCTATTCTTTCAATTGATGTTTTTTGACTTGCCATGTATTTCACTATTGGTGGTAAATCAATGAAAACATATATTATAGAACCAACCCCTATATTCCAAATAGATATCATTTCTGCTATAGTTAGCTCATTGATATATACAAGATATATACCTGAAACAAAACTTATTATCTGTACAAGATATATGCCACTTGTAAGAACACTATCCATTTTTGCTAATGTACTAGCTACATTTTTGTATTTATCTATTTTTTCTTTATATAGAATATTATGTTTATTTATTACCCATTTTAAAATATTGTATATTTGTAATATTGGTATATTTTTAATAAGACTATCGTAATATTGTTTATGTTTATCTTCTTTTTCATAAAATTTTTCATTTTCTAAATATATGTTTTCATAATTTTTTTTAGAGTAATATAAAAAGATTAATCCAGTAAACAAGTAGAACATGAAAGCTTTAAAAGAAAAAAATGATATGTATATAAATCCGATAGATAACATAATACAAAAATCTAATATAGAAAAAAATCCATACATAAAATAGTCGCCTAAATAAAATACATCTTCATTTATTAAAGTAGTAAAACTACCTATATTTAAATTGTTATCTTTATTTTTTAAGTATTTTTTTACAATACTAAATGTAATATTTTCCATTAATATTTTTTTCATTTTTTCCAAAGTGATATAGTAAATATAGTAAATGTAAGAATGAAATAAAGTTGTTAATATCATTATTATAAACACTATATTTATAATGCTAATATTTTTATTAAAAATCTCATCTAATATTACTTTCATTAAATATGAAATGAAAGCGTTATGCAAACTTAAAACGACTCTAAAAATAATAAGTATTGCAAATATTTTTTTATCCATTAATTTCATTATTTTTTTCAGCATTAATTCACTCCTTTATATTTATTTTTTAATATATTTTGTTGAACGCCCACTACCTACTTGTATTATCTTCTTATTTTCTTGTAAATTTTTTAAAGATCTTTCTACTGTTCTTTGTGATATGTTAGGGCAAAGAATCATAATATCTTTTTTTGAAATTGGTTCTAATGATTTTTGAATAACTGAAAATACTCTTTCAGGTGAACTTAGTTTTTCTTTTCCAATCAACTTAAATCTATCATCACATTCTTTATACGCTTTTAATAAAACTCCTACCATATACTTTATAAATGGAATTACATCATTTTCAGCACTATGCCATTTTTCACTAGCAATTTTTAATTGGTCGTAATAAGAGTCCTTACTTTCTTCAATAAGCATCTCTATACTTATATATCTTCCTACAAAATATCCAAACTTATATAGTAAAAGAAGTGTTAATATTCTGCTCATTCTTCCATTTCCATCATCAAAAGGATGAATACATAAAAAATCATGTATAATGGCAGGTATTAAAATTAGTGGTGGAACATTTGCTTTAACTGCTTTATTGTATGCTATTATCATTTCATCAAAATAATTCTCAGTTTCAAAACTGCTTACTGGTTGAAATCGCACTTTTTTATTTCCTAAAGCATCAACTTCTATAATTGTGTTATTTGTAGTTTTAAATTTTCCTCTATGATTTACATATGAATAAGAGTACATCTGATTATGTAGTGTTAAGATATCATTTTTATTAAATTCTATATAGGTATAATTTTTATGAACAATATCAAGTACATGTCTATATCCTGCAATTTCTTCTTCATTCCTATTTCTAGGTTCTGATTTTTTATTCATCAGTTCATTAAGTCTTGACTCATTAGTATAAATTCCTTCAATAGCATTTGAAGATTTTGTACTTTGTATTTTAGCTACATTTATCATTTTTTCTAAAATATCTTTATAATTTTCTACATAAAGTTCTTGCTTTCCTTTGTATTCGTGGATTTTTGCAATTGTATTATATATATCAATAGGTATAGAAAGTTCCATAAGTTTTAAATAATTGAATTTTCTCACAATGACACCTCCGATTTTCATAGCCATTATATCATATTTGGCTATGAAAAATCAAATATGGCGAGATTATTCTCGCCAATATGCGTTAAAATATATTTTGTGATATTTATTATTTATCTTGACTATATATACCCTAAATAGTAAAATATGATATATATTTTAGGAGGTGCAAATTGAATAAAAATATACTTGTAATTGGTGCGTGTAATATTGATATACAAGGAACTTGTGCCTACTCTTTTGTAGCTTGTGATTCTAATATTGGTAGTGTGAGTGTAGGTTATGGTGGAGTTGGAAGAAATATTGCAGATAACTTAAATAAGCTTATACCACATATTAAGATGATTACCATTTTAGGTAATGATGAACATAGTAAAAGCATAAAAAAAGATTTAGAAAATAAAGGTATTGATATTAGTGATAGTCTAATTTGTGAAGGTAAAATGTCTACTTATCTTTCAATATTAGATGAAAATAGAGAAATGATAGCTGCCATTTCTGATATGGAAATATTAAAACATTTAAATCTTGATTTTTTAAAAACAAAGATATCAGTTATAGAAAAGTCAGATATTGTAGTTTTAGATGCCAATTTAAGCATTGAAACATTAACATATCTATCAAAGATAAAAAAAGAAAATCAAATTTTTGTATTTGATACAGTTTCAACTAAAAAAGCAAAAAATGTTTTACCTATACTAGATAGTATTGATATATTAAAAACAAATACACTTGAAATAAAGGCCATTACAGATATAGAAGATAAAGAATTAGCAAGTGAGTTTTTAATAAATAATGGAGTTAAAATGCTATTTCTAACTATGGGAGCAAACGGTGTTAAATACTACTCAAAAGAAAACAGTGGATATCTTCAAAATCCTAGTGTTGAAGTAGTTGATGTTACAGGAGCTGGCGATATATTTACAAGTGCATTAGTATATGCATATAGTAAAGGCTATGATATTAAAGAAATGACTAAAATAGCACAATGTGCTTCAATTATTAAAATAGGTCAAAATGGTACAGTTCCAAATAATTTTTCAGAAAAAATATTATTAGATGAATATATTAAAAGATATAGAAATGTGTAAAGGGGAGAAAAAATGAATTTAGGTAAATTTTTAGAAATAAATCCAATAGTAAAAAAAGCTTTAGAAGAAGGAAAACCAGTTGTTGCACTTGAATCAACTATAATTTCACATGGTATGCCTTATCCAAAAAATGTAGCAACAGCACTTAATGTTGAAAAATTAGTATATGACAATGGTTGTATACCTGCAACTATAGGGATAATAAATGGTAAATTTAAAATTGGTCTTACAAATGAAGATATAGAATTACTTGGGAAACAAGGGCTTGATGTTCCAAAGGTAAGTAGAAGAGATATACCATATATTTTAGCAAATAAATTAAATGGAGCAACTACTGTTGCAAGTACAATGATAGGTGCAAGTTTAGCAAACATTAAAATTTTTGCAACTGGAGGTATAGGTGGAGTTCACCGTGGAGCTGAAACAACTATGGATATTTCAGCAGATCTTGATGAGCTTTCAAGAACTAATGTTGCGGTGATATGTGCTGGAGCTAAATCTATACTTGATTTAGGATTAACATTAGAATATCTTGAAACAAAAGGAGTTCCAGTTTTAGGTTACAAAACTAAGGAATTACCTGCATTTTACACAAGTAAATCAGGCTATATGTTAGATTATATGATGAATAGCTCAAAGGAAATAGCAGAACTTTTAAAAACTAAATGGGAATTAGGATTAAATGGAGGAGTTGTTATTGCGAACCCAATACCTACAGAGTTTGAAATGGATGCGACTTTAATTGAAAATGTAATAAAAGGTGCTATAGCAAAGGCAAATGAACTTGGTATAAAAGGTAAGGATACTACGCCATTTTTACTAGATGAAATACAAAAAGTAACAAAAGGTGATTCTTTAAGTTCAAATATTGAGTTAGTTTATAACAATGTTAAACTTGCTTGTAAAATAGCAAAAAATATGTAATGAAAGTATATATATCGCCTATGTCAGGCTATACAGATTATGCATATAGGCAAATACTAAAAAAATTTAATCCTGATTTAATGTTTTGTGAAATGTTAAATGTAAATTTAGATATAGAAAGTAGTCCACTTTTAAAAATGTCAGATGATGAGAAAACAGGTGTTCAACTTTTTGGCTCAGATATACAAAAGTTATATCAAGGCTTTTTAACGTTAAATAAAATGGGAATAAAAGATCTATGTTTAAATATGGGTTGTCCACAACCCAAGATATATAAGCGTGGAGCAGGTGCTAATATGCTTGATAATTATGAAGAGATAGACTATCTAATGCAAAGTCTTTATAAAAAGCAAGTATATATTTCACTTAAAATACGTTCATCAGAAAATACACTTAAATATTTTGAGCTTTCTAATAAGTATGATAGTCCATTTTTTTGCATACATCCAAGAACAAAAGAACAACTTTTTAGTGGAAGTGCTAATTGGAATGAAATAGAAAAATTATCAAAACTTGATAGAAAATTTCTTTTAATTGGTAATGGAGATATTAACTCATATAAGGCATATAAAAATATAGAGAATATAAATGTTGACGGCGTTATGCTTGCAAGAGGTATAATTGGTAATCCATTTTTAATAAAAGAGATAAAAGAAGATAAAAAATATATAAAAAATATAGATGAAGTAAAAAAGCTAGTATTAGAACATTTAGAATTACTTGCAAATGATAAAAATGAGTTTGTTTCAAGTATGCAAATAAATAAATTTTTAAAAGGGTATTTTAAAGATTTTGATGTTGATGTAAAGAAAATAATACAAAGTGAAGATTATAATAAAAAGAAAAAATTAATTAGTGAATTATAGAAAAGGACATGTATTAACATGCCCTTTTTACTATACTTAAATATTATCTATTTGCCAATTTATTTTTTCTTTATTTAATTTCTCTAATATTTCATTTATTTTTTTAAAATGATTACAACCAAAAAAACCACGATGTGCTGACAAAGGACTTGGATGTGGTGCTTCTAGGATATAGTGCTTAGATGTATCAATTAGACCTTTTTTTGATCTTGCATTAGATCCCCAAAGTACGAATATAATAGGTTCATCTCTTTTATTAAGATACCTTATTATATTATCAGTAAATATTTCCCAACCTTTGTTTTTGTGAGAATTAGCCATGTGAGCTTTAACTGTAAGGACTGTATTTAAAAGAAGTACACCTTGTTTTGCCCAAGATATTAGATAGCCATGATTCGGTATAAAAAGACCTAATTCTTTATTTAATTCTTTATAAATATTTAGTAATGACGGCGGTGTAGGAATATTAGGTTTTACAGAAAATGCAAGTCCATGAGCTTGACCTTGGTCGTGGTAAGGATCTTGCCCTAGTATAACGACTTTAGTATCTTTGTACGAGGTATATTTAAGTGCGTTAAATATATCGTGCATATCTGGAAATATTAAGCCATTTTTATACTCATGTTTTAAAAACTCTCTTAATTCTAAATAATATTTTTTATTAAATTCTTCTTTTAAAATATTATCCCAATCATTAGCAAGTATAACCATAAAACCTCCTATATAAACCTTAATATATTTTAGTATATTTTCTCTGTAAATTCAAATTGAAATTATAAAGAAAGAGATACTTTAGCTAGTTATTTAATCTTAAGTTTTTTTCTAAATTATAGGTTTTATATAAAACAATTACTAATGACTTTTTTATTTGTATATAGTTTGTATGGAATTTGTAACTAATTATTAGTAAAATAAAAAATGGCTAAAACATACAAAAATAGGGATATGCCCCATTTTATCTATGTTTTGTAATTTGCATAAAATACTGTGATTTACCACTTTTATCCTTGTAAATAATGAGAACACATTTTGAATAAAAGAAAAAAGAGATAACTAACTTTGAAAAGTTAACTCTTAAATATATTAGATTATCAATTATTTTATTAATGCTAACGATTTATATAATAATGATACTCAATGATAAGTGCATGGTATATACACTTGCCCTATATCAATATTATTTTAACATAAATAAAATTAAAGGAGAATATATTAATAAAGTAGTATTGTTAAATTCCAAAATAAGGGGTAAAATGATATTAAGAAACCAATAAAGTACGCTGTAGTTGATAATGATTTTGAAAAGAAATTACAACAACAAAGCAATACTGTTTATTATCAATTAAATGCATATGAAATAGAGGCTTTAACCGAATATAAACACAAGGTGGGTATATATATTAACGGGAATCTAGCAGATAATATTAAAAATAAATATGTAGATAATTTGAATAATTCTATTGAAAAGTTTAAACTAACAAAAGATATAATAACTTATAGATGAACTAATGAACGTTAATTATTGCTATCAAATAAATTAAAATATAAAGTTAAAGATATCAATAATGGGAAGATAGTTTTGGAGGTTATAAATGGAGATTAAAGAATTAATAAATAAAATGCTAAAAGGTGAAAGTGAAAATGTAGAGGAAATAACACAAGTTTTTAGATACTTAAGACATATACCCAATATACATAAAACAAATGAAGAATTTGAGCTATATTGTGAAATGACAAAAAGAGTAGGACTTCCAACTCCTAATAGAAATTCAAGAATAAGACCTCTTCATGAAAAATACGATGAAAAAGGGAATTTAATAATCACATGGTAAAAATTTTAAAATTTAATTAAAACCTATTTAGAGTATAGTATAATAATCTAAATACATTAGAAACTATATTAGACGAAACATCTGCCAGATATATTGAACTACAATATCACGGTGATATACATCTAAGTGATGTTAGTGAAATATGCTTTACTGATAAAATACCAAATGATGATGTTTTAAATAAACTTAAACAATTTGGTATTAAACTATTTGCAATAGTAGGAGATGACAATATATATGAAATTTAAAAGAATTTTATTTTATAATAAATTATTTAAAAGTTATGTTATTGAATTAACAAACGGATTATTTGCAGAAATTGCAGTTGGAGATAATTACAGTTGCTGGTTAGAACCTTATATATTTTCTATTGTAAGAACGGATGATTATGTTTCACAATATAGTATAGAAGAAAAATTAATAAAAAATATAAATGAAATTTTAGATAAAGTTTTAGAAGAACAAGGAAATAATATTTATATTTCACCTCTAGCGATATCATATTTAAATGATGAAAAAGAGAGAAAACAATTTAAACTAGGTAATAAAAAATTTTTAAAACAGTATAATATTTTATGATTGCTTAATAATAAAAAAAGATTGAGTTCTGTTATAAGTATATGATATGATTATTTAAACTTTTTAAGGGGGGGTGATATATATAGTGCACTAGATATTGCTAAGTGGTTTATAAATTATAATTTAAAATTAAGAAATATAGATAATGAAGATATAGATTATATAACAAATTTAAAAGTACAAAAACTATTATATTATGCACAAGGTTCAATTTTGGCATTAGAAAATAAATTATTATTTACAGAGGATATTTTAGCTTGGTCTCATGGTCCAGTTGTTAAATCTGTATATGATAAATTTAAAAGTTATGGTTCTAGTGATATAAATGAATATTATAATGATATATATGTTGATGAAGAAACAGAAAAAGTATTATTGCAAGTATATAATGTATTTGGTAGATATTCTGCTTGGGGATTAAGAAATATGATACATCAAGAAAGTTCTTGGATTGATACAAAAAGAAATGAAGTTATACAAGTTGATAAAATAAAAAATATAATTTTAAATACTTTGATAAGAAATAAAAATGATAAATTAAAAGCATACGATAATTTAATGAAAAAAATCGTAGATATATCTAGTTATTCAACTGAAAATTTTAATTTATTAAACAAAGAAAAAGGATTAGAAACAATATCTATAAACCAATTAAATTTTAAATCAAATGGATTAGAAATGTCAGATGATAATAAATTTATATCAATACGTTTTAATTCATCCAAGTATATAAAACATGTAGCATTTGTAAAAATAAATTAAAATTAAAAGAACTTTGTGGTTGTAAGAAAGCAAGAAATAAATTTTATGATAAAAGATTTAGAAATATGGATTCTAAAAAGTTTTTTGACACGCCCTAAAATACCACATCTGGTGTTTTTTGTGGAAAAATTTCCAAAACTCACGCAAAAAAAGAAAGGATTAAAATAATGATAGAACTAATTTTTGTTTTTTTATTCGTTTCAATGTCTGTTGGTCTTATACTATTGCTAGGAATTGGATACCTTGTTTCTTTATTTTTACAATATTGGTATATTATTATAATTATTACTATTGTTGGAGTATATATTGTTTACTATATACACTGTTGGATTTTAAAAAAATTAATTTTTTTAATGGAACAAAAGGAAAAAAAGGAACAAAGTAAAAAATAAAATAATAAAATAATAAAATAATAAATTATTAATACTAGTTAAAAGCTAGTATTTTTTTTAAGGAGGTAAATTAATGGGAAGACCTAGGAAAGCTCTTTCTGAACAAAAAGGAAATAGAACAAAAGCTGAAATTGCTGACAGAAAATATCAAGAAGAATAATTAAAAGTTAACCATAATTTAGTTCCATCAAACTGGTTGAATGAAAAGGCAAGAGATATATTTGAAAATATAGTTGTAGAACTAAATGAAAAAAATTATTGGATAATTTGGATATTCTGTTATTAGCTATTTACTCTGATAGTTATGCAAGATTACAAGAACTTACAAATATTATTGATTCACATGGATATACCATAAATAAAATGACAAAATTAGGAGTTGTAGTTGTTAAAAATCCAAATGTTGAGACATTAAAGTTACTACAAAAAATGGTATAGACTATGCTGTAAGATTAGAATTAAAATATCTTTTTTCTACTTTTTTAACATCCATATTTTTACTACAATTCATCTTTTATTTTATCTACAAAGCTAGTATACATATTTTTTATATAAAAATAATTATTAATATTTTTTTATTTGTATATAGTTTGTATGGAATTTGTAACTAATTATTTCTAAAATTATTAAAGTTAAATTATTTTTAAATATAAAAAATTGGGATTTCCCAATAATTAATAAGTTTTATTTTAAATGGTCCCCAGACGCGGAATCGAACCACGGACACAAGGATTTTCAGTCCTTTGCTCTACCGACTGAGCTATCTGGGGAAATGGCGGAAGTGACGAGACTCGAACTCGCGACATCTTGCGTGACAGGCAAGCACTCTAACCAACTGAGCTACACCTCCGCATGGTGGTCACAACTGGGCTCGAACCAGTGACCCCCTGCTTGTAAGGCAGGTGCTCTCCCAACTGAGCTATGCGACCACTACAAGATTAATGATACTATATTATATAGTTTTTGTCAATATAATTTAAAAAAATTGTGTGATATAGTTGTTAAATTCCAAAATAAATGAGCCATTTCTATTTCCATAAATGTGAGCCATTTTAGAACATGTACCTCCAAACCGTTTTTATTTTTTCTGTCCAGTTTGTTGGTACATATTCTTATACTCTTAAATGTTATCATTTATAAAATGTGATATTGTTTTAAAAATTTTTAATTGAACTATATTTCTTCTTAATTTTAGCATTAAATATTGTTAATTCTAAAAAACCAAAAGCACAATCTGGATATTCATTAATGTGTTTGTGATGTTCAAAAGCTCTGTTTACAGTCCCGAGCCATTTAACTTTTGTCATATTATTTTTAACTATATCATAACAGTTTTCATAGTATTTTCTCTTTTCTTCCATTTCTTCTTTTGTCATAATATTTCAACCTCCAATATATTGTCAGAAATATTTATTATTTTATACTTAACACCATTATTAATTAAAAACTCTTTTTCATCTAGTAATTCTTAAAAATAAGCTAAAAGTCAATTACTTTATTGTGTTTTTCTTCTGATTCATTAATAATTATATCTCATCTTGATTTATCTTCTAAATAACTTTCAACAGAAGTAAATTTTCTTATTTTAGAATTCATATCAGGCTTTGGAAGACCTATTCTTTTTACAATTTTACTTATAACCTAAAACATACTCTAAGTTTATATTTCTCATAGAATTAAATATTCTCTTTTTTATACCTGGATCTTTTTCTTCAAGCTCTTTTAATAGTTGTTTTATTTCTTTTCTTTTGCTACTTATACTACCTTGTGCAACTATACAACCACAATTCATTGCCTTTATTTCGTTATTTTTTGTAAACTTTATTATATCTTTTTCTTCAATATATACCATAGGTCTTATTACTTTTAAATTACCACTTTCAGAATTAACTTTTGGTAACATTGTTTTTATTTGTGCAGCATAAAACATGTTAATTAAAGTAGTTTCAATAACATCGTCAAAATGATGACCTAGTGCAATCTTTGTATAACCTAATTTTTCAAGTTCTCTATAAAGTACTCCTCTTCTCATCTTAGCACATAAAAAACAAGGGCTACTAGGTGCCATTTTATATGCAATTTCAAAAATATCAGTATCTATTATTTCACAATCTATATTTAACATTTTTAAATTTTCTTTAAATTGTTCTAAATTTTCAGGGGTAAAACCTGGATTTAAACTAATTGCTTTAAATTCAAAGTTTTTAGACTTATCTTTTTTTAATTCTTGAAATAGTTTTGCTAGTAGTAAACTATCTTTTCCTCCTGATATTGCAATGGCTATTTTATCATTATCTTCAATTAACTCAAACTCATGTATAGCCTTTAAAAATGGAGTGTATATTTTCTTTCTATAAGTACTTGTTAGACTGTCTTCAACTTTTTTTGCAAATTCTTGCATATTTCCTCCGATAAAAAAAGTGGTTTTTAAACCACTTCTAAAATTTTGTTCTTATGTAATCTAATTTTTCTTTTAAATCTTCAGCTTGTGGATCTAAGTTATATGCAGCTAAATATTCCTTGTACGCTTTTTCATGTCTTCCCATATGTTCGTATTTTCTACCAAAATCAACGTGTGCTGTAATTATATCAAAGTCTAAAAATATTGCTCTGTCATAATAATTAATTGCATCAATTATTAATCCTTGTCTAGAGCAAATATTTCCAAGTAAAAATAGTACGAAAGGTTCTTCGCTACTTAATGTTAATGCTCTTCTAAGGCATGCACTTGAAAGTTCTAGATTATCATTTTCATAATAAAGGTATCCTAAAAACGCCATAATTTCATGATTATTTGGCATATCTTCTGATAATTTTTCATAAATTTCAATTGCTTTATCATTTTGTTTATAGGCGTGATAAATATTTGCTAATTTTTTTAATGATTCAATGTCGTCTTTATCTTTTTCTATGTTTTCTTTTAATTCTTTTATGCATTCATCAATATCGCCATTGTATCTAAACTCTCTAAATATTAATGTCTTTAACATATATTATTCTCCCACTTGATTTTGTGAATAGATTATATCATAAGAGTAAGTTTTTTTCAAATTCAATATTAAGCTGTGATATTGTAAGATAGTGAAAAATAATGTATAATAAAACTAAAAAAATGTATATAAAAGGATAGATAATATGAATAAAAAAGTAGTTTTAGGAATGTCTGGAGGTGTTGATTCTTCGGTTGCAGCAGCCCTGTTATTAGAACAAGGTTATGATGTTATAGGTGTTTTTATGAAAAACTGGGAAGAAAAAGATGAAAACGGTGTATGTATGTCAGAGCAAGATTATACAGATGTCATATCAGTAGCCCAAAAATTAGGAATACCGTATTACTCAGTTAATTTTTCAAAAGAATACTGGGATAGAGTTTTTACATATTTTTTAGATGAGTATAGACTTGGAAGAACTCCAAATCCTGATGTAATGTGCAATAAAGAAATTAAATTTAAGGCATTTTTAGACTATGCAATGAAACTTGGAGCAGATTATGTTGCAACAGGACATTATGCTAAAGTAATACATAGTGATAAAGGTTCATTACTACTACGTGGTATAGATGATAATAAGGATCAATCGTATTTTTTATCAAAATTAAGTAGTGAGCAACTAGAAAAAGTAATATTCCCTCTAGGTGATTATACAAAACCACAAATAAGGGAACTTGCACAAAAATATGGATTATCAACCGCTAATAAGAAAGATAGTACAGGTATTTGTTTTATAGGTGAAAGAAATTTTAATGAATTTTTAAGTAAATATTTACCTGCAAAATCTGGTAATATAGTTGATATAAATGGTAATATAGTTGGAAAACATGAAGGACTTATGTATTATACAATAGGTCAAAGAAAAGGTATTGGTATTGGTAATACAAAAGAAGGAACAGGTGAAGCTTGGTTTGTAGTAGATAAAAATATGGATAAAAATGAGCTTATAGTTTCACAAGGAGATACTAGTGTCCTTTATAAACAAGGACTAATTACAAATGATTTTAGTTTAATAAATGAAGAAATTGTAAGTTTTCCACTAAGATGTACTGTTAAATTTAGATATAGACAAGAAGATGTAAGTGCTGTGATAATAAAAGAAGATAATAAATTTAAAATAACATTTGATAAACCTCAAAGAGCAGTAACTAAAGGACAAATAGTAGTAGCTTATTTAGGTAATATATGTATAGGTGGAGGTGCCATTGATGAAACTTTTTAATTTGTTTAGAAAACAAGAAAATACTAAAACAGAAAATGAAGAAATTGAATATATAGAAATTAACGATGAAAAAAGTGGAGAACCTACTAAGGTTGAAAAAAGTAAATGGCTTGAAAACTTTAATAAATTAGTTAAAGAAAACGAAGATAATCCTAGCGAATTGTATAATATAATATTGTCGGCTTTTGATTATGGGATTTATAAAGAAACACTTGATGCATGTATGAGATGTTACATGATAGACGATAATATTGAAAGAAGAACAAATCTTTTATGTACATATTATACACACAACAGACTATATAAAGATGCTATAAATTTATATGAAAAATACATGGAAGACGGCAATAAAATGACTTCTAATATGTACTATAACTTAGCATTATTACAAGAAAAAGTTAAAGATTTAAGTGGAATGGAAAAAAATCTTTTCTATGCTTTTAGTATAAAACCTAATTTTAAAAAGGCTATCAATAAGTATATAGAGTATTTAAAAAATGAAAATCCAGAAAACTATTATACTTATCTTGAAGACCTAGCAATTGAAATAAATTCATGGTACTTAAAAAAAGAAGTAGCAAAAATTTTATATAACTTAAAACAAAAAGAACTTGCTACGAAATATTTAATAGAGGCTCTAGCAGATTCAGGATTTAGAGAAGAAGTATTTTTAGAAACAGCAAAAATATTAAAAGATAATAAAAAGATGACAGAGTTTGAAAATCAAATATTAACAAGATATGATGTTAGAAATGCAAGCATAGAATTACACTTAGTAGTACTTGATTTTTACTTACAAGATAAGCAATATATAAAAGGTCTTAAACTTCTTCATGAGCTATTTTCACTTAATATATATGACCCTAAGTTTATATCTTTTGAAAAAAATTATCTATTATTAAAACTAGAAAATGAGAAAAAAGAACACTATACTGCATATGTAAATAATAAAGGGATAGGAAATAATAGAATAAAACTTTTAGATAAGTCAATTGAATATTTTGCTTTTAATAAAGAACCTGAAAAAAGAGAAGGAGTTCAAATGCTTATACTACCTTTTGTACTAGATAAAAAAGTAAATAATATATCAAAGACTGCTAAAATATTTACTAAAACTATTTCAACATATCTTTTTGAAACTTTATACAACATAAGTAATATTGATGTTAAAAGTCTATTAGTCTATGATGATTTAGGAACTATACAGTATATTAGAGACTATCCAGTTGAATATTTTAATGAGATAAAAAATAAGAACCAAAACTTAGATTATATAATATCAGGTGTAGTACACGACTTTAAAGAAGATGGTAGTTTTTCACTAAGTGTTTATGAATATGATTTAAATAATAAGCAAAAGACAAATATTTTTGAAACAAATGTAAGTAGAGAAATGCATAATAACATATTAAACAAATTGATAAATAATTGTTTAAAAGATACATTTAAAATTGATATGCCCTTTATATCTATTGAAGAAAAAAATATACTTAAATACTACAATGAAATAATGGATTTAGTACTAAATGTACATGGATATAATAAGTATAAGGTGTTTACAACTAAATATATTATTGATTACTTATTTAAAGAAATATATAGTAAAAATCAAGTTAAATTACATATGAATTTATTATTATCAATAATATCAATGCAAAAAGATAGTATAGTTAAAATTAAAGAAAGCTATAAAAATATGGTGTATGCAAGCATAATAAAAAATAATTTTAACGAAGATATAATAAGAAAATTTGAAATGATATATGGAGCTAATGATGAATAAAATAAAAAAAAGAGAAACTTTTTTACTTTTAATAATATTTATGATTGCAAAATATATGCTACATAGAACACAAGTTGCTAATATTGTTATGACATTATTTGGTATAGCACTTACATATATACATTTTAGTTTTTTTGACTATCTTATGGATGACTTAAAAATAGGTAAAAAAAAATATATATTAATATCAGTTGTTTTAACAAATATTATTACAACTATAATAAATGCATCTGCATATTTTAGTGATTTAGTAATATTTTCAAAAACTTTTATGATAATAGTTATACTTGCAAAAATACTATTTTTAATTTCTTGTTTTAAACTTTTAAATAGAAGTTTTAATGATGAAAATGTAAAGTATATACCAATTACAATAGGACTTTTAATTTTAGCATTTTTAAGTTTTGTTGAAATATTACTTAATATTGAGGCTATTATAGAGCTTATTATAGTAATTTACTATATGTATATATCAAGAATAAAAAAGAAAAAGAATAACTAAAATATAAACTCCTGATCTATTCAGGAGTTTTTCATTATATGAAAAATAAATCATAAATATTTGGTAAATAAAATTTTTTTTAATATAAATACAGCATTTTTATACTAACTTTATTTTTTAAATTGACTATTTAATTTTAAAATAATATTATTTAAATATAGTGAAAGGAGCTGATTTTATAGTGAAAAAAACGAATCTATTATTAACATTAATACTTTGTGGTATTAATTTTTCATATTCTTTAAGTGTGAATGAATATAAAACAAAAAGTGCTTTAGAACTTGCTAAAATGGTTAGGGAAAAAAGAGTAACGTCAAAGGAACTAGTTAATTTGGCATATAGTATTTTAGAAGAAGAAAATCCTAAATTAAATGCAGTAATTTCTACAAGAAAAGAAGAGTCTTTAACAGAAGCTGAAAACTTAAAAGATGAAAATCAACCATTTTTAGGAGTACCTGTTTTTATGAAAGGTATAGGAACTTTACATGCTGTAAAAAATGGTACAGCAACATTAGGGCTTGCATTTAATAAAGATAACATTTCAAATACAAATGGAATATTGACTGAAGAACTTAAAAAATTAGGATTTATAGTGCTTGGTCAAACAAACTATCCTGAGTTTGCTCTAAGAAATATTACAGACTCATACCTTTATAAAAAAACATCAAATCCTTCAAATGTGAAATATAATACGGGAGGTTCTTCAGGAGGAAGTGTAGCAGTAGTTGCCTCAGGAATAGCACCTGTAGCAAGTGGAAGTGATGGTGGAGGAAGTATAAGAATACCTTCTTCATGGACAGGTATAATAGGTCTTAAGCCAAGCTATGGAATAATGAAATGGGACAATATAGAAGAAAACGATTTAAGTGTTCATTTTCCTTTAGTAAAATCTGTTGATGACGCATTAGTTCTTTTTGAAAATTTAAAAAAAGACAATATTAAACAATTTGAAGAAAAAGATATTAAAAAATTAAAAATAGGATATACTTCTAAGTCTCCTATGGGAACTCATGTTCCTTTATACGCTAAAAAAGCAGTATTAAATGCAGTTAAATTTTTAAAGTCTCAAGGTTTTGAAACACAAGAAGTAAAATTACCTGTAAATGGAAGAGATGTAATGAAAGATTACACTTACATAATTTTAAAACAAGCTGAGTACTTTGGAAATGTTGAAGAAAAAATGAAAAAATTAAATCAGGATAAATATACTGTAGATCCATTAGTTTGGGCTTTATATATAACATATAGAGATATCGATAAAGAAAAACTTAATAAAAGAGTTGAAATTGCTTGGGAAAATGCAAAAGTTTATAAAGAACAAATGAATAAACTTCATGAAAAATATCCTATAATAATAACTCCAACAAATGCAACTACAGCTCCGCTAAATAGTACACCTGCATTTTTAGAAGAAGACAAAAACAAAATGTACAATATTGAAAAATTAAGTGAATCTGAAAGAATAGAACTTCTAATAAAACAATGGGAACCTATGCTACAAAAAACACCTTTTACACAAGTTGCAAACATAACAGGAGAACCAGCTTTATCAATTCCAACATACAAAGTAAAAAATCTTCCTTTTGGTATTATGCTAAATGGACCTTGGGGATCTGATAAAATTTTATTAGAAATAGCAAAACTTTTTGAATCAAAAAATATGTTTAAAATTGATGAAAGAATAACTAAAAAGTAGGGTAATAACCCTACTTTCTATTTTCTTTAACATAATTTTCAATCATGCATATTAAATTATATATCTTTTTCTTATTTTTTCTGTAAAATATAAGAGATGTTAAAAAATAATTTAGCTTATACATTAAAGTTTTAGGATAAAATTTTTCCTCATAGATTACGCTGTCATTTTCAAATCTATATTTCATTACATTAGTTCCCATAAATGTATTTATTCTAACTTCATATAAATTAGCGTAGTCATAATCTGATATTTCAACATTAGCAGTTGTTCCGTTTGATAATTTTTTTGTATATTGAAGACCTTTTTTTATTCTTATACTACCAGAATACTTTTTTATATCTTCTAAAACTGAAAAACAAAGTCTATCAAAAAATTCTTCTTTTGTAACTTCCAACTTTTTAGATAATTTCATAAATTAACCTCATCCTTTTTTTGATATGATAAAACCAGTTATTACTACAAATACTCCCATCAGAATATTTATAGCTTGCTTATTAAACAAAGGTGAAGTACATATCAAAATAAAACCTAATGTCATTAGCATAGTTGCCCATTTATTTTTCATTTTGCTCCACTTTCTTATAAAGCTCTATAAACTCTAAAGCTAATATTTTAAAAGTATCTGCATTCATAAGTTGATCTTCTGCATGAACTAAAAGAAGTGATAAGTTTAAGTTGTTTCCTGATGCTTCTTCTTTTATTAAATCTAAATGAGTGTCATGACCACTAGCAAATACTTTTTCTCCCTCTTTTATAAGCTCATAAGCCTTATCGTATTCTTTATTTCTTGCACATGTTATTGATTCTATAAATAAAGATTTTGCAACACCTACAGTACTTATTATGGAAAAACATGCTTGTTCCATTTTTTCATCCATATTTTAGTTCTCCTTTATTCTGTTTGCGATTAAAACAAAAGGTGTCCAAATTAAGAATGCTACAAAAACATTAAATAATGATACAAGTGCAGCTAATATACTTCCACCTGTTGCAAAGAAAGCGTATATACCTGGAGGTAATACCCAAGGAACGGCAACAAATACTGGAGGAATAATACCTAAAGCTGTTGCTACATAACCTATTGTACAACAAATAGGAGGTATAATTAAGAATGGAATTATGTATATAGGATTTAAAACTATAGGCATCCCAAATATAATTGGTTCATTTATATTAAATACACCCATTGATACACCAAGTTTTGCAACTGCTTTTGATTGTTCTTTTCTAGAGAATAGGAATATAGCAATTATTAATGCTATTGTTACTCCTGAACCACCCATTTGAGAGAAAGCATCAAATGATCCTCTTGTCCAAATATATGGTAAAGTATCAATTGATCCACCTTTTGTGAAATGATCAATATTTTGTATTAAAGCAGGTTGATATATACCATCTAAAATAGGAGCTAATACATTATGTCCGTGTAATCCAAAAAACCAGAATAATTGAACTAAGAATGAAAGTAATATTACTGAAAATATTCCTTGTGATAATCCTAGTAGAGGTAATTGAATATAGTTTTGTATTAAATCGTTTAATGTTGTATTTGCATATCTTGTTATAAGGTATGAGACTATAGCTGCAAAATAAATTGCAACAACTCCTGGAATTATTGAAGCAAATGCTTTGTTAACAGCAGGAGGAACACTGTCAGGTAATTTAATTGTAACTTTTTTATTCATTAATTTTACATATATAAGTGTTGAGATCATCCCTGTAATAAGAGCTGTAAATAAGCCTTGAGCTCCTAAGTAATTAACATTGATAAATCCCCAATTTTCAACCATAGCTGTTACACCATTTATTTCAGCCTCAAACTGTGCTTGTTGAGGTAAAAAAACAACATATGATGCAAATGCAACAAGACCACCTGCTATAGGATTTGCCTTATAATCTTGTGAAATGTTATACCCTAAAGCAAAAACAAAAACAAGAGATAATATTGCAATTGAGCCAAACCATACATTTCCGTTTATACTTATAATCGGACTCATTAACTTGGCAAAGCCAGGAGCTCCATAATTATTAGGTAAATCTCTTAAGAATACATTTAAAAGAACAGCTATAGATCCAACCATAGTAATTGGCATAATAGCGATAAATGCATCTCTTACAGCTACTAAATGTCTTTGTGAACCGATTTTAGCAGCCACAGGAACGAATTTTTCTTCCATCCATGACATAAAAACTTTAAAATTCATAAATCTTTTCTCCTTTATTTCATTAATTCAAATGCTCTATTTAATATTTTTTCTGCATTCATTGTCCCATAATCAACCATGTTAATAACTTCAACAGGTTTTTGCTCAGGAATTTGACTTCTTATTTTAGAAAATAGAAATTTAATTTGAGGACCTAATAAAATCACATCAAAATCATCTGCAAATTCACTTAAAGCTCCGTCACCTACAGCTTGAATATTAACTTCTTTTCCAATTTCAACAGCTTTCTTTTTCATTTTTTCAACCAAAACACTAGTTGACATTCCTGCTGTACAAACAAGCAAAATATTAAGCATACTTTTCACTCTCCTTTAAAATCCGTTATTATCACTTAAATTTTTAAACCAATATCCTGATTTTTTTATAATTCTTTCATCAGTTTCTAAATCAAGCTCAACTAATCCATATCTATTTTTATATGAATTAAGCCAAGACCAACAATCTATAAATGTCCATACTTGATAACCTATACAGTTAGTTCCTTCTTGTATACCTTTATGTAGATATTTAAGGTGTGATTTCATAAATTCTATTCTGTAATCATCTTCTATTTTACCATCTTTTCTAAATTTGCTTTCATTTTCAACACCGATACCGTTTTCAGTTATAAGCCACTCTATATTGTTATAATTTTTTCTTATATTCTCACATATATCATAAATTGCTTGAGGATATATTTCCCAACCTCTATATGGGTTTATTTTCTTTCCAGGCATATCATATATATCATAGTAATATAAAGGTGAAAATGGAGCATTTTCATTTGGCATACATTCTTTTGCTTTTACTCTTAAAGGTTGATAATAATTTATTCCTAAAAAATCAACAGTATTTTGCCGTATAATTTCAAGTTCTTCCTCACTATAAACTGGCATAAGATCATGTTTTTTTATGATATCAATAAGCTCTTTTGGATAAGCTCCTATTACAGCAGGATCTAAAAAACTCTTATTTGCAAATAATTCAGCAATTTTAGCAGCTTTTATATCTTCTTTATTACTAGATCTAGGATAAGCAGGTGTTAAATTTAAGATAATACCTATTTTACTTTTTAGTTTAAGCTTTCTAAATTCTTTTATCGCAGCAGCAGAACAAACAGCTGTATTAAATGCAACTTGTACTGCTTTTTTAGGATCTACTTCCATAGGATAATGATATGTATTTAGATAACCGCACTCAACATGTACTATAGGTTCATTAAATGTAAACCATCTGTCAACATATTCTCCAAAAATCTCAAAACAAGCTTTTGCATAGTCTTTATACCTTGTTATAGTTTCTTTATTTTCAAAACCACCTTGTTCTTGTAAATACATTGGCATATCAAAATGATACAAATTGATAAATAAAGCTATACCTTCTTTTTTAATTTTTGTAAAATAATTTTTGTAAAATTCAATGGCTGTTTCATTTATTTTGCCGTCTTTTGTAGGGAATAATCTTGACCATGATATAGAAGTTCTAAATGAATTATGTCCTGTTTTTTTCATAAGTTCTATATCACTTTCAAAATATTTATAAATTGAGCTTGTTTTACTTGGGCCTATTTCATTATGAAATTTATATGGTTCAATTTCAAACCAATAATCCCATATGTTATATGCCTTATTATCACCTGTAAAACTACCTTCACTTTGAGTTGCACTTGTCGCACTTCCCCAAAAAAACTTGTCAGGAAATTTTAACATATTGTCCTCCTATTTTTGTTATGATATAATCCAATTATCAGGAGGTTGTATTATGAATAATTGTGTTATATCAATGATAAAAAATATTATAATTACTAAAAATATTTCTCTTACTGGAAATGAGAAAGCTTTTTTGACTTTTCTTGAAAATGCCAATTGTAATGACTTAAATTATACTGTTGAGCAAATTTCAAAAATATCATATGTATCTAAATCTACTATAACAAGATTTTCTAAAAAACTTGGATTTTCAGGGTTTGCAGAGCTTAAATATAGTATAAATACAATAAATGAAGAAATTACAGTTCCTGATAATAAATATATAAACATGAGTAACAGTGAAGTTTATTCAAACTATATTAAAACATTATCAAATACTCGTATTTTAAGTGATGAAATAAAAAAATTAATAGATAGTTTTCATACTTTTAATACAATATATATAATAGGTGTTGGTTCAAGTAGTCTTGTATCAACAGAATTTGCATATATATTAAATAATCTTAATGTTACAAATGTTGAAGCCTTATGTGATACATATAATCAAAATTTAAAATCAAGTATAAGTAATCGTAAAAATCTCCTTATATGTCTATCAATTTCAGGCAAAAATCATAATGTTCTTGATATAGCAAATAAGTTCAAGAAAAATAATTCAGTGATTTTAGGAATCAGCTGTAATGAAAGCTCTCCTCTTAAAAATTTATCTGATTATTTTATACAAGCACCGACTTATACTAATAAGACGTCAAAAATATTACCTTTATTAGTTATAATAGATTTAATAAGCTGTTATTTAAAAAATAACAAGCTCTAACTTTATATTAGTATACTTTCATAAAAGCTAAAGTCAATATTTTAAGCTTTTAAAAGGTTTGTAGTTCATAAATTAATAAGATATTTTTTTAAAATGAATGAATATTCAAAATGCTCTAAGCCATTGCATATATTGAAATGATTAATAAAAAGTGATATAATTATTTATCAAAAATACAAGGGTAGCCCCCTTTTTTATTTGAAAGGAAAAAAATATGAAAAGTACAGTTGAATTAGTTGATTATATGGTAGCTAAGGGATATGAAAAAGCAAATAAGAAAACAGGTAAATTAATGATACTTAGCTTTATGGCAGGAGTGTTTATAGCTTTTGGAGCTGTTGGTAATTTAGTAGCTTCAGCAGATTTATACAAAACAAATCCAGGGCTTGCAAAGTTTGTTGGAGCAAGTATATTTCCTGTGGGATTAATAGCTATAGTCATATTAGGATATGAGTTATTTACAAGTAATTGTATGGTAATATCTACGGCATATGATAAGAAAATTACATATTTTTCATATTTTAAGAATATATTACTAGTATTATTATTTAATTTTGTAGGATGTTTATTCATAGCATATGTAACAGTTAGAACACATACATTATCAGCTAATGCAAAAGATCTGCTATTTTCTGTGGCAGAACATAAAGTTCATGCTAGAGCTTATGAAATATTTTTAAAAGGAATACTTTGTAATATTTTAGTCTGTGGGGCAACTTTACTTGCATATACTATGAAAGACGGTATAAGTAAAATTTTTGGAATATGGTTTCCAATAATGCTTTTCATAGTTTTAGGATATGATCACATTGTAGCAAATATGCTATACTTACCAACAGCATATATGCTAAATTCAGGTATAACAATTAGTCAAATTGCCTATAATTTCTTTTTTGCAGGAATAGGTAATTTTGTAGGAGGAGCGTTTTTTATGATAACTCCTTTATACATAGCAGTAACAAGAAATGGAGAAAATAATGCAACACATTAAAAATATAGCAATAATTGCACACGTAGACCATGGTAAGACAACACTTGTCGATGCTCTACTAAGACAGTCTGGTACTTTTTCATCACATCAAAAAGTTGAAGAAAGAGTAATGGATAGTAATGATATAGAAAAAGAAAGAGGAATTACAATATTCTCTAAAAATGCATCAATAAAATATGGTGATTACAAGATAAATATAGTAGACACACCAGGGCATGCTGATTTTGGTGGAGAAGTACAACGTATTTTAAAAATGGTAGACAGTGTATTACTTTTAGTTGATGCTTTTGAAGGTGTAATGCCACAAACAAAATATGTATTAAAACAAGCTTTAGAACATGGACTACAACCTATAGTTGTAATAAATAAGATAGATAGACCAAACTCAAGCCCAGAACAAATAGTAGACAGCGTCTTTGATTTATTTGTAGAACTTGGAGCTAATGAGTTACAACTTGATTTCCCTGTTGTTTATGCAAGTGCAAAAGGTGGATATGCAAAATTATCTCTTGAAGATGAAAATGTTAATATGAAAGCCTTATTTGATTTAATACTGGAAAAAGTTGATGATCCTAGTGGAGATGAAAATTTACCACTACAAATGCAAATAACAAATACAGAATATGATGATTATGTAGGAAAACTTGGTACAGGAAGAATATATAACGGAAGTATAACTAGAAATGAAGAAGTTGCCATTATAAAACGTAATGGAGAAGTAATAAAATCAAAAATAGGTAGAATATATCTTTATGAAGGGCTAAAAAGAGTAGAAGTACAAACTGCTTCTGCTGGAGATATAGTTACAATAGCTGGTATAGATAAAATAGATATAGGTGAAACTATATCAGATAAAGATGAAATAAAAGCTATGCCCCTTATAGCAATAGATGAACCTACTCTTTCAATGACTTTTATGGTAAATTCATCGCCTTTTGCTGGAAAAGATGGTAAATATATAACATCAAGAAATATACTTGAAAGACTTGAAAAAGAAGTTAATCATAATGTAAGTATGAGACTTGAAATGACAGATTCACCAGATGCCTTTATAGTTAAAGGAAGAGGGGAACTTCAATTATCTATATTACTTGAAAACATGAGAAGAGAGGGTTATGAAGTTGCAGTATCAAGACCTGAGGTAATAATAAAGGTTGAAGACGGTGTTAAAAAAGAACCTATAGAACATGTAACAGTTGATGTATCAGATGAATTTGTAGGAGTTGTAATTGAAAAATTAGGACAAAGAAAAGGTGAACTATTAAACATGGTTCAAGGAACAGACGGATACACTAGACTAGAGTTTAAAGTTCCTTCAAGAGGACTACTTGGTTTTGCTAATGAATTTTTAACAGAAACAAGAGGAACTGGTATTTTAAATCATACTTTCTTAGACTATGAAAAATATAAAGGGGATATAGTTACAGGTAAAAAAGGAGCCCTTATTGCCATGGAAAGTGGTACAAGTTTAGGATATGCATTAAATAATTTACAACCAAGAGGAATACTTTTTGTAGAACCTGGAGATGAAGTGTATGAGGGTATGATAGTTGGAGAACATACAAAAGAAAATGATCTTGTAGTAAACACTTGTAAAGGTAAAAAACTTACAAATATGAGAGCTGCAGGTTCAGATGATAATATTAAACTTGCACCAGCTAAGAAATTCACTCTTGAATTAGCTCTTGAATATATTTCTGATGATGAATTAGTTGAAATAACACCAAATCACCTAAGACTTAGAAAAAAATATTTATCAGAACTTGATAGAAGAAAATTAAGAAACCAACTAGATAGAAATTTAGATAATTAAAAGCTTTTGTTAAAAAAATCACAATTATAATTGCATATTGTATTTTTATGGGGTATACTGATAATAGAATATATTTAGGAGTTGATATACATGTTAAAAGATATCGTTACAAAGGAAACTATTTTTATTAATACTGATGCACATGATAAAATAGATTTGTTTAATAAGATAGCATCATATGCGAAAAAATTAAATTTAATTAGTGATGAAACAGGTATAATTGAAGACTTGTTTGAAAGAGAACAAACAACAGAAACATACTTAGGAACAAATTGTGCAGTACCTCATGCAAGAAGCTCAAAAGTATTAAAAACATCTGTGTTTTTTGTAAGACTTAACAAAGCAATTAGATGGTCTGATGAAGAAAATGCTAAATATATTTTCTTAATATTAGCAAAAGATACTGACATTGATTTACATATTGATTTATTAATGGCTATATCTAAAAAAATACTTGATAACAAAGCAATGGAAGTATTTGTAGCATCTGAAAATGTAAATGAAATATTAGAAACACTAGTAAAATAATATATAAAGATAAAAACTTTTTAATTAGGGTTTTTATCTTTTTTTATGTTAAAAAAATAACAAATAGTGCAAAGTATGTTATTTAACTTATTGAATTTTTTACTAAGATATGATATATTAAGGTAACTGGAGGTATTATGAAAAAGCTATTTTTTTATATATTTTTAGTATTATTTATTTCTTGTACAGCTAATAATATTAGTACAGAAATTATTGATTACGATAACACATATTCATCTTTTATAATTTCAATTGATAAATTTATAGAATTAGCTAAACAAAATAAGAAAGAAGAGATAGATAGTTTTTACATACACACTTTGGAAAATAAGGTAATATTTAACGAAATAAAAAAACAAGATTTATCAAAGATATTGATATTTATACCGAAAAATAAGATAGAAGTAATAACAAATAATAGGGTACAGTCGCTAATTGTGGTAAATTCTGGCATGATTAGTTCATATTTTGATGTTGCTTGGATAAGAGATAAGGAAGGTTGGAAAATATCAAAAGTGTATGAAAGACAAGAATAGAGAGGAGAAAAATGAATAATTATTTATTAATGTTTGTTTTTTTCATACTCCTACTTACAGCTTTTGTATTTATTTTAATATATATCAGAAAATCATATGTAGAAAAATTTGGAGAATTAAGTGAATTAGAATTAAAAATTATTGACGTAAAAAGAAGATTTGAAACTACAAAAAAAGAAATAGAAAGAGAAGTAGAGGCGTATAGAAAAGAAGAAACACTGAAAGTAAAAGAACAACTGCTTAATACAAAAAGAGAAGCAGATGAAGAAATAAAACAAATGAAAAGTGAAATTTCTCAAAAGGAAATTAGACTTGTTAAAAAAGAAGAAAATATAGAGTTAAAGCATCAAAAGTTAGAAGAAAAAGAACTTAAGATAGAAAAGCAACAAGAAAAGTTAAATGCTAAAGAAGTAGAACTTGAAACACTTATAGGTAAACAAGAAAAAGAACTTGAAAAAATAGCAGAACTTACTGCTAAAGAAGCAAGAGAAATAATTTTAACTAAACTTGATAATGAACTAGACCATGATAAGGCTGTTAAAATAAAGGAATATGAATATTATTTAGACAGAGAAAAAGAAAAAATGGCTAAAAGAATCCTTTCAACTGCGATGAATAAAGCATCAGCAGATTTTGTTGTTGACTCAACTATAACAGTTGTAGAGTTACCAAGTGAAGAAATGAAAGGTAGAATTATAGGTAAGGAAGGTCGTAATATTAAGGCAATTGAGGCTGCAACAGGTGTTGATTTAATAATAGACGATACTCCTGAAGCTGTAGTATTGTCTTCTTTTGACGGTGTTAGACGTGAAGTTGCTAAAATAGCACTTGAAAGACTTATACAAGACGGTAGAATACATCCTACAAAAATTGAAGAATTAGTAGAAAAAGCTGCGGCTGAAGTTGAACAAAGCATGTATGAGGCAGCAGAACAAGCTATACTTGAAGTGGGTATACCTACTCTTCCAAAAGAAGTATTAAAAGTATTAGGTAGATTAAAATATAGAACATCATTTGGACAAAATGTGTTACAACACTGTATAGAAGTTGCACATATAGCAGGTGCAATTGCAGCTGAAATAGGTGCTAATATAGACTATGCTAAAAGAGCTGGATTATTCCATGATATAGGAAAAGCATTCTCGCACGAACTAGAAGGTTCTCACGCAATAAACGGTGCTGAATTTTTAAGAAAATTCTCTAAAGAAAATGAAATAGTAATAAATGCAGTTGAATCACACCATGATGAAGTTGAAAAAATGAGTGTTGAGGCTGTAATTTTACAAGCAGCTGATGCAATGTCTGCATCAAGACCTGGTGCTAGAAGAGAAACACTTGCAAACTACATTAAGAGATTAGAACAACTTGAAGAAATAGCAAACTCTCATGACGGAATTGAAAATTCATATGCAATACAAGCTGGAAGAGAATTAAGACTAATTGTTAGTCCAGATAAGATTGATGATGATAGAGCTACAATATTATCAAGAGATATTGCTAAAGAAATTGAAGAAAAAATGCAATATCCAGGGCAAATAAAAGTAACAGTAGTAAGAGAAACTAGAGCTATTGAATACGCAAAATAAGGATATTAATATTAGTACTAATAACAAAAAAGTTGTTAGTACTTTTTTTATACAAAAGTGTTGACAAATAAAAATAAAGTGATATAATTAAGTTGTTAGCACTCTAAATGAATGAGTGCTTGAAAAGGGAGATGATAATTTATGAATAAAAATTTTACTGAAAAAGCTAATTTATCTTTATCAGAAGCAACTAATTTTGCAATTAAATATTCAAACCCAGAAATAAGAATAGAACACTTACAACTAGCATTAATAGGACAACCACAAGGATTAATACCTAATATATTAATGAAAATGGGATTTGATATTAGTGAACTTGTAAATAGTCTTAAAAAAAGTATAGATAATTTTCCAAAAGTAAATATAGCAAATAATCCTAGCGTAAATGGAGAACTTAGTAGGGCTATAGTAAATTCTGAGCAGATTGCAAATAAAATGCAAGATGAATATATAAGTGTAGAACATTTATTTTTATCAACTATTGAAATAAAAAATATGGGTATTGATAAAAAGCTATTTATTAATGCACTTAAAAATTTAAGGGGTAACAAAAAAGTAATTAGTGAAAACCCTGAAAATAGTTATGAAGTATTAGAAAAATACGGTAAGGATTTAGTTGAACTTGCAAGGTCAGGTAAAATTGACCCTATAATTGGAAGAGATGATGAGATAAGAAGAACTATACAAATATTATCAAGAAGAAATAAGAATAACCCAATACTAATAGGTGAACCTGGTGTTGGTAAAACTGCTATAGCTGAAGGTATAGCATGGAGAATATTAAAAGGAGATGTTCCAGAAAATTTAAAAGATAAAACTATATTCTCTCTTGATATGGGTGCATTAATTTCTGGTGCAAAATATAGGGGAGAATTTGAGGAACGTCTAAAAAGTGTTATTGATACATTAGAACAAAGCCAAGGTAAAATAATACTATTTATTGATGAAGTGCATAATATAGTTGGGGCTGGTTCATCTGAGGGTTCAATGGATGCATCAAATCTATTAAAACCTATGCTTGCAAGAGGAGAAATTAAAGTAATAGGAGCAACTACTTTAGATGAATATAGAAAGTATATTGAAAAAGACGCTGCACTTGAAAGAAGATTTCAACCTGTACTTGTAAATGAGCCTAGTATTGATGAAACTATTTCAGTTTTAAGAGGACTTAAAGAAAAGTTTGAACAGTTTCATGGAGTTAGAATATCGGATAATGCAGTAGTTTCGGCCGTTACTCTTAGTGATAGATATATATCTGATAGATTTTTACCTGATAAAGCAATAGATTTAATTGATGAGGCTTGTGCAAAATTAAAAACAGAACTTGATTCAATGCCAACAGAACTTGATGAGCTTACAAGACAAGTTACACAACTTGAGATTGAAAAGCAAGCATTAAAAAAAGAAGATGATGAGGCAAGTAAGAAAAGATATATTGAGCTTGAAAAAGATTTAGCAAATAAAAAAGCTAAAAAAGAAGAGCTATTATCACTTTGGCAAAATGAACAAGAATCAGCTAAGAAATACAAGAGTATACAAGAAGAATTAGAAAAAGCAAAACTTGATTTTGAAGAATACACAAGAAAAATTGATTATGAAAAAGCTGGAGAAATTAAGTATAAGATAATACCAGAATTAGAGAAAAAGCTTTATGATTATAAGGAAAATGATAAAGGTACAATGCTACCAAAGGTAATAACTACTGAAAATATTACTCAAATTATTGCAAAATGGACAGGAATACCTGTTTCTAAATTGATGGAAGAAGAAAAAGAAAAGATATTAAAACTAGATGAAAATATTAAATCAAGGGTAATAGGTCAAGATGAAGCTGTACAAACTATATACAAAACAATATTAAGATCAAGAGCTGGATTAAAAGATCCAAATAGACCTATAGGTTCTTTTATCTTTTTAGGGCCTACAGGAGTAGGTAAGACTTATCTTGCTAAAACACTTGCATATAACTTATTTGATGATGAAAATAATATTGTAAGAATTGATATGAGTGAGTACATGGATAAATTTAGTGTTACAAGACTTATAGGAGCACCACCAGGTTATGTTGGTTATGAAGAAGGCGGACAACTTACAGAGGCAATCAGAAGAAAACCTTATTCTGTAATACTATTTGATGAAATTGAAAAAGCACATCCGGATGTATTTAATCTACTTTTACAAGTACTTGATGACGGTAGACTTACAGATAGTAAGGGTAAAGTTGTAAATTTTAAAAATACAATTATCATTATGACATCAAATTTAGGAAGTAGGGACATATTAGAAAATAATATGGAAAATGTTGACAATATACTTAAGGCACATTTTAAACCTGAATTTTTAAATAGAATAGATGACATAGTTGTGTTTAAAGCACTTGATAAGGATAATATTGCTAGAATAGTTGAGTTAGCACTAAAAGAAGTCGCAAAATTATTAGAAGATCAATTTATAGAACTTGAATACACAAGTAATGCACTTGATAAGATAGCTAAAGATTCATATAGCCCAAATTATGGTGCAAGACCAATAAAAAGATATGTTCAAAGAGAACTTGAAACAGAATTATCTAAGAAGATATTAAATGGAGAATTAAAAGCACATAGTAAAGTTAAAATTGATGTAAAAGATGATGAATTAGTATATATAGTTAGCTAATTTAAAAATGGAGTTATAAGCTTTAATATTTAGAGCTTATAACTTTTTTTGTATAAATAGATAATTTTTGTAAGCTTGCTTTTATTTATTTTAGTGTTAAAATATAAATTATGTATAAAATGTGAAAGGTATGTAAAAATGGAAAAACTTGATTATGTTCTTGGATTAGATTTAGGTGTAGCCTCTATAGGTTGGGCTGTTATGGAGATAGATGAGAATAATGAACCTGTAAACCTCGTTGATGCAAATAGTGTAATATTTGAACCACTAGATAATGATAAAGGTAAACTATATAATGTAGACAGAAGAAATGCAAGAGGAGCACGTAGAATACTTAATAGAAGAAAAGAAAGAATAAGAAGAACTAAAAATTTATTGACGTCTTCAGGCTTTTTAAGTGACGATGAATTAAGTAAGCTATATTCAGGTAAAATAGAAGATATTTTTGAAATAAGAAAAAGAGGACTTACAGAACAATTAAATAAAAATGAAATAGCAAGATTAATGATATTCTATAATAAAAATAGAGGGTTTAAGTCAAATAGAAAAACTGATGATTTAGAATTAGAAGAAGAACTAAAGAAATTAGAAAAAAATAATGGTAAAATTTCTGAAAAAGCAAGTGATAATAATGCTAATGATGAAAAGAAATTAAAACCTTTAATAGCTTTAAATACAAAAAGATTACAAGAAGAAAATTTAATGCCAATTGAACTAATTTTTAAATTAAAAAGTGAAGAAGATATTTTAGGATTTAAAAATAAGGAAGGTGTATATAAATTTGGTTTTAAAAGAGATCAAATTGAAAAAGAAATAGAATATATACTAGAAAAACAAGAATTAGTTTCAAAAGAATTATTAGAAAAATATATGGACATTTTAAAAAGCCAAAGAGATTTTTCTGAAGGACCGGCAGAACCTAGTAAGTATAGAATTGACTGGGAAAGTAATACAGGTAAATGTAAATATACAGGGCAAAAAAGAGTAGTAGCAGGAGCACCGTCTTATGAAATATTTTGTATGTTACAAAAATTAACAGATTTAAGATATATCTATATAGCTGATGAAACAAAAAAAGGAAAATTTAAATTAGAAAAAGAGCATTTAGATAAGATATATAATAAGGCGTTAAAAGCTAAAAAAGTAACATATAAGGATGTTTTAGACTGTCTTAATGATGAAAATATTAGAATACTAAATGTACCACAATTAGAAATTAAAGAATATAAAAAGATAAAAGAAAAGTTTCAAGGAGAATTAACAGAAGATCAAATAAAAGAATTAAATAACAAATTAAATACAGAAAGACATAAAATTTCTATATTTGAGTTAAAACAATATAAAGAATTATTAGCTCAATTTAAGAAAAATGATATTACAGAAGATAATATAGAAGAATTAGGTGGAATAAATCTATTAGATAAAGTAGCAGAACTATTAACTTATGCTAAGACAGATAAAAAACTTGAAGAATATCATACAAAAGACAGATATAAAGATATACCTAAAGAAATAATAGAAAAAATAAAGACATTTAAGACGTTAAATAAAACAGGTAATTTATCACTTAATCTTGTAAGAGAATTAAATGAAAAAATGTTAGAAGGAAATGATTATGAAAAATCACTTTCTAGTTTAGAGTATTCAATAAAAGCAAATGATAACTGGGATAAATTCCCAACTGTTTCACAAATTGAAAGAGCATTTAATACTAAAATAACTAATCCAAATGTAAAACACATTATGGTAATTTTAAGAAAACTATATAACACATTATTAGAAAAATACGGTAAACCTAAAAAAGTTCATCTTGAATTAGCAAGAGATATGGCAAATGATTTTAGTACAAGAATTAAAATTAAAAAAGAGCAAGAAAAAAATAGAGCATATAGAGAACTAAAATCTTTTGAAGTGTATAGCAATAATTTAGATATAGTTGGACATAAAAATAAATTATCAAATGATGATATTTTAAGATTTAGACTTTATGATGAGCAAAATGGTATTTGTATATATTCAGGTCAAAAGATAGATAAATCAAAATTACGTACATCTGAATATCAAGTTGACCACATACTACCTTACTCAAAATCAGCAGATAATTCGTTTGAAAATAAGGTGTTAGTTTATGCTAAAGAAAATCAAGATAAAAAAGAAAGAACACCTTATCAATGGTTAAAAGGAACGCAAAAGTGGTTACAATTTAAACATAGAGTTGAATTAAATACTCATATGAAAGATAAAAAGAAAAATAATCTTTTATTTACTGATGAAGTAAAGATAGATGAGTTTTTAGATAGAGATTTACATGCAACAAGTTATTCATCAAGACTAGCGTTACAAGTTTTCAAATCTTTAATTAGTCCAGATGAAAGGGATATAAAGGATGAAAATGCTCTATATATCTATCATAGAAATGTTGTAGCATTTAATGGTTCTATGACAAGTCAATTAAGAAGTTTTTATGGACTAAATAGATTTACACATAGCTTTGAATCTGAAGATTTAAGAATTGGTAAAAACTATAGAATTGATGAAATAAAATATACTAAAGACGAACTAATACTAGTTGCTAAAAATGAAAAAAGAGGACTAGAAATATCAGAAAATCGTAAAATAGAATATACAGATAAAAGTAAAAAAACGTTTAAAACAGAAACAGATAGAATTATTTTTGAAGAGATAATAAGAAAAGAAAATATTGATAATATTTCAAATGAATTAAAAGGTAAATATGTTGAAGATATAACTGAAAAGGACTTTAGAGATATTTTAGACAGAAATGAAAATATACCTACTGAACTTATAAGCACTATTTATCAATTAAATTCTTTATTAAAACAAGATATAAATTCAAAAAATAGAGAAAATCACTTACACCACGCATTAGATGCTACTTTATTAACTATTATGAATCATTCAATGCAACAAAGATTAATTAAATTTAATCAAATACTTCAAAAAATGTCTAACTCTCCTGAAGAATATGTAGATGAAGAAACTGGAGAAATAATGACATATAAAGAAGCTGTTGAAAAACTAAGAGAAGATATTGATGTTAAATATATTGATTTATATAACAAAAAAGCTACTCAAACATATAAAATACCTGGAACAAACGAGAAAATATCGCTTAGTTTACCTTATGTTAATTTTATTGAAGATATAAAACGTATCATATTTGTTAAAGATGAAAATGATAGTTCATTTAAATTGCCATATCATGTATTTAAGAAAAAGACAAGTGGACAATTACATGCAGAAACTATATTAGGTGAAAGTAAAGGATTAGTAACTAAAAGAGTATCTGTATTTGATATAAAAGATTCTAAAAACTTAGAAAAATTATTTGATAAAGACGGCAGTCAAAAAGAAATTTATGAAACACTATTAAAATGGTTAGAAGAAAAATCAAAAGATTATCCAAAATTAAAAAATGGACATATCATTAAAAAAGTTAAAATAGTTGATGAAAATAAAGACAAGTTAATAAAACTAGGTGAAAAAAGATATGTACAAATGGGTCAAACAACAGTTAAGATTCTTGTATTGAAGAAAAAAGATGAAGACGGTTATAGAATGGCAAGTATCGGAAGATATAACTATAACAAAATGAAAAAGGGTGAAGATTTTAAATTGCACGTATGGGAAAAGCGTGAAACTTATGAAAAGATTACATTAAAAGATATGGAAAATAATGGTTATGAGATTCTTCTCGAATTGTATCCTAGTGAATTAATTGAAATTGAAGATAGCAAAGGTGGTAAGATTAAATGTAAGGTTACAGGTTTTAGTGGTGGTAGACTAGAAGTCAAAAGTATAATAGGAGATTCAACAGATCTTATTAGAAACGGTGTATTTAATAATATAATAAATCGTTATCAAATAACAATTTCAACAATTAAAAATATAAGAAAAGTTAAATACAATATACTTGGTGATAAAGTATGTCATTCAGGCAAATACTGATAAGTAAAAGAGCATATGTTCATTATGAACTTGATAATTTGATAGTAGAAAATGAACAAAATATTTTAAAAGTACCAATTAATGATATAGCAATAGTTGTTTTTGAAAGTAATGAAATAAGTATAACTACAAGACTTTTATCAGAACTTTCTTTAAAAAATATAACGATATTAATTTGTGATTTTACTCATATGCCGGTTTCATATTTACTACCTGTAGGAAATCATTATAGGATACCATTAGTGCATAGACTACAGGTAGAACAACCGCAAGAATTAAAAGAATATGTTTGGGAAAAACTAGCAAAAGCCAAAATAAAAAATTCTAGATTAGTTATGGAAATTGAAAATGCATCAAAAGAAACAATAAACATGATGAAAGTATATGAAAAAGAGATTACTGGTAATGATGAAACTAATAGAGAAGGAACGGCTGCGAAAGTATTCTTTAATTATTTATACGGTAAAGGTTTTAATAGAAGAGATGATTCTGATGTTATTAATAAAGCATTAAACTACGGTTATGGTGTATTTAGAAGTGCAATAACTAGACTTTTATGTACTTATGGATTTACTACACATATAGGTGTACACCATAATTCAACAGTTAATGCATATAATTTAAGTTATGATTTTATTGAACCTTACCGTGCAATAATAGATTACTATATATACAATCACTTATACTATTTTGATAGTACTAATGAACTTCAAACAGAAGTTAGAAAAGAACTAATTTGCCTATTAAATGCTAAAGTTAAGTATGATAAAAAAGAATATACTGTACTTTATTCTATGGAACTATTGATAAAAAGTTATTTAAGTTTACTTGAAGAAGGTGTTGATGAACTGGCTATACCTGAATTAATTAAAATTGATTTTAACGAGTTGTTTAATGAGCTATAAAGAAATGAGATTAATTGTTTTGTTTGATTTGCCAGTAAAAACTAATATAGAAAAAATACAAGCACAAAAATTCAGAAGTAACTTAATAGCAGAAGGATTTTTAATGATGCAATATTCATGCTATTCTAGGTTTTGTAGAAATGATTTTGAAACTAATAGATATTATAAAAGAGTAAAAAAATTATCAGATAATTTAATAGGTGGAGAAGTAAGAATTTTAAAAATAACTAACAAACAATATGAAAATATGTTAATATTAATAAAAAAGCCAAAATATTCAGAAATCAGAGTCGGCAAGTGTCCTTTAGTAGTTTTTTAGACTCAAAAAAATAACGCTAGAGGATACAGACTCTTGATAAATTTGAATAATGTAAAACAATATTGTTTTTTAGTTTCTATATCACTTCGATACAGACTCTTGATAAATTTGAATAATGTAAAACCGATTACAGAGTAGCCCACAATATTGTATGGATACAGACTCTTGATAAATTTGAATAATGTAAAACTATTTAATTTATTTTATTCTTTACATAGTAGATACAGACTCTTGATAAATTTGAATAATGTAAAACATTTAAAACCGAATATTTCACTGTGTATCCGATACAGACTCTTGATAAATTTGAATAATGTAAAACATAAGTTCGTGTTCTAAACGTATTCCCCACGATACAGACTCTTGATAAATTTGAATAATGTAAAACTACTTTAGCTAAATCTAACATCTTACCAGAGATACAGACTCTTGATAAATTTGAATAATGTAAAACAGATAAGAAGATAGAAGAAATATTTGGAGAGATACAGACTCTTGATAAATTTGAATAATGTAAAACTTTGGATTAAATCCACTACCAAAATCTTCAGATACAGACTCTTGATAAATTTGAATAATGTAAAACAGCAACTAAGAAATCTAGACATTGAAAAAGGATACAGACTCTTGATAAATTTGAATAATGTAAAACATTGAATTCGTGCATCAAGTTTGATACAAAGATACAGACTCTTGATAAATTTGAATAATGTAAAACGCCTATATCTACAGCAAGAGCTGATAAATTGATACAGACTCTTAATAAACTTGAATAATTTTTAAAAGGGGGCTCAATGTATATTTTGTTTTTACAAGTGATATTGTATTGTTTGATATTTACCATATTAGTAGCTTTCTCATTTAGGGGTAATGCTATTAATATTATATATTTTTATCCTAAATCTGTTATAGATAAGGTTGTTGAATTTGGTTATACAGATTACAAGACAATTAAGAGAAATAAGATAATATTTTATTTTTTCTTTATTATTCTAATGTTTGGAAGTTTAATATTAATTGTTGGATCATGGAATGAAATTAATGATTTTATGAATGCTTTTATTCAATTAAATATTTTTCTTCAATCATGGAATATTTTTGATGGACTAGTTATGGATATTTTATGGACAGGTAATAGCAAAAAATTAAAAATAAAAGGTATAAATGATAGTGAATATATACCTAGTGTTATAGATGTAATTAAAAAGAGAGTTATTTTTATTCCAATTTTATTGGTAGTAGCTTTAATTTTAGCTAAAATTATAGTATATATATATTAAGATTCAAAATACTTAAATGAATATAGTGTATTTTGAATTTTTTAATATAATTTGAGGTGATATTTTGAATATAATATTTGAGTATGAAAACAATCTAAATAACATTAGTGTTGAAGATGTTCTAGTTATTGCAGGTGGAAATGGTAAAGGTAAAAGTAGAATTTTTAATTTAATGTTATCAGGGTTTGAAGGAAAAGAAAAAGATAACTTTATTGTAAATGGTACAACAGTTAAGAAAAATGAGTATAAAGTATTAGGTATTTCAAGAGATAATACTTTAGATAATGAATTAAAGCTTACATCTAAAACATACCTTTTAAATAGACTTGAAACAATAAAAGAATATATTTCAAATGAAAATTTAAGTAAGGCATTAAATGATTACTTTACTGAAATCAATGCTATTTTATCGTCTGAAATTTTAAATAGTACAAATATAACAGTAGAATATGATATAGATAAAATTTTTAATCAACTTTTTAAAAGCATAGAATACAAACTAGATGATATAGAATGTACAAATCTTAGTATTAGTGAAAAATTAAATATACAACTTGAGCTATATCTAAACGCATTAGAAAGTATAAAAGATAATACTGTATTACTAATAGATGATATGGACTCTATATACACAATGTATAATTTTAATGAAAAAATAGATAAAATTTTAGAAAGAACAAAACAAAATAATTTAAAAGTAATAATATTTATAAAAAATGAAGAATTAATAAATAGCTTAATGAATAGAGAATATAGTGTAGTGTTTATAAAAGATAAATGTTTATGTAAATTACCTGAATATAAAAACTATATTTCACAAATAGAGCTATATACAAAAGAAGAAATTGAAAAATTAGAATTAGAGATAAAAAAAGAAAAACAAAAAGAACTAATTTTTGAATATATAAATAAATAAAAAAACCGCTAAAGGCGGTTAATCTTACAACCTGTAAGTCTTAATACAGAGTCTTAAATAAACTTGAATAATGTAAAACAAAACTGACTCATTGTTTTGTTAATATATTAATACCACATTTTTATATAAAAGTCAATATTAAAAATAAAAAGCCAACTCATAAAACTTTTATGCTTTATTTTGTTGACTTCTTAAATATATTTCTCTTATTTTCTTATTTCCTTTATACGAGCTGCTTTACCTGATAATTCTCTTAGATAGTAAAGTTTTGATCTTCTTACTTTTCCAACTTTCTTAACTTCAATTTTATCAATTAAAGGAGAATTCATTGGTATAATTCTTTCAACTCCTATACCTGAAGAAACTTTTCTTACAGTGAAATTTTTAGCTACAGTAGCTCCAGAAATTCTTATTACAACACCTTCGAAAACTTGGATTCTTTCTTTGTTTCCTTCTTTAACTTTGTAGTGAACTGCTACAGTATCACCAGCTTTGAATCTAGGTGTTTCAGTTTTCAAATATTCTTTTTCAACTAATTCAATTAATTTCTCTTTCAAAATCTACACTCCCTTCGTTATAAAGTGTTCATATACTATGTGTACAGCGGATCACTTCGGTATTACAATAGATGATAACATAAATTAAAATAAATATCAAGCTTTTTTATTGACATTTATTTGATATAGTGATAAGATTAATTGTAATTTTTTCTCGGTATATATTTTCATCGAATATATACTTAGATTAGATATTTTATATTATGGAGGAATAAGATGAAAGAAATCAAGCAAATAATTGCTGAATTTGGAAAAGATGAAAAAGACACAGGTTCTTCAGAAGTTCAAGTTGCAATTTTAACTGAAAAAATCAACCATTTAACTGAACACTTAAAAGTACATCCTAAAGATGTTCACTCAAGAGTAGGGCTTTTAAAAATGGTAGGTAAAAGAAGAAGAATGTTAAACTATATTAAGAGTAAAAAACTTGAAGAATATAGAAGTCTTATTGAAAAATTAGGAATAAGAAAATAAATTGTTAGGAGTGAGTACGTGGTACTTGTTCCTTTTTTTCTAGGAGAATATTTTATGCGAAAAAAAGTAGACATACTAACAGGGAATATTGGTTTAAACTTATTTAAACTATCTTTACCTGTGATTTTGACATCATTAGTTTCAATTTTATATAATTTAACTGACATAAAATTTATAAGTCAATATTTAGGAGATTTTGCAGTTTCATCAGCGGCAGCTGCAACATTTTTTATTGTTTTATCGTTTGCACTGCTAATTATACCTAAAAATGGAGCTCAGTTATTAGTTGCTCAATCAATAGGAGCTAAACTTAATAAGAAAGCAAGAGCATACGCAAGAGTCTCCCTTATAATAACCTTTATATTTTCTATTTTTTGTCTGCTTATATCTGTAATATTTGCTAAAAATCTTATTCAATTAGTTGGAATATCAAAAGTAGAATATTTAAATAATGCAGTAATTTTTTTAAGAATTTCTGCATTAGGATTTCCTTTTTTATTCCTATTAGCAACTATGTCAGCGATAATAAGTGCAGACGGTGATACATTTGGACCTTTTGTATTTAACTCTATTGGTGTAATACTTAATATATTTCTAGATTATTTACTACTTGGAGTATTTAAAATGGGAATTTCTGGTGCAGCTTTTGCTACAGTAATCTCACAAATAGTATCATTTCTTTGTATTGCTATATATCTTAAGAACCCTAAATCAAAATTTAAGCATATGAAAATTTTTAAGTTAGATAGTTATACTTTGTATTTTAAAGTAATAAAAATAGGGATGCCAGCAGGTATTAGCCAAGCCTTATTTACTTTAATATCAATAGTTATTGCAAATATGATAGCTTCTTTTGATGAAAGTGTTTTAGGAGTACAAAGACTTGGTGTGCAGTTTGAATCTTTTTCTTGGAATATAGCAGGAGGGGTTTCAAGTGCAGTTGCCACATATGTAGCACAAAATTATGGTGCAAAACAATATGATAGAATAAACAACGTATACAATGTTTCTGTTAAAAGTATATCTGTTTTTGGAGCATTAATTTCATTTGTATTTATATTTTTTGCAAGAAATCTATATAGTATATTCTTCACACAAGAAGATTTAATAAATTATGGTGTTGCATATCTACAAATAATTGGGCTTACACAGATATTACAATGTATTGAGATTATTACAACAGGAGCATTTAATGGTATAGGTAAAATAAATGAACCTACGATTATAGGAGTTATAGGGACAGGTCTTAGAATACCTTTTATATATATCCTAGCCCCTATATTCGGTATAAATACTATATGGTGGGTAATAAGCATAAGTATGCTATTAAAAGGAATAGTTAGTTATACTTGGTTTAAATTTACATGGATTAAATTTTTAAAAGAAAGGAATATATATTTATGAAAATAGCTATTGGTAATGACCATGCAGGAACAAGTTTTAAAGAAGAATTAGTTACTTTTTTAGTAAATAATGGGCATGAAGTAATAAACTGTGGTACAGACACAGATTCATCTGTTGATTATCCAGATTTTGCAAAGGCAGTTTCTAATTTAGTTTTAGAAAAAAAAGCAGATTTTGGAGTTTTAATTTGTGGAACAGGTATAGGAATTTCAATTGCTGCAAATAAGATAAGTGGAATACGTGCGGCACTTTGTACAAATGAAATATGTGCTAGACTTGCAAGAGAACATAATAATGCGAATATTATAGCGTTTGGAGCTAGAGTTACAGGGGTAGACCTTGCTAAATCTTGTCTTAAAGCATTTTTAAGTGCAGAGTTTGAAGGTGGAAGACATTCAAGAAGAGTAAATAAAATAGAAGGGTGTTGTATAAATGAGTACGATATTTAAAAAAATAATTGATAAAGAAATACCTGCAAAAATAGTTTATGAAGATGATGAAATTATTGCGTTTCACGATGCATTTCCTGTAGCACCAGTTCATATACTTGTACTTCCTAAAAAAGAAATTGTAAATATTAATTTTGCAAGTGAAGAAGATGTATTACTACTTGGTAAAATTCAATTAGTACTTGCTAAACTTGCAAGAGAATTTAATATTGATAAGAGTGGTTACAGAGTGCTTACTAATATTGGTGAAGACGGTGGACAAACTGTATTACATATGCACTATCATTTGATAGGTGGTAGAAAACTTGGAACAGATATATAAGAATATTGAGTATATTGAGAGTAAAGAAAATAAGAACTATAAGCTACTTAAAAAATTAAGTAAGAAAAAATATAGAGACGAGAATAATATTTTTATTGCTGAGGGAGAAAAATTTTTAGAAGATAATACAAATTTTACAAAAATAATAATCTCAGGTGATAAATTAGAATATTTTAAAAATAAATATGATCTAAGTAAATATGACAAGATTACTGTACTTAAAAGTAGTCTATTTAATGAGCTTTCAACACAAGAAAATAGCCAAGGTATAATACTTATTTATTCAAAAAATGCTTATACCTTATATAATATACAAGGTGATGTAATAATATTAGATGATGTACAAGATCCTGGCAATGTTGGAACAATAATAAGGACTATGGTTGCACTAGATTTTAAAAATTTAATTTTAACAAAGGGTGCAGTTGATGTGTATACCCCTAAGGCTGTAAGAGCATCTATGGGTGGTATTTTTAATATTAATGTCATATATTCAACTTATGATGAGATAATTAATTTCTTAGCTGAAAAAGGTTATAAGAGCTTTGCTACTGCTCTTGATAAAAACTCGATAGACTATAGACAAGTAAAACTTGTAGATAATAAAAATGCATATATTTTTGGACATGAAGGTGGAGGTATATCAAAGACACTACTTGATATATGTGATAATAAGGTAATTATTCCGATATCTGATAAAATAAACTCACTTAATGTTTCTGTTGCATCAGCTGTCTTTTTATATAAAATAAGAGAAATTGAAAATAAAATATAAATTTTATGTATCTATAATTTTAAAAAGATTATAGGTACTTTTTTATATCTAAAAAAAATATATTTTTTTAAATAGCGTTTTTTATTGATACATAGAGAAATTAAAAAATAATAACTGAATTGTAGCTCTTGAAATTTAATGCATACATGTATATAATCAAGTAAAATACAAATTAAGGAGATTATACAATGAAAAAATTAATTACAATTTTATTATCTATTATGTCATTAAGTGTTATCACTTTTTCACATAAACACAAAGCACCAACATTTGAAAAATCAAAGACATATGCAGCTTGTGATTTAAATAAAAATTTACCAATAAAAATGACTATTGGAACATCAGAAGGTAAAGATATGTTATACATACCAGGTTATGGTAGAGTTTTCTTAGTTAAAACAGACTATGGTTATCAAGATGTAAATAACAACTTTAATGTATTTGTTATGGGAGATAAATTAAGAATAGGTGCAAATGTTACTATGTTTGATTTAAATTACACATATCCAGAAAGATACAAAAAAGGAGAATTTTATCACTCTTTTGCAGGATATCTTCATTCACATATTTACCCTATGGTTGAAAAGAATGTAATAAAAATTGGAGAAATGGAATACAATGTTGTAAAAAGCGTAGATAAATTTAGTGAATCAACACTTTATACAGAAGAAAATGGTAAATTTACAGTATTATTTGTTCGTAATTTAGGAAAAGAAAAGTCTCCAATGCCTAATATTGCTGAATTTAAATTTACTGCAGATTTATGCCCTACTAAATAATGTGAAAATAAGTTAAATTTAATGTTATTCTAAGATAATTCTAATATTTATATGTTATACTACAATTGTAGTAAAGATATAAATAATCATGTTTTTTCGAAAAGAACTCAGTTAGGTCTGAGTTTTTTTATTTTACACTAAAAATAGTATTTTACTAATATTTATTAGGCTTGTTTTATTGTTAAATAAGTCATATTGTGATATAATTAGCTATTAAAGAAAAGAAAAAAGGGAGTACATTATGGAATTAAGAGAACTTATGCAAAATATCGATACATATCTTGGAAAGACTGTAGAATTAGACGGTTGGGTTAAAAAGAATAGAGATCAAAAAAACTTTGGATTTATTGAATTTAATGACGGAACAAATTTTAAGAGTATACAAGTTGTATACGAAGAAAGTTTAGATAATTTTTCAGATATAGCTAAATTAAATGTGTATTCATCAATTAAAGTTATAGGTGAAGTTGTTAGATCACAAGGTAAAGGTCAAGAATATGAAATAAAAGCAACAAAAATAGATATATATAATAATTGTGATTTAGATTATCCATTACAAAATAAAAGACATAGTTTTGAATTTTTAAGAACTATATCACATTTAAGACCAAGAACAAATACATTTAATGCAGTTTTTAGAGTAAGATCACTGCTAGCATATGCACTGCATAAATTTTTCCAAGAAAAAGGTTTTGTTTATGTACAAACTCCAATATTAACAGGAACAGATGCAGAAGGTGCTGGAGAAATGTTTACTGTTACAACTTTAGATTTAAATAGTCCAAAAAAAGCAGATTTTAAAGAAGACTTTTTTGGTAAACCTGCATATTTAACAGTTACAGGTCAATTACACGTTGAAGCTTTCAACTCTGCATTTAGAAATACATATACTTTTGGACCAACTTTTAGAGCTGAACAATCAAATACAACAAAGCACGCAGCAGAATTTTGGATGGTAGAACCTGAAATAGCTTTTGCGGACCTAAGTGTTAATATGGATATAATTGAAGAAATGATAAAATATATAATTAGATATGTAATGGAAAATGCACCAGATGAAATGGAATTTTTCAACAGTTTCATTGAAAAAGGATTGTTTGATAAATTAAATAATATACTTGAAAATGGATTTGCAAGAGTTACATATACTAAAGCTATAGAGTTACTTGAACAGGTACAAAATGAATTTGAAATACCAGTAGAATGGGGTATGGATTTAAAAACAGAACATGAAAGATATTTAGCAGAAAAAATCTATAAAAGACCAGTTTTTGTTACAGATTATCCAAAGGATATAAAGGCATTTTATATGAAATTAAACGAAGACAACAAAACTGTAAGAGCAGTTGACTTATTAGCACCTGGTATTGGTGAAATAGTTGGTGGAAGTCAACGTGAAGAAAATTACGACAAACTTATGGAAGTAATAAATGAAAAAGGATTAAAATTTGATGAATATTTATGGTATTTAGATCTTAGAAAATATGGATCAGTACCACATTCAGGTTTTGGACTAGGATTTGAAAGAATGCTTATGTATATAACAGGGATGGCAAATATTAGAGATGTATTACCATTTCCTAGAACTACAAAATCACTTGAATATTAGAAAGGTAAGTTATGAAAAGAATATTAATTGCAATAACTCTAATATGTTCTTCATTTGTGTTTGCTGAATTTTTGGATGAAATAAATAAAATTGATAATGAAATACAAAATAAAAATTATGAAAAAGCATATAGAATGAGTGTTAATATGCTTTCTAATTCAAATTTAAGTACTACAGAAAAAGCAACTGTAGAAGCACTTATTCAAGATATTGAAAATAAGATGAAAATAGTAAGTATAGATGAAACATTAAGTGCCATTACAAATGGTACAATTACATTACCAAGTGAAACTGTATCAAGCTCTACAAAGTTTGAAAAATATAAAGAATATGAAAAGCAAGTTCTTTCTACAAATAATGAAGATGCTATACATAGTTTAGCACTATTATATGTTAAAGACGGACTTTATGAAAGAGCCATGCATTTAGCTTTAAAAGATAAAAAAGGATCTATAAAAAATATTTACCTTGCTGCAACTTGTGCAAGAATGATAGGTAAATATGACACATCTATAAATTTATATAACAAAGTATTAAATGTTGACGGACAACATGCTAAATCAATATTAGGTTTAGCTATGGCATACAAAGGAAAAGGAGATTTTGATAAAGCATTACATTATATGCAAAAATATTCACATTATGATAGTTCAGCTGAAGTGATAAATGCCATTAATTCATTACAATCCAGATAGGAGTAGTATGAAATGGACTACATTATTATTAAGTGAATTAAATGATAATGAAATAAGAATTTTTATGAAAAAATATAGTACTCTTGATATGGTTTATGCTAATATAGATAATTTTTCTGAAAACATTAAAGAAAAACTATCTAAATGCTATAACAAGAAGTATGATATGAAGCAACTAGATGAAAATAAAGTTAGGATTGTTTCATATCACGATTTAGAATATCCGACATATTTAAAACAAATTTATGATTTTCCACCTTTTATATACCTAAAAGGTAAGAAACTCAATATAGTAAATTCTGTTGGTATAGTCGGAGCAAATAAAAACAGTATTTTAGGTAAAAAATCTTGTGAAAAAATAATAAATGAACTTAATTATTATGATAATATCTGTATAATTAGCACACTTTCACAAGGTATAAGTAATATAAGTCTTAATAAGGCATTAAATTTAGATATGAAAACTATATTAATTCTAGCAACTGATATATTTTCATATTATCCAAAAATAAATAAAGAACTACAAGAGAAAATAGAAATAAATGGAACAGTTATAACTGAAATAAGACCTAATTCAAAAATGCAAAAAAGAAATCTTATCATGCGTAGTAGATTAGTTGCCGGATTATCAAGAGCCATATTTATTCCGCAGTCGTATATGGTTGGAGAAGCAATGATAACATCAAAATTTGCTTTAGAATACAATAGGGATATTTATTGCACTCCTGCAGATATTTTTAACTCATCATTTAGGGGTTGTAATGAGTTAATCACTAAAAATTACGCTAAGTTAATAAGAAGTGCAGATGATATAGCTTACGAGTATAACTGGAGGAGAAAAAGTGAAGAAGTATTTAGTAATAGTAGAGTCGCCATCAAAGGCTAAAACAATAGAAAAAATACTAGGTAAAGAATATGAAGTTTGTGCATCTTATGGACATGTTATAGATTTACCTAAAACTAAATTAGGTATTGATGTAGAAAATGGATATAATCCACAGTATAAGATGATAAAGGGTAAATCTGCAATTTTAAAAGAGTTAGCCAATAAATCTAAAAAAAGTGATATAGTCTATTTAGCATCAGATTTGGATAGGGAAGGTGAAGCTATTGCTTGGCATATCTCAAACTATATTTCTTGTCCTGATAAATCTAAAAGAATAGTTTTTAATGAAATAACAGAAAAAGCGGTTAAGAATGCAGTTGCAAATCCAAGACTTATAGATGAAAATCTAGTAAATGCACAACAAGCAAGAAGACTACTTGATAGAATAGTAGGATATAAAATAAGCCCTTTATTATGGAAAACTATAAATAAAAATGCTAGTGCAGGAAGAGTTCAATCTGTTACACTGCGTATGATATGTGACTTAGAAGATGAGATTAAATCTTTTGTTCCTAAAAAATATTGGGAAGTTAATGCAAAGCTTGAAAATGGTATAGAGCTTGGTCTTAATAAAATTAATGATGAAAAGATAGATAAAATATTTTCTGAAGATGTAGTTGAAAAAATAAGAAAAGACTTAGAAAAGAAGAGTTTAAAATTAGCAAAAATTGATATTAAAAAGAAAACTCAAAAACCACAATTAGTATTTAAAACAAGTACTTTACAACAAAGTGCATCATCATATTTAGGTTTTTCTGCAGCAAAAACAATGAGAATAGCACAACAACTATATGAGGGTCTTGAGATTTTTGGACAAACTAAAGGTCTTATAACATACATGAGAACCGATTCAACTAGGGTAGCACAAGATGCACAAAATGAAGCAAAAAAATATATAACTAAGACTTTAGGAAAAGAGTATGTTGGATTTTATGTTTCTAAAAATAATAATGCACAAGATGCACACGAAGGTATAAGACCATCATATTTAGAGTTTGAACCTGATAAGATTGAAAGTTATCTATCAAAAGATCAAAATAAGTTATATAGTCTTATTTGGCGTAGATTTATAACTTCTCAACTTGCAGCAGTAAAATATGATCAAATGCAAATAAGTGCAACAAATAAAGAGTATGAATTTACAGGAACTATTAATAAAGTAACATTTGACGGATACTATAAATATCAAAAATCAGAAGATGATATTAAAACACAAGATTTTCCTGATATTCATGTAGATGATGAACTTAAAATATCAAAATTAGATATAAAAGAAAATATGACTAAAGCACCTAGTAGATTTTCAGAAGCTACTTTAGTCAAAAAATTAGAACAAGAAGGAATAGGAAGACCTTCAACTTATGCAAGTATAATAGATACTCTAACAACAAGAGAGTATATTAGTATAGTTGATAAAAAAATAAGTCCTACTATTTTAGGGTATAGTGTTAAAAATGAATTAGTAGATCATTTTAAAAATATAATGGACATAAAATTCACTGCAAATATGGAAACAGATTTAGACAAGATTGCAGAAGGTAATGAAAAGTGGAATGAAATTTTAGATAAATATTATACTTCACTTGAAAAAGAAATAAGTGTATATGAAAAAGATATTACAGAAATTTCAAACCTAAGAATAGAATCAGATATACTAGATAAAAATGGTAAACCTATGATACTTAAAAGTGGAAGATTTGGTAAATATTTAATATCTGAAACTGATGAAAATGAGAAGATATCATTAAAAGGTGTACAAATATCAAAAGATGAAATCAAAACAGAAAAAATCTTTGTAAAAGACAGACTTGAACAAGTACTACAAGATAAAAAAGGTATACCAACAGATCTTTATACATCATCAAACAAGAGATACTATCTAAAAAAAGGAAGATTTGGAGATTATCTTGAAAGTGAAGATTATGAAAACGATAATAAAAGATTAGCACTAAGTAGCGAAATAAAAACAAAACTTAAAAAAGGTCAAATTAAAACAGAAAATAATGAGCTTAAGATAAGTGAGCTAATTAATAAAGAAATAAAAGAAAATGCAAAATTAATAGAACAGGCAGGAGAATGTGAAAAATGTGGTTCACATTTTATAGTCAAAAAAGGAAGATTTGGTAAATTTTTAGCTTGTTCTAAATATCCTGAATGTAAGAATATAAAAAATATAAAAAAAGGTAAATAAAAATGAGAAAAAGTGTAGATAGTTATTTATACTATAATGAAATAATATTAGGTAAAAGTTATAACACTATAAGATCATATAAAAATGACCTAAATCAGTTTATAACTTATTTAGAAGAAAATGAAGGAATAAAAGACTTTAAAGATGTTGAAATTATAACATTTAGATCTTTTATTGCTTATTTAAATTCAGATATTAAAATAACTAAAAGAAGTATAAATAGAAAATTATCTGCTATAAGAAGTTTTTTTGAATATTTAGTAAAAAATAATAAATTAGAAGAAAATAAAGCTATATATATTAATATGCCTAAGTTTGAAAATAAACTTCCAAGTTTTCTTTTAAAAGAAGATATGGAAAAAGTAAGACTTGTAATAAATACAAATAATATTCTAGGGCTAAGAGATAGAGCTATAATTGAAATGCTCTATTCAAGTGGTATACGTTCTAGTGAATTACTTGATCTAAGTGAAAATATGATAAATATGCAAGATAGAGAATTAAGAGTAATAGGTAAAGGAAATAAAGAGCGTATAACTTTTTTTAGTAAAACTGCTAAAAAGTATCTAACAGAATATATAGAAGCTAAAAAATCTAAGACTTATTATGATAAAAATATAGTATTTGCAAATTCAAAAGGTGGTAAATTAACAACTAGATCACTTAGAAGACTTATTGAAGACTATAATAAAAGAAGTGGTATAACAAAAGAGTTGACTCCACACGTATTTAGACATACATTTGCAACACAACTTTTAAATAGTGGTGTTGATATAAGGTATGTTCAAGAATTACTAGGACATACAAGTATAGCAACAACACAATTTTATACACATGTAAGTAAAAAAGCATTAAGGGATGTATATTTAAAAACGCATCCCTTTGCAAAAGAAGATGAATAATTAAAGTTTAGAAAGGAAGTAGTATGAGTCAAAAATATTGCACAGGTTGTGCTTTATTATTGCAAACAGAAAATGAAAATGAAGTTGGATATATACCACTTGAAAAATATATAACATCTAGTAATTTAGTATGTAAAAGATGTTTTAGATTAAAAAATTATGGAGAAAAACCAAAAGACATCGAAGATAAAGAAGAATATGTAAAAATAGTTAAAAAGGTATTAAATGAAGTTGACATAGTAATGCCTATTTTTGATGTAATTGATTTAGAAGCATCACTTACAACTGAAATAATAGATATGTTAGAAGATAAAAAGACTTTTGTAATTTTAAATAAATTAGACTTACTTCCTAAATACTTTACTGCAACAGAAGTTGCACAGTGGTTTAAATCAAGATTAAATTTAGAAAATATATTTCCTGATGATATATCATTTGTTTCAACAAAATCAAAGTTTGGTATAAATGGTATATTAAAGAAAATAAAGACTATGTCCTTAGATAAAAAGAGTGTTAAAGTTGGAGTTATTGGTGTATCAAATGTAGGAAAATCATCAGTACTTAACTTGCTTTTAGGGCAAAACAAAATTACAACATCAAAATATTCAGGGACAACAAAGGGAAGTATAAAAAATTCAGTAGTTTTTAAAAATTTAAAAATAACATTTATTGATACACCAGGTTTAATACCAGACGGTAGAATAAGTGATTTACTTCCAGATAAAACAGGTATAAAACTTGTACCAACAACAGAGATTGCAAGAAAAACATTTACTTTAAATGAAGGACAAGTATTCATGTTTTCAAATCTTATGTACTTTAGGGTAAATAAGAAGTGTACAATACAAGTATTTGCATCAAAATATGTTGAATATCATGTTACAAATTCTAAAAAATGTGATGAATTAATGAGTTCAAATTTTTTTAAACTATTAGATGAAGATAATACAAAAGAATATTTAAAAAATGAATTTTGCAAAGAAAATATTGTAGTTCCTTATGGAGAAGATTTATGTATATCAGGACTTGGATTTATTGAAATAAATAAGGGTATTCTTGATATAGAAATATATAAACCAAAATATGTAACAATTAAGACTAGAGAAAGTATATCAAGGCTTAAAAGAGCAAATGAAGAGGAAGATATATGGTAAAAAAATTTTTAAATAGACTTTTAGTGTTACTAATGATAATTATCGGAATATACGTTGTCACGATAAATATAAGTGAAAAAGAGGTCAAAAAAATTGAAAATAGCAGTATTAGGTAGTGGAAGTGCTGGTAATTGTAGTTTTATTGAAGTTGGTGGCAAAAATATATTAGTTGATGTAGGTTATAGTGTAAAAAAAATAGAAGAAAAATTAGCAAGTATAGATAAAAATATTTCAGAAATTGACGCAATATTTATTACACATGACCATAGTGATCATATAAAATCACTTGGAACTATATCAAGAAAGTATGATATCCCTTTATATGTACATGAAGACTCTATAAAAGAAGTTGCACACAAACTGGGAAAATTAAACATGGAAAATGTAAGATTTTTAAATGACAGAAAAGTTTTTATTGATAATATTATGATAGAAAACTTTGATGTAATGCATGATTCAGCTCATAATTTAGGATATAGCTTTTATTATAGAAATGAAAAATTAAGTTATGTTACAGATATAGGTAAAATTACAAATATAGTAAAAAGAGCTTGTGTTGACAGCGATTTTCTAGCTTTTGAAAGTAATTATGATGTAGATATGCTATTAAATGGTTCATATCACTGGAAGTTAAAAAACAGGGTTAAAAGTAATGTAGGACATATTTCAAATGAAGAAGCAACAAAATTTTTAGTTGAAATTGCAAATAATAGACTTAAAAAAATATTTTTATTACATTTAAGTTCTGAGAATAATAAGCCTGAACTTGCATATAATGAACTTAGACCAAAACTTGATAAAAGAATTGATATTGAACTTACAAGTCAAGAAGCAACAAAACTATTTGAATTTAAAAAGTAGGTAATATGTGGAAAGAATTAGAATTACAAATAAAAATATGCGACAAATGTAATCCTTTGGGACTTAAAACACCACCTATTATAGGGGAAGGTAACAAAAATGCAGATATAGTTGTCGTATTTGATAGTATAAGTAAGAGTATGTCTGATAGTAAAAGTATAATATTTAGTGAAGAATGTAAAAGTTTAAAACCAATTTTAAAATTTGTTAAAATAGATTTTGATAATTGTTATTTTACAACTTTAACCAAGTATTATAACAGAGAAATTATAGGCTATGAGGAAAGATATAGCTGTATGAAATTTTTACTAGAAGAAATATATCTTGTTGAACCAAAATATATAGTAGTAGTAGGTGAAAATTTATTTAATTTCATTTATACTTATTACACTAATAAAAAGACAAATAAAAAACTTATAGATATAACTAAAAATGTTGGAAGTGTATTTGATTTTTATGGAATAAAATTAATACCAATATATGATATGGAATATATATCAAAAGCTAGTAATGAAGAAAAAAGAAAATTAGTTAAAGTTTTAAAGGAGATGACAAAATAGATGATAGGTATAGGTATAGTTGGACTACCAAATGTAGGAAAATCAACGTTATTTAATGCATTAACGAAAACACAAAATGCACAGGCAGCAAATTATCCTTTTGCTACAATAGAACCTAATGTAGGTTTAGTTGCAGTACCTGACGAAAGAATAGATAAATTAGTAAGTATTATAAACCCTAAATCAGTTGTAAATGCAACTGTTGAATTTATAGATATAGCTGGGCTTGTTAAAGGAGCATCTAAAGGGGAAGGGCTTGGAAACCAATTTTTAAGTAATATTAGAAATACACAAGCTATATGCCAAGTTGTTAGATGTTTTGATGATGAGAATATAATACACGTAAATGGCAATGTTGACCCTATAAGAGATATTGAAACTATTAATCTTGAACTTATTTTCTCAGATATAGAAACGATAGATAGAGCAATTGCTAAAAATATAAAGCTTCTAAGAGGTGGAAATAAAGAATCAAAATTTTTAGTTGATACACTTGAAAAATGTAAAAAACATTTAGAAGAAGAAAAGCTATTAAACGGACTAGATTTAACATCAGAAGAATTAGAATGTATAAAAGTATATCAATTTTTAACTATTAAACCTATGATGTACGCAGTAAATATATCAGAAAATGATTTAAGCTCAGGAATTGATAACGATTATGTAAAAAAAGTAAAAGAATATGCAAGTAAATCAAATAGTGAAGTTGTAAGTTTTTCAGCAAAAGTCGAATCTGAACTTGTTGAAATTGAAGATGAAGAACTAAGACAAGAATTTATAGAAACATTAGGAATTACAACTCCTAGTTTAGATAGACTTATAACAGTGGGATACAGAATGTTAGGACTAATAACATATTTTACAGCAGGTGAAAAAGAAGTTCGTGCTTGGACTATAAAAAAAGGTACAAACGCTCAAAATTCTGCTGGAGAGATTCATACCGATATACAAAAAGGATTTATTAGAGCAGAAGTTGTTGAATTTAATAAATTTATTGAAAATAAAGGTTGGCAAGGATCTAAAGAAAAAGGAGATATGAGATTAGAAGGTAAAGAATATATAGTAAATGACGGAGATGTAATGTTCTTTAGATTTAATGTATAGGAGATGCTATGAATAATTATATAAATGAGCTTATAAGTTCAATTAAACAAACTGATAAAGTATCAATTAGTGTAGGTTTAATATTATTAATATTTTATCCTAAAATAAGAAGATTCTTAGAGAAGATCATAGAAAAAATATTTTTAAAATCTAGTATAGAAGAAAGTATTAAGGTTTTTATAAGATCAATAATAAATATAAGTGCAAATGTATTATTAATCCTTATAATCTTAAAACAGTTTGGTATACAATTAAGTTCTATATCTTCTATTTTAGCAGGTCTTAGTATATTTTTAGGGTTTGCATTTAAAGAAATTATAGGTAATTTTGGTGGAGGACTTATACTTATCATATTTAAACCATTTAAAATTGATGATATAATCGAATATAAAGGGATAACAGGAGTTGTAAAACAAATTGAGCTATTTTATACAACTATAGTTAATTTCCAAGGTGATATGGTAATAATGCCAAATGGACTTGTAATAAATACTGAAATAAAAAATATAACAAGAGATCCTAGAAGAAGACTAGATTTAATAATAGGTGTAGGATATAATTCGGATATAGAAAAAGCAAAAGAAATATTAATGCAAGTTGCAACTAAATGTCCTTATACTTTAAAGGAACCAAAACCAATAATTGGAGTTAGTAATTTTAATGCATCAAGTATTGATATTACATATAATGTATATGTTCTTAGTCCAAACTATGTAAATGCTAAATTTTATTTACTAGAAAATATTAAAAAAGAGTTTGATAATAATAATATTGAAATACCATATCCACAAGTTGATGTTCATGTAAAAGGTGATGTGCATGCAAATTAAATTGTTTTATGATAAAATAACTTATTGCAATAGCTATCTTGTTATAAAAGATAATGATTGTGTTGTTATTGATACTGGTGGTAAAGATATGAGTGAGCTTATCTCATACATTAAAGAAAATAATCTAAATCTTAAAAGTATATTAATAACTCATGGACACTTTGATCATATTATAGGAACAGATGAGGTATTAGAATACAAAGAAGTTCCTGTTTATGTAGGTGCTGAAGATGAAAAGTTTTTCTATGACCATAGATTATCATTATCATATTGGATAGATATGGAATATAAGCTAAATGAAAAGTATAAACTTAATAAAATAAACGATGGTGATATTATTTTTGACTTTTTATGTATTTCAACACCAGGTCATACAAAAGGAAGTACCTGTTTTTATAATAAAGAGCATAAAATAATGTTTACAGGAGATACTCTATTTAAAGAAGCTTATGGTAGAACAGATTTTCCTACTGGAGATGCAAGAGAGCTAAGAGATTCATTAAATAAACTTTTATCAATGGATAAGGATATTACAATTTATCCAGGTCATGGTGAAAGTTCAACTATAGAAGAAGAATATAATAATTATTTTGGTATGTATTATTAGGAGAGTTAATAATGAATAAAATGTCAAATATAATGGTAGCAGTAATACTTGCATTAGGTGCTATAATTTCAATGGCTATAATCGCAAATGCTATAGATAAAAATAATATTAGTAATAGAACAGTAACAGTAAGAGGAAGTGCTACTACTATTCTTGATACTAAACAGTATAGTTTTGAAACGACTATATATGTTAAATCAAAAGACCTAAATAAAGCTTATGATGAATTATTTGAAAAAGAACAAAATATAAAAAACAATATTAGTAAAGATATTGTTTATGAAGAACAAAGTATCAAAGCTAAAGCAAACTTTAGACAAAATACAGATAAAGTTATAGACTATGAAGTATTTAAGACACTTAAGTTTGTAAATCGAGATATATCAAAATTAAATAAAGTAAAAGAAGAACTTGATTTATTATCGCTTAAAATAAATAATATTAAAGTTCATGATATTAAAGTTGAATATGAAGATATAACAAATGGCATAAAAAATGACCTATTATCTAAAGCAATGAAAGATGCAAAAGAAAAAGCATATATAATGGTAAAAGAAAAAGGTCATGATGTAGGAGATTATAACAAAGTAATTCAAGGAAGATTTTTTGTAGAAGATAATAAATTATCTGTTATAGTAACAGTAGTGTTTGAAATAAATTAAAAATAGTTAGAAAAAATAGGAGGATAATATTATGAAACCAGCAATGGAACTAAGACAAGGAAGTACATATAGAAAGGACGGAGTACCTTACATAATTTTAAAAGCTGATAGACACCAATCAACATCAGGTAAAAAAGCAAGAGCAGCAGAAATGAAATTTAAAATTAAAGATTTAATAAGTAACAAAGTGCAAGAAATAACAGTATTATCAACTGAAATAATGGATGATATAATACTTGATAAATATCAAATGCAATTCCTATATCAAATGGATGGTGAATATAACTTTATGAACCAAGAAACATTTGAACAAATCGTTTTAGGTGAAGAAGAATTAGGAGATGCTGTAAATTATCTTGAAGATGAAATGATAATACAAGTTCTAATGTATGAACAAACTCCAGTTGGTGTTGAATTACCAAATACAGTAATAAGAGAAGTAACATATACAGAACCAGGTCTTAAAGGTGATACTATAGGAAGAGCAACAAAACCTGCAACAATAACAACAGGTTATGTATTACAAGTACCTTTATTTGTTGAAATTGGAGATAAAATCAAAATTGATACAAGAGACGGAGAGTACATAGAAAGAGCAAATTAATAGGAGGCACATTAGTGCCTTTTTGTCTAGTAAAAGAGGTAAACTTGAAAAAAATTATAATATTATTACTTTCTATAATAAGTTTTAGTGAAAAAATAAGTGTTGCAAGTTTTAATGTTGCAAGACTTGGACAATCTAAAAAAGATATGGTAGCCTTAAAAAGGATAATATCAAAGTTTGATATAATTGCACTCCAAGAAGTAATGTCTGAAATCTCATTAAAGGAGTTAAATGACTATATTGGAAATGATTATTCATATGCCATATCAAAAGCAGTAGGAACTAAAAAATATAAAGAACATTATGCTATATTGTATAAAAAATCTAAGGTATCAGAAATAAGAAATTTAGGTGTATATGATGATAAATTTGATGATTTCATAAGAGAACCTAGTGCTTTTTATATTAAATCAAATAAGTTTGATTTTGTATTAATACCAGTACATTCAATATTTTCTGATGATGCTAAAAAAAGAGTTATAGAAGCATCAAAATATATAGATGTATATGAATATTTTTATAATAAAACAAAAGAAGAAGATATAATAATACTTGGAGATTTTAATTTGCCTGCAAATGACAAAGCTTTTTTTGGTATAAAAAATAAATATAATATGGTAAATATAATAAATCCTAATAAAAATAAAACTACCCTATCAAAAAAAGGTCTTGCTAATTCATATGACAATATTTTTTTAAATTTAGAAAAAACAAGAGAGTTTACAAAGATATTTGGTGTTTATGATTTTACAAAAAATAATTATGAAGAAATTAGAAAATATATTTCTGATCATTTACTTATTTTTGGTATTTTTGAGAATAGTGAGGATTTAGATGAGAAAGAATAAGTGGCTGTATATAAAAATAATGTACCTTGCAATACCTGTTGCACTAGAAAACCTTGTATATAGTTTAATTAATTTTATTGATATTTTTATGGTTGGGAAAGAAAATATAGCACTAGGTCTAGGTTCTGCTGCTATAAGTTCAATTGGTGTATCAAATCAAATATTTTTAATATATTCAAGTTGTCTTTATGGTATACTAAGTGGTGCAAATATACTTGCAGCACAATATTTTGGTGCTAAAGATTTTAAAACTCTTAGAAAAATAATAACTATAACCCTATTTTTAGGACTAGCTTTTTCATTACCTTTTATTATAGCAGGAAATATAATGCCTGAAAAAATAATAAGTTTTTATACTAGCGATCCTAAAGTAATAAGTTTAGCACAAAAATATTTCAAGATTATTATATACACATTCCCATTACATGCAATAGGCTTTTCATTTGCTATGATGTTAAGATCAACAAAAATGCCAAAATATTCACTTTATGCATCTTTTTGTGGTTTGATTGTAAATATAATCTTAAATTTAATATTAATTCCAAAAATAGGAGTTGAAGGAGCTGCTATTGCAACCCTTGTAGCAAGAATAGTTACTGTAATATATATACTATGTACTATAACATATAAAAAAGTTCCTATACTTCCTAGAATATCGGAATTAAAATATATTAGTATAGATTTTGTACAAAAGATTATAAAAATATCAACTCTTACATTTATGCATGAACTTTTATGGTCTGTAGCATATTCAACTAAAGTTATGCTATATGGAAAAGTTGGAACAACTGCATTTTCAAGTATACAACTTGTTACAAGTATTAGTGGTCTAATATTTACACTGTTTATAGGATTATCAAATGCAACGGCTGTAATAATAGGAAATGAAATTGGAAGAGGTCATATGGATAGAGCATATGATTATTCTAAAAAATGCTTAAAATTGTTTGGTATAGTAGCAATAATGGTTTCAGTTTGTATAAATATATTTGCTCCAATAATACTAAATAATATGGGTACAAGTATACAGTTATATAATGTAAGTATAAGTGTAATTAGAGCTGAATCAATTGTTAATATTTTAAAAGCTTACTCTATAATATTTTTAATAGGAATATTAAGAGCAGGTGGAGATATAGGATTTTCTTTAGTTGTAGAATTAGCATTTATGTGGCTTGTAGGAATACCTATGACATATTTTGCTATACTATTAAAACTACCAATATCAATTATTTACTTGATATCTTGGAGCGATGAATTATTTAAGCTATATCCATGTATAAAAAGATATATTAGCAAAAAATGGATAACTAATTTAATAAAGGAGTAAAAAAACATGAGGATGAATTGGAATGATTTATTATCAACATCAAGCATGAGAGCTAGAAGTAGAATAAAAACATCAGATATAAGAAGTGATTTTGAAAAAGATTTTCATAGAATAGTTAGTAGTCCTTCATTTAGAAGATTACAAGATAAAACGCAGGCTTATCCTTTAGAAGAAAATGATTTTGTTAGAACAAGACTTACTCATTCAATTGAAGTATCATCATTTTCAAAAGCATTAGCACAAGCAATAGGTACTAGATTAATTGAAGAAAAAATAGATAGTGATTTTGGATATGATAAATTAAATGCCATAACTACAATATTATCAGGAGCATCTTTAATACATGATATAGGAAATCCTCCATTTGGACATTTTGGAGAAGATAGTATAAGAATATGGTTTCGTAAAAATATGGATAAAATTGATGTATTAGACTATTATGGAAATAAAAGAAAATTAAATGAGCTTTTAAATGAACAAATGATAAATGATTTCTATAATTTTGAAGGTAATGCTCAAACATTAAGAGTTGTGTCAAAACTTCATTTTATTGTTGATGAAAATGGTATGAACTTAACATGTGCACTACTTAATGCTGTTATTAAATACCCTATATCTTCAGTTGAAATAGATAAGAATAAAAATGATGCTAGATACAAGAAAATGGGATATTACTACGCTGAAAAAGACTTGTTTGATAAGATAGTATCAAGCACAAAATGCTATAATATGAAAAATCCTTTAACTTATCTACTAGAAGCTGCAGATGATATAGCATATGCAACAGCAGATTTTGAAGATGGTTTTAAGAAAAAACATATAAGTTTTCAAGACTTAGAAGAAAGTTTAGTGGAATATGGATTTACTAAGGGTAATATATACTATGACAGATTTTATAAGTACTATGAAGAAGCTAAACAAAAAAATGTATATGATGCAAAGCTATATGCAGTTCAAAGATGGATAATATCTATACAAGGCTTAATAATAAATGATGTAGTTAATACATTTATTGATAATTATGAAAAAATTATGAATGGTCAATTAGAACAAGACTTATTTTACTATTCACCATGCAAAACACTAGTTAAGATGTTAAAAAATGTTGCAAGAAAATTAGTGTTTGAATCAACTGTTATAAGTAAAACAGAGATATCAGCACATACTATTATTAATTCGCTTTTAGATAATTTTATACCGTCGGTAGTAAATTATGATACAGAATATGATAATAATTCGCTACATAAAAGATATATAAGTATTTTATCTGAAAGCCATAGATATATTTATAAGGTGTATGCTAATAAATATGAAAATGAAAATAAAGATAAACTTACAAAAGAGCAGATATATAACTATAAGCTGTACTTAAGACTTTTATTAGTCACTGATTTCATATCAGGAATGACAGATAATTATAGTAAGACATTATATCAAGAATTAAACGCTATAAAATAGTAATGAAAATATTTTTATTTTATGATAACATTTAGCTATACTAAAATAAGGGGACAATTTATGTTTAAATATATATATAAGATTAGATACAGGTTAATAATCTCAAGTATATTTTATTTGATATTGGCTGTATTTCTACTATTACCTTTTGATTTTTTTGGAGAGATAGTAGATGGTATAAATAATAAGACTATAGGTTTTAATTCTATCTTAACAAAAGTAACGATAATGTTACTTATAACTTTTTTGGATTTCATATTAAATGGTATAACAGAATTAATAGTATTTAGATCATATGATAAATATATTTATGTTATACAAAAAGAAATTCTACAAAAAGTTATGAAACAAACACCACAATACTTTAATAAAATGAGTATAGGTGAGGTAATGGGCAGAATGCTAAGTGATGTAAATGAGTATATAGCTCAATTTTTAAGTTGGGGTATTTACTGCTTTGGAGTTGGAGTTATACAAAATATAGTCATTTTAGCATATATTATTTACAAGGTAGATTATAAATTTGCAATGTTAATAAACTTGCCGTATATTATTGTAACTATTTTTATTATCACTCAAAAAAGAAATTATGAAAATAAGTATAAGAGTATGGCAGCAGATTTTGATATTATTTCTAAAAAAACTCTTGAGAATATTAAGGGTATAAGAATAATAAGAGCTTACAATATGATATTTAAAATAAGAGAGAAATATTTAGAAAATTTAGAAAAATATACTAAAAGCAATCTTTCTTTTTCAATGTATCATGCTTATCAACATGCAACAAATGTTGTTGCTGTAGCTTTTTCTTATTTCATTTTAATTATATACGGTTACTATAGTTATAGTCATGGATTTATTACTTTTGGGACTCTACTTGGTGTTTCTTTAATTATGACTTTACTTGCTTGGCCCTATACTGTTTTAGCACTTTTCTTCTTTTCTCTTTTTGAGTATAAGATAGGGCTTAATAGAGTAAATGAAATATTAGAAGCAAATGAAGTAGTAGATGAAAATACAGGACATAAAAAACTACTTTTCAGTAAAAGTATAGAATTTAGAGATTTTAATTTTTCTTTTGAAAATAAAAAGTCATTAAAAAATATATGTTTCACATTAAATAAAGGAGAAACTTTAGGAATAGTTGGTAAGACAGGAAGTGGTAAAACAACACTTATAAAACAACTATTAAGACTTTATGAAAATAATGGTGGAATATACATTGATGATGTTGATATTAAAGAATATGACATAAAATCGCTAAGATCAAACTTTGGATATTCTCCACAAGAATACTATATTTTTTCAAAAACTATAGAAGAAAACATTTTATTTCATAGAAATCTAAGTGATAATTTAGATAATGCACTTGTACTTGCTGATCTTAAAAAGGATATAGCAAATTTTGAAAATGGTATAAAAACTATAGTAGGTGAAAATGGAGTTTCATTATCAGGTGGTCAAAAACAAAGATTATCTATTGCAAGAGCAATTATATCTGAACCTGAAATTTTAATACTTGATGACAGTTTATCTGCACTAGATACAAATACAGAAAAAAATATAATTGAGAATTTAGAAAAAAATAGAAAAGGAAAAACAAATATAATAGTATCACATAGAATATCAAGCGTAATAAATGCAGATAAGATCTTAATATTAAATTCTGGAGTTATTGAAAATATGGGGACACATAAAGAGCTATTAGAAAGCTCAGATTGGTATAGAAAATTATATGAATACCAAAATAGAAAGGAAGAAAATCTTGAAAGAGAAGAATTATTTGATTAATTTTTTAAAGTATATGAAGTTTGCTAAAAAAGAGTTCATTACAGGCTTTATATTCGTAATTATAGGTATATTTACTGAGATTTTTTCTGTTAAATTAATAGCAAATGTATTTGATGAAAAATTAGAATTAATTGATAAGAATATGGTTTTTTATGTAGCATTAAAACTTGCATTAATATACTTATTTGTAAAATTACTTGAAACATTCACAATAATATTAAGAAAGTATTTTTTAATTAAGGCATCAAATATAATACACTATAACATACAAAAAATGGTGTATGACCATGTAACAGCACTACCTATTGAATATTTTGATAATATGCCTGCAGGTTCAGTTCTATCAAGAATAACTTCTGATGTAAACTATATTAGAACTTTTTTTAGAACAACAGTAATAGACAGTATAGTTACAATAAGTAAAATAATTTTAATGTATGTAATAATGCTTTATGTGGATTATAGATTATCACTACTTATTTTAATCTTTATACCTGCAATATATATAATTCAAAGATTAAATACAGTATTAGGATATAAGTATATATCAAGTACAAGAGCTGAAAATTCAATTTGTACAGGTATTTCAAATGAAATATGCCAAAATTTAGAAGTAGTTAAAGCATTTAATAATGAGGATAAAATACTTGATAACTGGGAAGTACATGCTAAGAAAAGACTTAAATTAAATTATGCTTTTACAAATATAAGGGCATTTTTACAACATAATATTTTTGATTTATTAAAGTATTTTGTTAATCTTACCATAATCTTTTATTATATCTACTCAGAATATAATAATCTAGGACTTATAACAGTAACTAATGTTTTACTTTTCATATTTTATGCAACATATATTTTAAATGATATAACAAATCTTACAATTAATATGTCAACTTATACAACTGCTAAAGGTTGTGCTAAAAACTTATATGAGCTTTTAAACTTAAAAGTTGAGGATAAAAAAGCTAAAATTAAAATTGAAGATTTTCATGCAGATATAAGGTTTGAAGATGTAAGTTTTGCTTATAAAAATGATGATTATATACTTAAAAATGTAAATATTGACATAAAAGAAAATGAAACAGTAGCATTTGTAGGTCATACTGGAAGTGGTAAATCAACAATAATGAATTTACTTATAAAATTTTATGAAAACCAAAAAGGTAATATATATATAAGTGGTGTAAATCTAAAAGATCTTGAAAATGAATTTATTAGAAGTAAAATGGCAATAGTACTACAAGATTCATTCCTATTTGAAGGTACATTACTATCAAATGTTTGCTATGATGAAAACTATGCAAGAAAATGTTTAGAAACAGTCGGTGCAAAATATATATTAGATGAACGTGGTATAGATGAAAAAGTGTTAGTAGATGCTACAAATTTTTCAACTGGAGAAAAACAATTAATATCATTTGCAAGAGCTTTAGCTAAAAATCCAAAAATACTTATACTTGATGAAGCAACTGCAAATGTTGATAGTAAGACAGAACAAAGAATACAAAAAGGTATTGAGGTACTAAGTAAGAATAGAACAACCTTAATAATAGCACATAGATTATCAACAATTAAAAATGCAGATAAAATATATGTACTTGATAAAGGTGAAATAGTAGAACAAGGAAATCACGAAAGTTTAGTAAAACTAAATGGAGTGTATAAGAAAATGCTTGAAAGAGATATTAAAAATGAAGAATAAATATATGATAAAATCGCAGTATTTACAGGCAAGTAATAAATTTTGATATATTAAAAAATTGTGGTATAATCATATAGCAAACCATTTTCAAAATAAGGGGGAAAAATGGGTATAAAATATATAGATGCCAAAAGGCTACGTAGAGTTTTAATAGGTGGAGGTAAATGGATACAAAAACATGAAAACTACCTAAATGAACTAAATGTATATCCAGTTCCAGACGGTGATACAGGAACAAATATGTCACTTACGGCAAAAACTATGATAACTGAAATTGAAAATAAGACAAATGATAAGTCAAGTATGCAAGATATAAAAGATATAGTATCAGATGCTGTATTATTAGGTGCAAGAGGGAATTCAGGAACTATATTATCTCAAATCATTACAGGATTTTTAAATGGGATTGATGATGATAAAAAAAGACTTTATCCAAATGATGTTGCAAAAGCACTAGAAAGTGCTAAAGAACTTGCATATAAAGCGGTAGATACACCAGTTGAAGGTACTATTTTAACAGTTATCAGAATGATATCAGAAAGAGCAAATGAACTTTGTTCTAATAATGAAGTTGAGTATTTTAATGAGTTTATTGAAAATATAATTGAACAAGCTCAAAAGGCAGTTGAGCTTACACCTGAATTACTTCCTAAATTAAAGGAAGCTGGAGTTGTAGACTCTGGAGGACAAGGATTATATTACTTTTTTGTTGGAATGGGTAAAATTTTAACAGAAATTGAACTTTTAACTCAAACAATGATAATTGAAAATGAATTTGATAAAACAGTTTTAAATATAGACCACAATTTAGGGGAAATAAAATATAAATACTGTACTGAGTTTATAATCCTAAATTCTTCTTTTGATATTGAAGAGTTTAAAGAAAGTCTACTTGAAATAGGAGATTCAGCAGTATTTGCTACTACAAGTAAGAAATTTAAAGTACATATACACACTAATAATCCAGGTCTTGTACTTGAAAAAGCAAGCTCTAAAGGAGATCTTGAAAAAATTAAGATCGAGAATATGAAACTTCAAAATGAAGGAGTTTTAGAAAATGAAAAAGATAGAGCAAAAATGTTTGAAAATAAGAACAAAGACAATGATAAAAAAGATATATATTTAATCTTAGCAGATACTTTAGAACTAAAAGATGAATTTCTAAAAATGGGTGCAGACTATGTACTTTTAGGTGGACAAGGTCAAAACCCAAGCGTAAATGATATCTTATCTGTTGTAGAAAAAATAGAAGATAATAAGACTATATATATATTACCAAATAATAAAAATGTAATATCTACAGCTAATTTAGCAACTGAAAAAACTGATAAACTAGCAGTAGTTGTTCCAACTAGAACAATGTTAGATGGTATGTTTTACTTACAATATCCTCATGATAGCATAGAGAAAAAACATATTATGAATAGTCATAATTACTCAGTTGAAGTAACTAAAGCAGTTAGAAATACAACTGTTGATAATATGAGTATTGAAGTTGGCGACTATATGGCTTTAGTAAATACAAAGATAAAATATGTATCTAAAGATATAAATGAGTTATTTGATAAAATAATAGATGAGTTAATAACAGATAATACACTTGCTTTAACTCTAGTACAAGGTATTAATAAACATAATCAAATAGTTGAAAGAATAGTAGACTTAAATCATATGTTTAAGGAAAATACAAAGGTAATTGATACAAAACAAGAAAATTATGATTTTTATTTATTCATTGAAAATAAAGATCCAAAATTACCTAAGATAGCTATTATTACTGATTCTTCATGTGAACTTGATGAAAAAGATATAGAAAATAGAAATATTAGTATATTACCTGTTAGAATGGAAGCAAATGGAGCTCACTATAAATCAGGAGTTAATTTATCAAATGCACAATTTTGGGACATGACACTAAATGAAAAAACAGTATTTAAAACAGCTCAACCGTCACCAAAAGAAATTATAAACCTATATAATGAATTATTTAGAAAAGGTTATGAAAAGATACTGTTTATAGGTATATCATCAAAACTTTCTGGAACATTACAAGTTGCAAAACTTGCAAGAGGAATGAATAAGAGAGAAAAAGATATAGAAATATATGATTCAAATGCAGTTTCAATACTACTTGGATATATGGTTCTTGAAGCTTCAAATAGAACAATGAAAAATGAAAGTATTGAAAATATAACAAGGGTATTAAACTCTATATGTGAAAAGAGTAAGATGTTAATTGTTGTTGATGACTTAAAATACCTACAACAAGGTGGAAGAATTAGTAAGACAGCACAAACTATAGGTGATTTCTTAAGTATGAAACCTATTATAACACTAAGTAGCGGATCATTAGTTTCTGAGAAAAAAGTTTTAGGTGGAGAAGGTCAAGCTATTAAATATATAGAAAAAGTTATAGCCGAAAAATCAAAACAACAAAGTATATACTTCATGGGAGCAGTAGGAGGATCTTCACACCAAGAAGAACAAATGAATAAGATACTAGAAAGCATTAAATTTAATAAGAAAGTAAATGTATTTTGGCCTAATAAACAAATAGGACCTACAGTAGGAACACATGCAGGGCCTGTAATTGGAGTTCTATTAGTACCAAGATTATTGTAATTATGAAAACATATAAACTAGATAAAACAACAAGTAGAATGAAAATATCACAATATTTAAGAGAAGTACAAAAATATTCTGGTAGAAGTCTTAGAATGCTTGAAATATATTTAAATGGTAAAAGAGTCAAAAGTACAAAAAAGTTACCTAGTAGTGGAATTTTAAAAGTTGATGAAAAAAAGAAAAGTACTAATATTAATCCAATACCAATGAAACTTGATATAGTATTTGAAGACGAAGATTTACTAATAGTAAATAAGCCATATAATCTAGTAACACATCCCACTTTAAAAAAAGTAGATGTTACACTTGCAAATGGTATAGTTCATTATTTAAATATAGTTCCTCGTTTTTATAACAGGCTTGATATGGATACAACTGGTTTAATTATTATAGCTAAAAATTCTTATGCACAATCATATTTACAAAATATGGGAGAAGTTAGAAAAAGATATTTAGCAATAGTAGAGGGTAAACTTGATAAAGAATATATTATAGAAGCTAAGATATATAAAGATGAGGATAAGCTTGAAAGAATAATTGATGATAGAGGACAAAGTGCAAAAACAGTTGTAAGACCTGTAAGCTATAATGAAAATAAGAATGTAAGTTTTGTTGAATGTGAGCTTTTTACAGGAAGAACTCATCAAATAAGAGTACATTTAAAACATATAGGACACCCTATAATAGGAGATAAGCTATATAATCCAAATGGAATAAATGCAAAAAGGCAAATGTTACACGCATATAAACTGTCTTTTAATCATCCAAAAACTAGAAAAAGAATAGATTTAGAAATACCAATTTATGAAGATATGATAGAATTTAATATCTAATGTTGCAAAAAGCTAAAAAAGGTATTTAAAAAGCCGTTTAAAAATGGTATAATAAGTTGTTAGTAAACGAAACAAGTTAAAATTTAATAGGAGGTATTACATTATGTCAGTAAAAGTGGCAATTAATGGATTTGGTAGAATAGGACGTCTTGCATTAAGATTAATGATAAATGATCCTGAATTTGATGTTGTAGCAGTTAATGATTTAACAGACCCTGCAATGTTAGCACATTTATTTAAATATGACTCAGCTCAAGGAAGATTTGACGGAGAAATTTCAGTAAAAGAAGGAGCATTTGTTGTTAATGGTAAAGAAATCAAATCATACAGCAATGCAAACCCTGAAGAATTACCTTGGGGAGAATTAGGTGTAGACGTAGTATTAGAATGTACTGGATTCTTCACTAAGAAAGAAAAAGCAGAATCTCACATTAAAGCAGGAGCTAAAAAAGTTGTTATTTCAGCACCAGCAACTGGAGATTTAAAAACTGTAGTATTCAATGTAAACCACGAAATCTTAGATGGTTCAGAAACAATATTATCAGGAGCTTCTTGTACAACTAACTGTTTAGCACCTATGGCTAAAGTATTAGAAGATTCATTTGGAATCGAAGTAGGATCAATGACTACTATACACGCATACACTGGAGACCAAAATACTTTAGATGCACCTCATAGAAAAGGAGACTTCAGAAGAGCAAGAGCAGCAGCTGTAAATATAGTTCCTAATACAACAGGAGCAGCTAAAGCTATAGGATTAGTTATACCTACATTAAAAGGTAAATTAGACGGAGCAGCTCAAAGAGTACCTGTACCTACTGGATCATTAACAGAATTAGTAACAGTATTAAAGAAAAAAGTTACAGTTGAAGAAATTAATGCAGCTATGAAAGCAGCATCTAATGAATCATTCGGTTATACTGAAGAACCATTAGTATCAACTGATATAGTTGGTATCCATTTTGGATCATTATTTGACGCAACTCAAACAAAAGTTATTGAAGCAGGAGATAAGCAAGTAGTTAAAACTGTTGCATGGTATGACAATGAAATGTCTTACACAGCTCAATTAATTAGAACTTTAAAATATTTTGTTGAATTAACAAAATAGTTAGATAACTTATAGGCTTCTTGCAAATTATTGCTAGAAGCCATATTTTTAGGAGGAAAAATGAATAAAAAGACTATAAAAGATATAGAAGTATCTGGTAAAAAAGTTTTAGTAAGAGTTGATTTTAATGTACCTATTAAAGAAGGTGTAATTAAAGATGACAACAGAATAAAGGCTGCACTTCCAACTCTTAAATACCTACTTGAAAAAGGAGCTAAAGTTATAGCATTTTCTCACTTAGGAAGAGTTAAAGTTGAAGAAGATAAAGCAAGTAAAACATTAGCACCAGTTGCAAAAAGATTAGAAGAATTATTAGGTAAATCAGTTAAATTTGTACCATCTACAAGAGGAGCTGAACTAGAAAAAGCAGTATCTGAACTTTCAAATGGAGAAATACTTATGTTTGAAAATACAAGATATGAAGATGTAGAAGGTAAAAAAGAATCTAAAAATGATCCTGAACTTGGAAAATACTGGGCAAGTCTTGGAGAAGTTTTTGTAAATGATGCATTTGGAACTGCACATAGAGCACACGCTTCAAATGTTGGAATTTCTCAAAACTTAAAAGGACATACAGCAGTTGGATTTTTAATGGAAAAAGAAATAGAATTTTTAGGTGGAGCAGTTGAAAATCCTAAAAAACCTTATGTTGCAATATTAGGTGGAGCAAAAGTTTCAGATAAGATTGCAGTTATAGAAAATCTAATTGAAAAAGCAGACAAAATATTAATTGGTGGAGGAATGATGTTTACATTCCTTAAAGCTAAGGGATTATCTGTTGGTAATTCATTACTTGAAGAAGATAAGATAGAACTTGCAAAAGAATTAATGCAAAAAGCAGACGCTAAAGGTGTTAAATTAATTCTTCCAATTGATACAGTTGTAGCAAAAGAATTTAATAATGATGCAGCTCATAAATCAGTTTCTGTTGAAGGAATAGAAGACGGATATATGGGACTTGATATAGCTGAAAAAACAGTTGAATTATTTACAAATGAATTAGCAGGAGCTAAAACAGTTGTATGGAACGGACCTATGGGAGTATTTGAAATGAGTAACTATGCTAAAGGTACTATCGGTGTATGTGAAGCAATAGCAAATCTTGAAAATGCAATTACTGTAATAGGTGGTGGAGATTCAGCAGCAGCTGCAATTGAACTTGGTTATAGTGAAAAATTCTCACACATCTCAACAGGTGGTGGAGCTTCACTTGAATTCTTAGAAGGTAAAGTTTTACCAGGTGTAGATGCAATAGATAATAAATAATAATATAAAAGGATGTAAAATAATTTACATCCTTTTTTATGAAACTCCCATTTGAAAAGCATATGGATTATAGTTTCCTGTTCTTGTTTTAACACTTTTTATTATATTTTTAACTTCATCGTAATTTTCAAATACAAAATCAAGTCTTAGTTCATCAAAACCTAAACTTTCAACTAAATCAAGCTTTGGTATTAAGTTCATAGGTTTATGCAAGAATACTTCAACATTATTAAAGTCATTTTTAATAAGTCTATATCTATCATAAAACTCACCTTGTATTTCCATATATTCTTTATTTATTATAGGGTGTTCAATATACATTGTTTTTAAATGTCCATAAATAACAAGACCCTTTTTTGCACTCTTAGTTGTGATATGTCTAATTTGCTTATAACTTAATTCAGGAGATAAAAATATTGTATCAACATTTTTAAATTTTGAATAAAAATCTAAACTATAATTATTAAAAATATTAAAATTCCAATTTATACTGTATTTATTATCACTTTTTTCATTTTTTAATATATCATAAAAATTATATGCTAAATTAGTATAATCTTTTAATCTACTAAGATTTTTTTGTTTTGCAACATCCTTACCGCTATAATAAATCTTTGTTATACCCATTTCAATACAAGCTTTTTCTTGTTCTTCATTTTGAACTAGAGCAGATAAAACATACTCTTTATTATCTACTACCTTATCATATTCATTATATATTAACTTATCTGGTTCATTTCTTCTGTACGAATTAATAAGCTTTTCATAAAGTATACTACTTGCCTGTCTTTTCAAGTTTTTAAGTTCACTAAAAGATATAAAGGAAGTGCCGTCATATTCTATATCTATATTTTTAGCACTAAATGTAGTATCTCCTAATTCAGATAATTTTTCTTTTAATGTATTTTTACTTATTTCATTTCTACTTTTTTCATTTAATATACTACCAAAAACATTAGCTGTTATCTTTTCACCGTTTATATTTTTAGTAGTGAAAACAAGCTCTATTTTTTCATTGTATATAGCTTTTAGTTTAATATCTATGTCAAGATATCTTTTAGTTGTTTTTATCTTGTTTTCAATTTCATCATTTAAAGATTTTGAATAATTCTTGTATATATACATAGTGTTTTTAGGTATATTATCTAAAACTATTGTATCACCTTTTTTAGCATTTGACACCTTTGTTCCATTTTTAATTATCTTGTTTACAAATATACCTGAAATTGTCTCAAAATTTGAAGTAACAAACTGTATACCGTCTCCATTTTCAAGATCATCTAGTAGTTTAACCTTGTTATTTGATATAACGGCTATTAAATAACCAAAATTAGATGGATATTTAGTATTCATTAATTTATCATCTAGGTAAAAATATCCTTTTGAATATCCTCTATTAAATAGTTTATAGCTAAGTGAAGGTCTAGGCTTATTATTAAGTATATCCCTATAATATCCAACAGTTTCAAACACATAATTTGGATTTTTCTTTCTTCCTTCAACTTTTATAGAATCAATACCAATACTTTCTAAAAGTTCTATTTCCTTTTGTTCTAATAATTGGTCATTTGGAGATAATGTGTGAGTAATTTTGTTATCATCTTGTTTAAATTTTTTTCTACAAGTATAAGCACACATACCACGGTTACCACTTCTACCACCTATAAAACTACTTATATAGCAGTTACCAGAATATGATATACAAAGAGATCCTGACACAAACACTTCAAGTTCAATATCTGTATTTTCACGAATTTTTTTAATTTCTTCAAAACTAAGTTCTCTTGCAAGTACTATTCTTTTAAGACCCATTTCTTTGAAAAAGTTTGCCTCAATATGGTTTGAAACTGTAGTTTGTGTACTTCCATGAATAGTTAAATCAGGGAAGTTCTTTTGTAATACAGATATTAGACCCATATCTTGCACTATTACAGCATCAATACCATGCTTATATAACGGAATAAAAGCATTTACAACATTTTTAAGCTCTATATCTTTTAGAACTGTATTAAGTGTTAATAAGCATTTAACACCCCTTGCATGTGCATAGTCTATACCGTCAAATAATTCTTGATAACCTAAGTTATCGTTATTTCTTCTAGCTCCAAAGCCTTTAAGTCCTAAATAAACTTCATTTGCACCAGCTTTAATTGCTGCTTCTAATTTTTCATAATTTCCAGCAGGAGCAACTATTTCCATTACTGATTTTCTCCTTTATAAAGAGGTTCAACGTGTAGGTTTATTCTTTTAATTTGTGGATAAACTTTTTTCACTTGAATGCTTGCCTCTTCAGCTATTTGATGTGATTTTTCAACTGTAAGATTATCGTCCATTCTCACATCACCATATATGTATATATCTTTACCTGAACTTATCATAAATAAGTCATGGATAAAATATATATTTTCATCTTTTATTAATATTTGTTTTACATTTTTAAGTAATTCTTTATCTTGATTTTCCATTAATATATTTGAATTTTCATAAACTATATCGACACCTTGATAGATAATATATAGTGTTATTGCAATACCAAGTAATACATCAAATATACTTGAAAAATACACTGTTAGAATAATCCCTATAAGTACAGAAGTAGATATAAGGATATCTGCTAGATAATCTTTTAAAACTGATTTTAGAAGTATACTATCATACTTATTTGCAATATATGATACATAAACATACTGTACTATTTTAAATATGATAAATAAAGTTGTAAATGTATATACTAAGTATGAATGTTCAATATGATTTTGATTAAAATATATTAATTTTTTAATATTATTTAAAAGTATACCAAGTGTTGATAAAATTATTGAAAGCCCTATAAAAATACTAAATATTGACTCAATTTTACCATGTCCAAAAGGATGTTCTTCATCTTCTGGTGTATTTGATATTTTAAGACCTACAACTACAAGAAGATTAGTTATACAGTCTGCACTAGAGTTAATACCGTCAGCTGTTATTGATACAAGATTAAATATTAACCCTATTATTATCTTACCAAGTGCAAGAAATAGATTTACTAAAAAAGAAAATACGCTTGCATTGAATATAGCCTTTTTTTGTTTAATATTATCTTGTAAATTTTTAATAACAAGAACACCATCTTCAAGTTCAAAACCATGTTTTTTGAAAAAATTAAATGTTGAACTGTTGCAGTGAATAACTCTTAATGTATCACCATAATTTAATGCATAATAATTTAATATATAGTTTATTAAATTTCTACCATAGCTAATATTTCTATATTCTTCAAAGATAAAAATATTTGTTATAGTATCTTTTTCAAGATTTGCATATCCTATAAGGTCTTTTTCATAAATTTCAAAACGTATATTATCATCATTTTTAATAACTTTAAATTTCATTTGTTCCTCCTAATATAAAAAGGTCATACATTAAAATCTTGAAAGAATTTTACCACCCGTTTTATATATATCAACTCAAATTTAGCTACCCCATAAACCTAAAAATATAAACTTAATGCTGCTTTGTTCCCAACCTGACATGGTTCGCTTAATTTTTACAATACAAGACTAAATTCTCAACATCTCAATATATAGCGTAATACTAAAATTTTCCGCAAAATTAATAAAATTTCCACTAAAGCGGGTTGTGGATACAGGGCACCGCTAGCTCCCCAATTTGTATGACCTAATATATATTATCACTTTTTCATTAAAATATCAATGTAAAAAAATAGTATGTTATACAACATACTATCTATTTCATTTCAAGTTCAGTTAAATAATTACCATTTGCTTCTAAGTCATACATTGCACCAGTTGCACCGTCAACTATATATCCCCAGAAACCTGGTAAGAAGAAGTTACCTACTGCAAAAGCTCCTATATTAACTTTTGGATTTACGTTTACAGTTTCACTAGTTGTTTTAATTTTGTAATAAGCTCCAGTAAAAGCTTTAGAACTTTTTGCTAATTGAGCTTCAACTGTTCCTCTACCAGAAGCAACAATAATACCATTTTCATTTATAATTTGAATTTGTTTATTACTTTTTGAAGTAACTTTAATTTTTTGTGAAGTCCCGTTTACAACAGTAGCACAACTTGTAAGCATAATTGCAGAAATAGCAATAAAAAATATTTTTTTCATATTACTCTCCTTTCAGTTATATATATATCATTGTAATACAAAAAGATATAAAAGTAAATATGAAAACTTTTTATGGTATAATATATGATATAAATATGTAATCATTGATAAATAAAAACTATAATCAGTACATCAGAAATAGGAGGTATTTATATATGTCAAAGCTTAAAAAAGACACAATTGAAGCAAAAGGATTTTCGATTCAAATTTACACTGAAGACTTTAAAAATGATTATATAAGTCTTACAGATATTGCACGATTTAAGAATATTAACGAACCTAAAGATGTAGTAAAAAACTGGCTCAGAGTAAGAGATACTATAGAATTCTTGGGTTTATGGGAAACTATTAATAATCCAAATTTTAAAGGGGTCGAATTCGACTCCTTTAGAAAAGAAACTGGAACAAACGCTTTCACTTTATCTCCTCAAAGGTGGGTTGAAAAAACAAATGCAATAGGGATTATTTCTAAATCAGGAAAAGGTGGAGGGACTTATGCACATCCTGATATTGCTATGGAATTTGCATCGTGGATTTCAGCTGAATTCAAGTTATATTTAATTCAAGATTATAAGAGGCTTAAATCAGATGAAAATTCTAAATTATCTCTTAGTTGGAACTTAAATAGAGAAATATCTAAAATTAACTATAAAATACATACTGATGCAATTAAGGAATATCTACTATCTGATTTAACAAACGAACAATTATTATATAAGTACGCAAGTGAAGCAGATATGCTTAATGTTGCCTTGTTTAATAAGAGATCTAGGCAGTGGCGTGATGAAAATCCAAAACTAAAAGGTAATATGTGTGATTATGCAAGTATTAATGAATTATTAATTCTTGCAAATATGGAAAGCTACAACGCTGTCCTTATAACTAAAGGAATTGAACAAAAAGAAAGAATGATAGAGCTTAGAAAATTAGCTAGAACACAACTTTTATCACTAGAAAAACTAAATTTTGTAGGTCTTAAAAGTTTAGAAGATAAATCTAAAAAATAGTAAAAGATGTATATGAATTGTTTTTTGTTTTTAAATCATTTATGTTGTATAATATACTATATCATATGAATGCTTAAAAAGCGTTGGAAAAGGAGTTTATTATGGAATTAGAAAAAATATATCCAGAAAGAGTTTTTCATTATTTTTGTGAAATTTCAAAAATACCTAGAGGTTCAGGTAATGAAAAAGCAATAAGCGATTATCTAGTAAAGTTTGCAAAAGATCACAATCTTTATGTGTATCAAGATGAAAAGTATAATATCTTGATAAGAAAAGATGCTACAAAAGGGTATGAAAAATATAAGCCAATTGCTCTTCAAGGTCATATGGATATGGTTTGTGAAAAAAACAAAGATGTTGAATTTGATTTTGAAAAAGACCCTATAAAAATAGTTGTAAAAGACGGTTTTTTATATGGTGATGGAACAACACTTGGTGCTGATAATGGTATATGTGTTGGTATGGTGCTTTCTATATTAGAATCAAACGAAATAAAACACCCTAAGCTTGAAATACTTCTTACAACAGATGAAGAAGTTGGTATGTCAGGTGCTATATTCTTTGATGTTTCAAAACTAGAATCAGATATGATAGTTAATATAGATAGTGAACAATATGGAACTATTTGTGTAAGTAGTGCAGGTTGTGCTAGAGTTAGAACTTTTATTGATTTTGAAATGGAAGAAATATCAAGAAAAGAAAACATTTATTCACTTGAAGTTAAAGGACTAAGTGGAGGACATAGCGGTGCTGACATAAACGAAAATAAAGCAAATGCTAACAAAATATTAAATGAAATAATAAGAAGATTAATGGTAACAAAAGATGTAAATATCATTGATTTTAAAGGTGGAAATAAGAATAATACAATTCCAAGAGAAGCTTTAGCACATATAGTATGTGATGCTGATTATGATACAGTAAATAGTATAGTACAAATGGCAATGGATTCACTTAGTTATGAATATAAAGAAAGTGAAAGTACAATGCAAATTATTGTAAATAAGGTAGAATATGAAGGTCAAAAACAAATGACTACAAGCTCAACATATAAGTTTGTAAGATATATACAAGGATATTTAACAGGAGTAATTAAAAAGAGCCAAGATATAGAAGGTCTTATACAAACATCCTTAAATCTAGGTGTAGTAGACTTAGAAAATGGACATCTTGTTATAAACACTCTTGTTAGAAGTGCTGTACTTAAAGAACAAAATGATTTATGTGATTATGTAGTAGAGTATGGAAATAAATATGGTGGAAATAGTATAATAGATGATACAGCAAATCCATGGGAATATAAAAAAGATTCAAAGATTAGAGATTATTTTGCAAAAATTTTTAAAGAACAAACAGGAGAATATCCAAAAATAGAAGCAATACACGCAGGACTTGAATGTGGAATTTTTTATGAAAGTAACGATAAATTAGATATAATTTCAATAGGACCAGATATTAAAAATCCACACACACCTGATGAAAGAATGAGTATAAGTGCAGTTGCTCAAACTTGGGAATTCTTATTAAAAGTATTAGAGGAGTACGACATTGTTTAACATAGACGGAATTATAGTAGTTGAAGGTAAAGATGATAAAACAGCACTTAGCCGTGTAATATCATCGCCAATTGAAATACTAAATGGAATGACAGGTTTAAATCAAAAGAAAATAGATTATCTAAAAGATTTAAGTAAGACAAACAAGATATATCTACTTACAGATCCAGATTTTTCAGGAGAAAAAATTAGAGATAAAATAAATAAAAATATCCCTGATATTATAAACTTATTTGCTCCTAGAAGTATTTGTACAAAAGGCGATGATGTAGGAATAGAAAATTTACAAGATGACGATATAATAGAAATTTTTAAAAATATTAGAAGTACTAGAAAAGAAAAATCAATATTTAGTACACAAGATTTAATTGATAATGGTCTAATGTTATTTGAAAATTCAACTCTAAAAAGAGAAGTTTTAGGAGATGTATTATCAATTGGCTATTCAAACGCTAAGCAACTACTAAAAAGGCTTAATACCTTTAATATATCAAGAGAAGAATTTGATGAAGCTATGAAAATTGTAAATAGAATGTATGATAAAAAAGACAAAAATGCAGTTATTTTTGGTAAATTTTATCCGGTACATAAAGGTCATCTAGCATTTATAAAATACGTTAGTAGATATTGTAATAATCTATATGTATATGTATGTGAAGATACTAAAAGGGATATAACTTTATTTGATAATTCTAATCTTAGTAAAAAAATGAATATAATTGATAGAAAAAATTTCATTGAAAAAGAAATAAAAGGGTATAAGAATATAATAGTAAAAACACTAAATGAAGATGGCATAACATCTTATCCTAATGGCTGGGAACAGTGGAGTGACAGAGTAAAAATAACTCTTGAAAAAGATAATGTTAAAGTAGACTGTATATTTACAAATGAAATACAGGATATAGAAAATTATGAAAAATACTTCTTACTACCTGCACATTTAATAGATCCAAAAAGATTAGGATACAATATATCATCTACTAAGATAAGAGAAAATCCTAGTAAGTATATAGAGTTTATACCAAATAGTGTTAAAACGTTTTTAGAATTAAAAGATTAAAATATATAGGCGACATATTGTCGCCTTTTATTAATTAAAAAGTTTGTTATTCAAAATAAATTTATATATTTTATTTACAATTGATTAGTTTTTTGATAAAATTAAAATATAAAATATAGTTTGGAGGTCAAAATAAATGAAAAAAATATTTTTGATGTTAGTAGTAACTTTTGCAAACATTTTATTTGCAGATGGAGTAGTAAATATTTATACGTCAAGACATTATGATGTAGATAAAAAAATATATGAAGAATTTGAAAAGCAAACAGGTATAAAAGTAAATGCTGTACAAAATAATGATGTAAATGTTTTAATAAAGAAAATGGAACTTGAAGGTAAAAATACTGATGCTGATGTATTTTTAACAGTAGGTGTTGGTGACTTATATAGAGCTAAAAAATTAGGATTATTACAAGCAGTTAAAAGTAGAGTAATAGAAAAAAACGTTCCAAAATGGTTTAGAGATAAAAATAATAATTGGATAGGTATAAGTTATAGAGCACGTATATTTGTATATAATCCTGAAAAAATAAGTGCAAATATGCTTTCAACATATGAAGATTTAGCAAATCCAAAATGGCAAGGTAAGATTTTAACAAGAAGTTCAAGTAGCTCATACAATCAACATTTAATAGCTTTTATGAATGCAAAAAATGGTGAAAAGAATACTATTATGTGGGCTAAAGGACTTGCATCAAATTTTGCAAGAGACCCTAAAGGTAATGATAGAGATCAAGCAAAAGAAGTATTTAAAGGTACAGGAGATGTAGCGATAATGAATAGCTACTACATGGGTAGAATGTCAGTATCAAAAGATCCTTTTGAAAATGAAGTAGCTTCAAAATTAAAAATATTCTTCCCTAATCAAAAAGATGGTGGAACGCATATTAACTTATCAGGTGCAGGACTTACAAAACATGCTAAAAACAAAGCAAATGCAATTAAATTTATTGAATTTTTAACTGAAAAATACGCACAAAAAGTTATATCACATGAAAATTTTGAATATCCAACAAATCCTAAGGCTGAAATAAGCCCAGTAGTTAAGTCTTGGGGAACATTTAAAACATCAAAAATTGACTTTGATTTAATAGGAGAAAAATTATCAAAATCAACATCAATTGCAAATGAGGCAAATTGGAAATAATTAAGAAAAAATGGGAATTGTTATCATATATATTGTTGGGTTTAGTTATAAGCCCAATAATATATATTTTTTTAAATGTTGCAAATAAAAATTCTATATATAGTACAGAAATATTTAAATACTTATTAAAAGACTATGTTATAAATACAATTTTAATTTTAATACCAACAGTAATTATTGCTACATTTTTAGGCGTTATATTATCGTATTTTGAGACCTTTTATGAATATAGATTTAGAAAGTTTTTTAAGTATGCAAATGTAATGGTGTTTGCAATTCCTAGCTATATTTTAGCATATATGTATACAGATATATTTACTGGGACTTTTTATAAATTGTTTAAAATAAATATTGATATTGCGAATAAAAAAGGAGCAATAATTATACTCTCGCTTTCATTTTATCCGTATGTTTATCTAATTTGTAATTCATATATGAAAAAAATATCGATGAATATAGTTAATAGTTCAAAAATTTTAGGTAAAAGTAATATAAAAACTTTTTTTAAGATAATATTACCACTATCAAGACCTGCAATTATTGCAGGAATGTCTCTTGTTATAATGGAGACTTTAAACGCATATGGAGTTCCAAGTTATTTTGGTATAAGTGTTTTTTCAACAGGCATACATAGTGCTTGGGTAAATTCATATGATTTAGATGGGGCTATAAAATTATCTGCAATATTAGTAATATTTGTGCTTATAATCCTATTTTTAGAAAGATATTTTAGAAAATCAAAAAACTATACTATAAATAGTAAAACACAGGAAATAAAAAGAGAAAAATTATCAGGAATTAAAGAAATTTTACTTCTATCTTTTCTTGTATTACTTTTTAGTGTGTCATTTTTAATACCTGTGCTATATATATTAAGACTATTTATTTTATCTATTCCTTATATAGACTTAGTTATGCTTTTTGATTTAACTAAAAATACTATATACGTATTAATGATTTCATCTATTTTTATTATAATACTTGCCTTATTTTTAACAAATGTAGTAAGACTTAAAAAGAATAAGTATAGATGGATAATAAGCAATATTAGTTCTATAGGATATTCAATACCAGGTTCTGTAATAGCAATTGGATTTTTATCAATATTTATATCAATCGATAATTTTTTAATATCGCATAATATAACTAAAAATCTACTTCTTATTAAATCACCAATTGTTGTTGTTCTTGCTTATACAACAAGATTTTTATCACTTGCATATAATGGTATTGAGGCTAGTATAAATAAGATAGGTAATAATTATCATAAAGCTTCAAGAGTTTTAGGGGAATCAGCATTATTCACATTTTTTAAAATAGATTTAATAATGTTATCAAGTGGTGTTTTTTCAGCCTTTTTATTAGTTGCAATAGAAATAATGAAAGAACTTCCTCTTACATCTTTATTATTAGTAAAAAATACCTTAGCTATACAAATAAAAAATTATGCATCAGATGAAGAAATGGTTCTAACTGCTCCATTATCACTTATGTTAATATTTATTTGTTTTGTATTACTTATGGTATATAATATAGTAGAGAATAGGAGAGAGCATAGATGAAATACTTATTATTTAACAATATAACGTTTAGATATGATAAAGAAAATATTTTAGAAAATTACACATTTAATGTTGATAAATATGAAATTTTACTAATAAAAGGAAAATCAGGTATAGGTAAATCAACTATATTAAATTTAATAACAGGCTTTGAAAAGCCTTTTAGTGGTGAGATCTTGCTTGATGGTGTAGATATAACAAATGAAAAAATTGAAAAAAGAAATATAGGTTATCTTTTTCAAGAATATGCACTATTTCCACATTTAAATGTATATCAAAATATATCATACGGTATATCACATCTAAATAAGAAGGAAATAGAAAAAAGAGTTTCTGAACTGCTTGATATAGTCCAAATGAAAGGCTTTGAAAAAAGATATCCAAACGATTTATCAGGTGGTGAAAAACAAAGAATAGCACTTGCAAGATCACTTGCAAACAGACCAAAACTACTTCTTTTAGATGAACCTTTTTCATCACTTAATGAAGAGTTAAAAGATAAACTTAGAATTGATTTAAGAAATATATTAAAAAGTCAAAAAATAACAGCTATTATAGTAAGTCATGATAGTGATGATAAAGTGATTGCAGATAGAGTTATTGAGATAAAAAAATAATGGGCTAATAGCCCATTTATTTTATATCTTATTTAGCGTTTGCAACAGCGTCAGCTAATTTTTTACCAACTTTGAATTTAACAACTTTTTTAGCAGGTATTTTGATTTCAGTACCATCTTTAGGGTTTCTACCTATTCTAGCTTCTTTTACTTTAGTTGAGAATGATCCCCAACCAACGAATTGAACATCTTTATTTTCTAATAAGCTTTCTTCTATTAAGTTTAAGAAGTTGCTTAATAATTCTTCAGATCTTTTTTTGTTTTCTCCTGTTCTAGCTGCGAAAGCTTCAACAAATTCTTTTTTTGACATTTTTTTCCTCCTATATATTTAATAATTTATCTGATAACATTGTAAACTATAGCTGATAATAAGAATAGAACAGCTACATATTCAGTGAATTTTTCAATTCCATCTTTTTCTTGATCAAGAATACTTTCAGTTTTAGCTACAGTATGACTTTTATCTGGTTGAAGTAAAATAACAACAACAAGTATTACTGATAGTAAAACCATAAGTGATACTAATAAACCTTTCATAATTAATCCTCCTGAATTCCAGCACGAATTAATTTTTCAAATGATTTAGGTTCAAGACTTGCTCCACCTATTAGACCACCGTCAATATCTTCTTGGTTTAATAAATCAACTACATTTTCTGGTTTCATAGAACCACCATATTGTATAGTTATTTCATTTGCTACTTCTTTTGAGTATAAAGAAGTTAATAATTCTCTTATAAATTTATGCACTTCTTGTGCCATTTCAGGTGTTGCAGTTTTACCAGTTCCTATAGCCCATACAGGTTCATATGCTATAACTACATTTTTAACTTCATCAATACTTACGTTTTCAAGTCCACCTAAAAGTTGTGTTTTTATAACTTCATTAGTTATATTGCTTTCTCTTTCTTCAAGTTTTTCACCAATACATAAAATTGGTTTTAAACCATGTTCTAGAGCAGATTTAACTTTTGAATTTATGAACTTATCACATTCTTTATAATATTCTCTTCTTTCAGAGTGACCTAATATAACATATTCAACTCCTAAGTCTTTAAGCATTAAAGCTGATATTTCACCAGTATAAGCTCCAGATTCATTAGGATTCATATTTTGTGCTGCTATGCTGATTATACTATTTTTAGTACATTCAACTGCTGTTTGAAGTGATGTAAAAGGAACACCAATTACAACGTTTGCTTTAACATTAGCAACTAAAGGTAATAGTTCACTAAAAAATTCCTTTGTTTGTGAACAAGTTTTGTTCATTTTCCAGTTTCCTGCTATAATAATTTTTCTCATCATTTTCCTCCATTAAAATAGCTTACATTTTACATATTGAATACTAACACAAAAACTTAACAATTGCAAACACTTTTAGCTATTTTATATATATTTTTTTATAATATCTTCAAGTATGTGACTATCGTGATGAACTGAGACATATTTACATATATCTTTAATATCACTAGGTGAATTATCTGCTGCGACACTAAGACCTGCAATTTTTAACATATCAACATCATTATATGAATCACCACAAGCTATAACTTCATCTTTTTTAATATTTAATAAATTACATAAATGTTCTAAAGTTTGTCCCTTATTTACATTTATGTTTGCTACTTCAAGAAAATGAGGGTTTGAAATTGCAATAAAATACTTATCTCCCAATTTTTTCTTTGTAGTTTCATATAATTCTTTTATTTTACTAGGTTTTGCTACTAGCATACATTTCATAGTTTTTGTAAAATCAAGTTCTTTTATATCTTCTATTTCCTTAACTTCTAAACCTGTAACTTTAGCCTCTATATCAACATATTCTGTATGTTTACTACAGTAAATTATATCATCAACATATGTTACTATAGATACATCATACTTATTAGCTATATCCCACCATAATCTAATATCTTCTTCATTAAGACCTAGTGAAAATATATTCTTATTATCAGAGCAACGAGTAATTGCAGCACCATTATATGAAATTAGATAACCATTTAATTTATCTAATTTTAATTGTGATACAAAGGGTATCATTGCAGGAGTAGGTCTACCACTTGCTAGTACAAAAACAACCCCTTTTTCTTGTGCATTAATAATGGCATCCTCATTTTGTTTTGATATATGACTATTTGAATTTAGTAGAGTTCCGTCCATATCTGTTGCTATTAATTTATACATTAGTAACCTCATTTCTAGTAATTATAACTTTTTGTATTTGCTTATTCTTTACCTTTTGTATTTTAAAACAAGTATCATCAATTATTATATCTGATATTTTTTGGTTATCTGTTGGTATATAACCTAATTTTTCTATTAATAAACCTCCAACAGTATCATAGTATTCAGAATCAAAATTTGTTTTGAAAAAATCATTTAAATCGTTAATTGATAGCTGAGCATTTACTAGATATTTATTTTTACCTATTTCTGATATATCATGAATTTCTTTGTCGTATTCATCGGTAATTTCTCCTACCACTTCTTCTAATAGATCTTCTAGTGTAACTATACCAGAAACTCCGCCATATTCATCAATTAATATTGCAAGATGTCTATTACCGTTTTTCATTTCAATGAATAATGAGCTTATTTTTTTTGTATCAGGTACAAAATATGCTTCTTTCATAATAGTGTCAACTTTTTCTGTACAATCTCTTTGTATTTTTATTAAATCTTTAGTATGTAATATACCAACAACATTATCAAGAGTATTTTCATAAATTGGTATTCTTGAATATCTTGTTATATTATCAATATTAAATAGGTCTTTTATTAAAGTATCTTTAGATATTGCAAATATACTTGGTCTTGGTATCATTATTTCTCTTGCAAGAGTTTCATCAAATTCAATAATGTTTTCCATCATCTCTTTTTCTGTTTTTTCAAGACTTACATTATCTATAAGTGCAATCATTTCTTCTTTTGATATATCTTTATCATCTTTAATTTTATTAAATCCAAATATGTATACAATAAAATTAGTTGACATAGATAAGATGAAAATTATGGGTGTAAATATTACAGATATAAATGATATTATTGTTGCAACTTTTAGTGATATTTTAAATGAATTTTGAAGTCCTATTTTTTTAGGTACTAATTCACCAAATATTAAAGTTATGTATGATAAAAATATTGTAATAATAAACACTGATAATTGTCTTGTGTAAGGAATATTTAATTTTTCTAGTAAGAAAAATAGTTTATCTGATAAGCTTACAGCAGCACTTGCAGATGCTAAAAATCCTGCTAAAGTTATTGCGACTTGTATAGTTGATAACATTTTACTAGGCATATCAATTAACTTTTGAAGTCTTATTGCCCTTATATCATTATTTTCAACTAAAACTTTAATCTTATTTTTATTTACAGATACAATAGCAATCTCAGCACAAGAAAAAAATCCGTTAATTGCAATCAATATTAATATAAACAATATCTGTGGTAAAATATCCAATTTAATTCCTCCGTATTTTTAAATTTATATTATTCTATCATATTTTAAGAAAGTATACTATAAAAACATTGCTAAATCAAAGCTAAAAACATTTGATTATAAAAAAATCATATGGTATAATCATTTAATAAAGACTTTAAATTTTAATGTATATGAAAGTGAAAAAAATGAATAGACTAAAAAAAAGAAAAAGGATAATTAAAATTTTAAAATGGCTTTTTATATTATTTATTTTATTTGTTGTAAGAAAGCCTATTTTTAAAGGAATTTCATATGTTAGAGCAGGCTTTGATAATTTAAACTACAAAATGGTTAGTTATAAGGCGAATATGTATAATTCACTTACTAATTTTAATGATAAAGTAAATATAGTATCAAAAGTTGATGAATATAATAAGAAAAATATGGAATTAATTAATATCATAAATGAGCAAAAGCTAGAATTATCTAAACTTGAAACTTTACAAATTGAAAATGAGAATTTTAGAAGAGTTCTTAATCTTAAAAATAAGAGCAAGTTTGAAACTATAGTTGCAGAAGTAAAGCTAGTTGAAGACTTAAATAATGGTATAATATATTTATCAAAAGGAGAAAAAGACGGAGTAAAGATAAACCAAGCAGTTACATATTATGGTTCTCTTATAGGTCTAGTTTCAAAAGTAAGTAATGATTACTCAGAAGTAAGACTAATAACAAATAAGGATTCTAAGATAAGTGTTATACTAAATGGAACAGATTTAGCAGTTATTAGAGGAAATGGTAATGGTACTTTTTCTGTAAAAAACTATAATAACGATATAGTAAATAATGATAATTTAATTTTTGATATTAAAACCTCTGGTATAAGTGACATTTTATCAAAAGATATAAGTGTGGGGACTTTTAGATCTGTAGACAAAAGTTACTTTTTTAAGACAAGAGAATTGATATTTAAACCTACATATAATATAAATAAAATAAGGGTAGTTTTATTAATCAAAAAATAATTAAGGAAATAATATGAAGAAAATTTTATGCTTAATATTTTTACAGCTTAATATTTTTGCAATAGGCTTTGTTGATAAAAATTTTGTTGCAAATATAACAGAAATATCTAAAAATAAGACAAAAGAATATAATATAAATTATACAAAAGACAAAATAGTACTTGAAGTATTAAAACCAGAGTTAAATAAAGGTGAAATATATACTTATACAAATGACAAAAAGTATATATATTATAGCTCTCTTAATCAAACGGTAGAGCAAAGCTTATCAGCCGTTGAGGGAGATTTAGTTTTAATACTAAAGGAAATGCAAAAAATAAAAGAAAATAAAGATGTAGTAATAGCTAATAAAAAATATATAATTTCAAATAATAAGATTATGAAAATAGTAGGAGACGGTTTTGTAGTTAGATTTTACTATAATAAAAATAATATGCCTACAACAATAAGATTTATTAGTGAAAATGGAAATGTTGAATATATATGGAAATATTAAAAGATGAAGCTATTATACTAAAAAAAATGAATGTTAATGAAACAAATGTAGTTATAACTATGCTTACAAAAATGTATGGAAAGATAAATGCAATAGTATATGGAGTTAGGTCATCGAATAAAAGAGAAAAGATAAGCCTAAATCCTACAAGTATTATAGACATTGAAGTTAACAAAAAAAATAATGATTATGTATTAAAAGATTATGTTATGAAAAAAGCATATCTAAGCATATATAAAAACATAGAAAAGTTAGAACTTAGTCTTTATGTAGTTTATGTATTAAATAAAATAATAGAATATAATATTGAAGAAGAAAAAATATATAGTAAATCTGTAGAGATACTTGAATACATTGATAAACTCAACGTTGAAGAAGTACAAAAAGAAAATTTCATTTCATACATGATAGTAATATTTTTAAGAAGAATGATGATTGAACTTGGAATTTTTGATAAAAAACAATTAGAAGATAAGGATTTTGTACTTTTTAATAGCAAGTATATTAGAGATAAGAATATAAAGATAATGGATTTTTATCCACTTGTAAAAAAATATGAAATGTATATTAATGAATACTTAAGTATAGATATTGATTATAATCAAATATTAGTTAGGAGATAAAAATGAAAAAAGTTGCCTCATATTTAAAATTAGAAGCTGTTGAATTAAATTTAGAATCAACTGATAAAAAAGGAGTATTAAAAGAACTATTTTCAAAGTTAAGTGTAGTACCTGAAGTAAAAGATGAAGAGTTATGTTTTAATGACCTAATAGAAAGAGAAAAATTAGGAAGTACAGGAATAGGAAAAGGTGTTGCAGTACCACACGCTAAAACAAAAGCAGTTAGTGATTTAGTAATGACTATTGGAATATCAAAAAATCCTATACAATATGATTCAATTGATGGTGAAGATGTTAGAATATTTTTCATGTTCTTATCACCAGTAGAATTATCTCAAGAATACTTAATAATACTTGCAAGAATATCAAGATTTATAAGAGATGATAGATTTAGAACAGAATTAATAAATGCAAAAACAGCACAAGAAGTATATGAAATAATTGAAGCAAAGGAACTATAATTATGAAATGTGTTTTTTGTAAAAGTGAAGATACAGCTGTATTTGATTCAAGACTAACAGATAATAATGTTGTTAAAAGAAGAAGACACTGTAAAATATGCAACAAAAGATTTAACACATATGAAAAAGTTGAACTTCCACCAATAACAGTTATTAAAAAAGATAAAAATGAAGTACCTTTTGATAGAAATAAGGTTTTTAGAGCTATTGCAAAATCACTTGTAAAAAGACAATGTAGCCCTGATATGATAGAGCATATTATAGATGAAATAGAAAATGAAATAAGAGAAAAACATAATAGGGTTATAAGCTCAACTCAAATAGGTGAAATAATATTAGAAAAATTACTAGAAATAGATGAAGTTGCTTATGTAAGATTTGCTTCAGTCTATAATAAATTTGATAATTTAGATAGCTTTATAGAAATAATTAATCACATAAAAAAGAATAAATGAGGATAGTATGAAAAAAATATTTAAAATTCCTTTATTACTCTTCTTTGTTTTCGTTATAATCTTAATTGTTATCCCAATTTTTAAAGTACGTAAACAAACAAAAATAGAAAAAATAAAGCAAATGGAATTATATCAGCTTATAGAAAAAGAAAAACAAAAAAAAGCAAAATTAGAAGAAGATATTAAGTCAGCTAATAGTCATGAGAATATTGAAAAAATAGCAAGAGAGAAGCTTAATATGAAAAAAGAGGGAGAAAGAGTATACAAAATAGTTGAAGATGAAAATAAATCTGAGGGAGAGTAATTAGTTGAATTTAGATAGATTTTTAGAAAAAGTAAATAAAGAACAAATTGATATAAATAATGAATATAAGTTTGGTTTATCAATTAGCTACTACATAAAAACAATAACACTTGTAATATCGCTAATTGTTCTTTTATCATATAATCTAAATATGGAAAATATAAAAAGACCACTTGTAATAATATTACTTACTTTAATATTTATTTACCTTTTTTACCATATTTACACATTAATAAGTTATAAAATAATTGTTAAAGATAATGAGATAATAGCACAAAAAAATGTTAAAATTAATTTAAGAAATATAAAAAGTTTAAAATTACTACCACTTGCTAAGATTGGTGTAAGTTTAAAGAAGGATTGTCTTGAAATAATTGATAATGATGATAAAAGATATATTTTAAGGCTTGATATACATAATCCACATATTTTTGTAGCACTTGTATCACAAATATCAAAAGTTAAAGTAGTTTTATAGGAGAATTATGATAGAATTATTTATAGCATATAGACATATAAAAGAAAGAAAATTTCAATCAATAGTTTCAATAATAGGGGTATCACTTGCCCTTATTGTTTTTTTTACATCACTTAGTATTTCAAATGGTCTTAAAAAAAATACTATTAACTCAATACTAAGTCTAAATCCACATATAACAGTTGGATTTCATACTGATGAATCAAAATATGAAAAAATAATAAGTGATATAAAAGAGATTGATAAAGAAAATATTAAAAGTGTAATAAAAAGAGTTCCACTTCGTGGCTTTGTTAAATACAAAGAACAAGTACAAACACCATATATAGTAGGTATTGATGTTGAAAAATTAGATGTTAAAATAATAGATGAAATAAAAGAAGACATCACAGAACCATATGCTATAATAGGTGAAAAATTTGCACAAAATAATAATATAAATATAGGCAACTACATAAATGTTATAACAATAGAGGGAAAAGAACTAAGATTAAAGATTAAAAAGATTTTTAAAACAGGATTTTTAGCATATGACCAAAATTTAGTTATGATACCTACAAATATTAGCCAAATTTTACTTGAGAAAGGTGATGTTGTAAGCACACTTGAAATAAAGGTAAAAGATCCTAGTAATTTAAAAGTTATAGATAATATAATGAATAATGTAGTAGAAATAAGTGATAATATATATGCTTATTCTTGGGCTGATGAAAATCAAAACTTACTAAATGCTATAGAGTTTGAGGAATTTATACTACTAGTTATACTGAGTATGCTCTTTATAATAGCAAGTTTTGGAGTTTCAGTAATACTTAATATGTCTGTTAGAGAAAAGACTACAGATATAGGTATATTAAAAGCCTGTGGATATAGAGATAGAACTATACTTAAAATTTTTATACTTGAAGGTTTAATACTTGGTGTAACAGGAATGGCAATTTCTGCAATATCAACACCTATAGTTCTTAAAATAATAAGTGCATTATCAAGTAGTTACATTACAAAAACATACTATATTTCAAAATTACCTATTAGTATAAGTATAATAGAAATAGTTACAATATACACAATATCACTTATAGTGATTTTGTTAGCTTCGCTTATGCCTGCAATAAAAGCTTCAAAAATGGATGCAATAAAAGCAATTAAATTTAATTTATAGGAGCATATATGAGTATTTTAAAATTAGAAAATGTAACAAAGATATATAAGACTAAAGTAGAAGAAATAAAGATTTTAAATAATATAAATTTTGAAATAAACGAAAGTGATTTAATATCTATACAAGGTAAATCAGGTAGTGGTAAAACAACATTACTTAATATACTTGGTCTACTTGACAGTGATTTTAACGGTAATATATATATTGATGATAAAAACATTAAAAGTCTTTCAAAAACTGAAATAAGAGCTAAAAATATAGGGTTTGTGTTTCAATTTCACTATTTATTGCCAGAATTTACAGCACTAGAAAATGTAATGTTACCAGGTCTTGAAAATAAAGAAAATAGTAGAGTTGAAATAAAAAATAGAGCTATAGAACTACTTGAGCTAGTTGGTCTTAAAGATAGACTACACCATTATCCAAACGAACTTTCAGGTGGAGAAAAGCAAAGGGTTGCAATAGCTAGAGCATTAATTAATAATCCTAAAATAATATTAGCTGATGAGCCTACTGGCAATCTTGATGAACATAATAGTAAAAATATAAATGAATTATTTTTAAAAATTAATAAAGAGAAAAAACAAAGTATAGTTATAGTAACACATAGTAAAGAGCTTGCAGACATTGCAAAAATAAAGTATAAGGTTGAAGACTATAATTTAGTACTACTTGATTGACATTTATAATATTAAAGGTATACTTTAATATACAAGATGAAGGGAAGTGTTCTTATGAATGTTATAGTTAGTGGACAACACTTAAAAATAACTGATGCAATTAAGGAGTATGCGGAAGAAAAATGTAAAAAAGTTGAAAAGTATCTTGAAAACATTACAGAAGTTAATGTAATGCTAACAGTTGAAAAGACAAAGTCTGAAGGTCCAATTCATAAGGCAGATGCAACAATATATGCAACTGGTAAAACAATCAGAATAGAAAGCGAAGACAAAGACCTATATGCTGCAATAGATAATATGGCAGATAAAATGGAAAGACAAGTTAGAAAATATAAAGAGAAATTAAAAGATAGAAATTAATATTGACTTTTTTAATAGGATAATATAAAATTAAATTGTAATCATTACAAAATTAAAATCAATTTAAGGAGAATAAAGTGGAAACAAAATTAAATCAATTTTTAGCAGATTTAACAATATTATCAAAAAAAGTACAAAATTATCACTGGAATATACAAGGTAAAAGTTTTTTCTCAGTTCATGCAAAATTAGATGAGGTTTATGAAAATTTAAATGACACAATTGATGAAATAGCTGAGAGATTACTAGCATTAAATAAAAGACCAATTTCAAATTATAAAGGATATTTAGAAATATCAAATATAAAAGAGGCTGATAGTGTTGCAATATCAATAGAAGATGCACTTAAATCTTTATTTAATGACATAGAATATATGCTAGTTAAAGCTAAAGAAATAAAAGAGTTTGCAGATGATAATAAAGACTACGGAACATCTGCTATGATAGATAACTTTATAATAGAATATGAAAAATTAAGTTGGATGTTAAGAGTTACTTATATAGCATAAAAAAATATGCAGTTTTTAACTGCATATTTTTTATTTCTTTTTCTTTTCTAAAAGATCTTTTATCATTTTTTCTAAATCTTCTAATTTTTTATTTATCTTATTATTTTCATTTTCTAAGTTAGAAATAGTCTTTTTCATTTCCATATTTTCTTTTCTTAGATATTCTTCAGCCATATTATTTTTTATACTAACTGATTTTGTTAAAGGTACAAAGCTTACATTTATACCAGTTGAAAATGCAAAATGTTTTTGTGTGTCTATACCAAATGCCACCTTATATCTCATAGTTTTAGTTGGTTCTGTTCCACTAATACCTAGTGCAAAACCACCTTGTTTATTGTAATATGAAGTACCTATACCTATTGAAACATATTTATTATCGCCTACAGATGGAATACTTGCCATAGCATTTGAAAGTGCAATACCAGCACTTAACATTTTATTACTATTTTCAATTTTCTTATCTACTTCCTCAAACTTATTATCGATACCTTTAAATTTATTTTCAATTTCTTTAAATTTAGCTTCTGTATTTGGCATGTTTTGTGTATATTCTTTTAATTGTGCTAAGTTAACGGCTTCATCATCATTTTCAGCTTTTTTAACATTTGAAATTCTAGTTCCACCATTACCAGCTAATTTTATTTTATCTTTACTGTCATTTTCATATTTAACAGTATTCTTATTAAGTTCTTCTATAGCACTAGCATTCTTATTTACTTTTTCTTCTAAATTAGGATTAGCCGGAGGATTTGAACCACTTCCACCACCATTATTTGGAATGCTTGCTATCTTATTTTCAAGTGTCTTATATAAAGCATATAATTGAGAACCATTTACTGCGTCTGTACTCTTCTCACCAATTAAACCAGCTGCAACATTTTGTAATCTTCTTTCCTTACCTACATCTCCGACTGTAAATATACCATTAGTCTTAGTTCCTGCAAATTTTTGATCTTTGAAAAGTTTTTGTATATCTTGTAACTGATATTCATCAAGCCCTAAAGTTGTATCAGATTTAGCAACATATTTAGAACCATTACCTAAATATACAGAATTTTCCTTATCTGCATTTATATTACTACCAAAAACTACAGAATTTGATGCAGTTAATGTACTATTATTACCTAAAAGATATGAGTTTTCAATTTTTTTGCCTTCTCCACCTATTTTTGACTTATAACCTAAAACATATGAATGTTTAGAATTTAATCCTTCAATTTCAGATTCTTCCCCTATAGCGTAAGAACCATTAACTCCTTTATGTATTTTTGATTTGTATCCAATACTATATGAATTTTTAGAACCAGAACCTATTTCAGCGTATGTTCCCATAGCATATGATGAATCTGCAAGATATCCTATTCTAGCTCTGTATCCCATACCATAAGAATAAGATCCAGCAACAGCAGCTTCATCTCCTATTGAGTATGCGGCTACTGCATTAGCGTTTTCACTAAAATTACTACCATTACCAGCCATTTTAGTAGTTGGATCGTAAAATCCAACACTAGCCTCACGACCTATAGCATAAGCTCCTGGACTTTGTCTTGCGATTTTAGTATTTTTTCCTATAGCGTAAGCGTGGTATGATAATTCGCTAATTTCTGCATTTTGTCCTAAAGCATAAGCTCCTTCTACATTATTCATTATTTTAGCTTGTGTTCCAATTGCATATGAGCTTCTTGAAAGTTCACCTATTTCAGAAAAAGCACCTAAAGCATAAGCACTTGAAGCATCTTTTTTGATTTTTGCTGATTTTCCAATAGCAAAAGCATTTTGGCTGTCTTTTTCAACTTCAGCTTCAGTTCCAATTGCAGCAGAATTTGTTGCATCATATTTAGTTGTTGCTTTGTAACCAATAGCTATATTTCTATCTCCTTTAGCTACAGCCTCTTTATCTATAGCAACAGTTTTAGATCCTGTAGATTTTGCATCATCTCCTATAGCTATACTATTTTCTCCGGCTTTAGCATTATCACCTTTTTCAATTTTACTAGCCATAGCATATGAAGTTAAAAGTAAAAATGATATTAACATTTTTAATTTAACGTTTTTTAACATATATATTCCCCCTCATTTAATCAATCAACCTTATTTTTTAATAAATCTCTTATTTCAATTAATAGTTCTTGATCTTTTGTAAGTGTAGGAACTTCTTGCTTTGGCTCTTTCTTATCTTCTTTTTTTGTTTTGCTATATAGTTTGACAAATAGGAAAATAATAAAGGCTATAATTAAAAAATCAATAATATTTTGAATAAACAAACCATAATTAAGAGTTGAAGCTGGTATGTCATTGTTTGCTTCTTTTAGAACTATTTTTAATTCTTTAAAGTTAATGTTTCCAAGTATTAACCCTATAATTGGCATAATAACATCATTAACTAATGAAGAAACTATTTTACCAAATGCAGCTCCTATTATAACTCCAATTGCTAAATCAAGGACATTTCCTTTTGATATGAAAGCTTTAAATTCTTTTAACATAATTACCTCCCAATTACTAAGATTATAGCAGATAAAAGCGTATTTTAAAAGAATAAACTGAGTAATTGACAAAGTATACAATAAAAAAGTATAATTAATTTAAGAAATATTAGAGGTGTAAGAAATGTTTGATGCAAATGAATTACTTAAGATTATGAAACCTAACGAAAAGATAAACTACCATAAGTTATTGGTTTCTGTTATAGAAAAATGGCAAAGTCATGATGCAAAACCAAGTGTATTAATTCATAGTTGCTGTGCTCCTTGTAGTACATATACTTTAGAATTTATGTGTCAATATGCTAATATCACAATCTTATTTGCAAATTCAAATATACATCCTGAATATGAATATAGAAAAAGAAGTATGGAACAAAGAAAATTTATAGAAAAATTTAATAAAGATACGAATAATAATGTGGGATATATAGAAGAAGAGTATAAGCCACTTGAGTTTTTTAAACTTGTAAGAGGATTAGAAACTGAAAAAGAGGGTGGCAAAAGATGTGAGATATGTTTTGCATATAGACTTGATATAGTAGCCAAAAAAGCAAAAGAGTTAGGATATGACTATTTTGGAAGTGCATTAACATTAAGTCCTATGAAAAATAGTGAGCTTATAAACAAAATAGGGTTTTCAATACAAAGTATATATGAAACAAAATATTTACCTTCAGATTTTAAAAAAAATAACGGATATAAAAAATCAATAGAACTATGTGAAAAATATGATGTATATAGACAATGTTATTGTGGATGTATATTTGCAGCAGATAAAGAAAAGTATAAAAAGACTGTAGAAGAAGGAAAAGAAAATGGTTTTTGATTGTGTAATAGTTGGCGGTGGAGCTTCTGGTATGCTTTGTGCCATAAGTGCAACACTTAGAGGTAAAAGAGCTATAATACTAGAACATAAAGATAGAGTATTAAAAAAAGTGCTTGTAACAGGTAATGGTCGTTGTAATTTTACGAATAAAAATGCTACAGCTAAAAATTACACATCAAGTAAAGAAAATTTTGTAAATTATTTATTTGAAAAATATCCAGCATCTAAGGTTATAGATTTTTTTGAAGATATGGGAGTTTTAGCAACTGCTGGTAAAAATGGGAAAATGTATCCTATGTCACTTCAAGCATCCTCAATAGTTGATGCTATAAGAAATTATGCTAATTTTTTAAATATAGCTATAAAACTAGAAACAGAAGTAAATAAAATAGAAAAAGTAAAAGACTATTTTTTAATTAATGGTATACAAACAAAAAATATTGTAATAGCAACTGGTGGATATAGCTTTAAGGAGCTTGGCAGTGACGGAAGCGGTTATGAACTTGCAAAAAGTTTAGGGCATAGCATAACTGAGTTAACTCCTATTTTAGTGCAATTAAGAACTGATAAAGAGTATATAAAAGGGCTTGAAGGTATAAGGCTTGATGTAAAACTAAGTGCATATTACAAAAATGATATGATAAGAGAAGAAGTAGGAGAATTACTTTTCACTCCATATGGTATATCAGGTCCTACTGTGTTTAATATGTCATATTTAATACCTAAATACTCGTATGACATTTTATTTAAAGTTGATTTTATACCTGATATAGAAAAAGAAAAATTAAGCTCTCTTTTATATAACAGAAGAGACAAGTTTGGATATTTAGAAGCTACAGAATTTTTTAATACTATATTACCTAAAAAATTAGGACAATTTCTATTAAAAAAAGTAGGTATAGAAAAATTAAATATTAATATTAGTACTATAGATGACAAAATATTAGAAAAGCTTGTGGAGATTATAAAAGGGTATGAGATAAAATGTTATGATACTATGGGATTTAAACAAGCACAAGTTACAGCTGGTGGAGTTGATACAAGACAGGTAGATGAAAAAACATTTATGTCAAAATTAGTAAAAAATGTATATTTTTGTGGTGAAGTACTTGATGTATATGGTGAATGCGGAGGATATAATCTACAATATGCATTTGCTTCAGGTATGTTAGTAGGTGAAAGCATTGATTAGAATAACAGGTATAAAAGTAAATATAGACCATGATAAAAATGATATATTAAAAGAAGCTAGCAAAATTTTGAGAAAAGATATTAAAGATTTTAAAATATCTGCAAAATCAATTGATGCAAGAAAAAAAGAAAATATTAAAATTGTATACTCTATTGATGTAGACATTGAAAATGAAGATATATATGTTAATTCAAATAATATAAGGAAAATAGAAGATTTTAACTATGTAATTCCTGATTTAAGTTCATATAAGGGTAAAAGACCTGTAATAATAGGAAGTGGACCTGCCGGAATATTTGCAGGACTTGTACTAGCAAGAGCCGGACTAAAGCCTATTATACTTGAAAGAGGTACTGATGTTGATAGTAGGGTAAAAGATGTATATGATTTTTTTACAACAGGTAATTTAAAAGTTGAGTCAAATGTACAATATGGTGAAGGTGGAGCTGGGACTTTTTCAGACGGTAAACTTACAACAAATACACATAATGAAAGAATAAACATTGTTGTAGATGAGCTTATAAAAGCAGGAGCTGACGAAGAAATATCATATATATCAAAACCACATATAGGTACAGATGAACTAATTAAAATAGTTAAAAAGATAAGAAATACAATAGAAAATCTAGGTGGAGAATATAGATTTTTAAATAAAGTTGTTGATATAAACTACGACATGAATAATAATTTAAAATCACTTATAGTTCAAAATGGAGATAGCAAATACGACCTTGAAACTGATAAATGTATAATGGCTATAGGTCATAGTGCAAGAGACACCTTTTATATACTAAGAGATAGAGGCATACATATGACTAAAAAAATATTTTCAGTTGGTGTAAGAATAGAGCATAAACAAGAAATGATAAATATGATGCAATATGGAAGTTGTGCTCTTAATTTACCACCAGCAGAATACAAGCTAAATGCTAGAACTGACAATGGTAGAGGGGTTTATACTTTTTGTATGTGTCCAGGTGGTGTTGTTGTTCCAGCTGCAAGCGAGCTAGGTCATATTGCTGTAAATGGTATGAGCTATAATAGCCGTGATTTAGAAAATGCTAACTCAGCAGTATTAGTAAACGTACATCCAGAAGATCTAGAAGAAGATTTAATGTCTGGAATTGAGTTTCAAAGAGAGCTTGAGAAAAAAGCCTTTATTTTAGGTGGAAGTAACTACAAAGCACCGGTACAACTTGTAGAGGATTATATACAAAATAGAATTAGTAAAAAATTAAAAAGTATAAAGCCAAGTTATAGTATAGGATACAAACTTGCAAACTTAAATGAATTATTTCCAAATTATATAAATGAAACATTAAGACAAGGCTTTATCAAATTAGATAAGAAAGTAAAAGGGTTTGCCACATCAGATGCAGTTATAACAGGGGTTGAAAGTAGAAGTTCATCACCGGTTAGAATAAATAGAGATGAAGAGCTTTATTCAAATATAAAAGGATTAATACCTTGTGGTGAGGGTGCAGGATATGCTGGAGGTATTATGAGTGCAGCGGTTGATGGTATAAGATGTGCAGAAAAAATTATAAAGGAGTGTTTATAATGCAAGAATATCTAAAAGAATATGAAAAATGGTTAAATGACAGCTATATTTCTGATGAAGATAAGAATATACTAAAAAATATGTCAGAAGAAGAAAAAATGGATTCATTTTATACATCTTTAACTTTTGGGACTGGAGGTATAAGAGGTAAGATAGGTTTAGGTACAAATAGAATGAATATTTACCTTATAAGAAAAGTAACTCAAGGTATTGCAAATTATCTTTTAGATAATTATGAAGAAAAAGCAAAAAAACAAGGTGTTGTAATAGCATATGATCCAAGAAATATGTCAAAAGAGTTTGCTTGTAACACTGCTAAAGTTTTTATTGCAAACGGAATAAAAGCATATATATTTGACGGTGTAAGAACAACTCCAGAATTATCATATGCAATAAGAAAATTAGGTTGTATGGTAGGTATAGTTATAACAGCAAGCCATAACAAGAAAGAATATAATGGATATAAAGTGTATTTTGAAGACGGTGCACAAATAGTTGAACCTCATGCAAGTAGAATAATAAATGAAATACAAAATATAAATAGTTTTTCTTGTGTAAAATATGATGAAAACGCTAAAATACATATACTTGATGATAGTATAGATAAATCATATTTAGAAGATTTAAAAAGTCTTACAATAAATGAGATAACATGGAATGATAAATTAAATGTTGTTTATACTCCACTTCATGGTGCAGCAGGAGAAACAGTATATAAGCTGTTAACAGATATGGGATATAACGTTAAGGTTGTTGAAAATCAATTCAAGCCTGACGGGACATTCCCTACAATTGCATATGCAAACCCAGAAGATCCAAAATCATTTGAACAAGCTATAAAAGTTGCTGATGATAATACAGATATATTAATAAATAATGACCCTGATTCAGATAGAATAGGTGTATGTGTAAAAGATAAAGATAAGTATCACTATATAAGTGGAAATGAACTAGGTATGCTTATGATAGACTATATTTTAAATTATAAAAAAGATATAAAAAATAATAGTACAATAGTAACTACAATAGTATCAACTCCAATGGTAGATAATATAAAAAATATAAGGGTTATAAAAACGCTTACAGGATTTAAATATATAGGAGAAAAAATAAAACAATTTGAAGAAGGAGCTTTAAATGGAAGTTTCTTATTTGGATTTGAAGAAAGTTTTGGCATGCTATATGGTAGCTTTACTCGTGATAAAGACGGAGTATTAGGGGCTATGCTTGTTTGTGAAATGGCAGCATTTTACAAAAGAAGAGGAAGTAATTTATTAAAAGAATTAGATAAGGTATATGAAAAATATGGAAGATATAAGTCAGGTGTTATAAACATAACTCTTGAAGGTATAGAAGGCAAGAAAAAAATAAACGATGTAATGAACTTTTATAGAGAAAATATTAAAAATGAAATATTTTCTAAGAAAATAGTCAAAAAAATAGATTATCTTGAAGAAACTGGATTACCAAAAGAAAATGTAATAAGCCTTAAACTTGAAGATGATACACATATTATAGTAAGACCTTCAGGAACAGAGCCTAAGATAAAATTCTATATCTATGTAAACTTAGATAAAAATTCTAATTTAGATGAATATATAAATAATTTAAAAGCTACAGTTAAATAAAATATTGTAAACAATTTAGCCCAATTTAGGGCTTTTTGTTTTAATGTTTAATTGACAATATTAGTGAAATAATGGTAAAATTAACAGATAAGAAAAAAATAATTAATGTATAGAATAGAAGGAAAAAGAAATGGAAAATAGAAAGGTAAAAGTTAGAATAGCACCGTCTCCAACAGGAGATCCACACGTTGGAACTGCCTATATAGGTCTATTTAACTATGCATATGCAAAACATAATGGTGGAGAATTCATTTTAAGAATAGAAGATACAGATAGAACAAGATTTTCAGCAGATTCAGAGCAACAAATTTTTGATGCAATGAAATGGTTAGGACTTTATTATGATGAAGGTCCTGATGTAGGTGGAGATTTTGGACCTTATAGACAATCTGAAAGAATGGGTATGTATAAAAAATATGCTGATATGTTAGTTGATAATGGTGGAGCATATTGTTGTTTTTGTACTCAAGAAAGATTAACAAGTCTAAGAGAACGTCAAGTAGCTATGAATCAAGCACCAGGTTATGACGGACATTGTAGAAAATTAACTAAAGAAGAAGTTGAACAAAAAAAAGCAAATAATGAACCATATATAATAAGACTTAAAATGCCATATGATGGTCAAACAATAGTAAAAGATATGCTAAGAGGAGATATAGTATTTGAAAATAGTAAAATAGATGATCAAGTTTTACTAAAATCTGACGGGTTTCCAACATATCATTTAGCAAATATAGTTGATGACCATTTAATGGGTATAACAGATGTTATACGTGCTGAAGAATGGATAGCTTCAACACCAAAACACGTTCAATTATATAAAGCATTTGGTTGGGAAGAACCAAAATGGTATCATATGCCACTACTTAGAAATGCAGATAAAACAAAAATATCAAAAAGAAAAAATCCTGTTTCATTAAATTACTATAGACAAGAAGGATACCTAAAAGAAGCTATGTTAAATTTCTTAGCACTTATGGGTTGGAGTATGCCAGAAGATAAAGAAATATTTACTTTAGATGAAATGATAGATAACTTTACTTTTGATAGAATTTCACTAGGTGGTCCTGTATTTGACTTAGTTAAATTAGGTTGGGTAAATAATCACCATATGAGATTAAAGGATATAAAAGAATTAACAGAGTTAGCTCTACCATATTTTGAAGAAAAATATGATATGTCAAGTGTTAGTATGGAAGACTTAGAATTTATAGTTGAAGTACTAAGAGAAGGAGCACACACATTAAAAGAACTTGCTAGCCTTGCTGATATTTACTTTAATGATAAGTTTGTGTTACCACAAGTAACAGAAGAAATGAATAAAAAAGAAAGAAAATCAGTTACAAGACTACTAGAAGCAGTTGAAAGTGAAAAAGGTAAAGAGGCTATAAATCTATTTAAACAAAAAATAGAAAAAGAAGAAGAAAATATAAGTTGTGAAAGAGCAAAACAAATTTTACAAGAAGTGCAAGATGAATTAAATGAAGGTCCAGCTGTAGCACTTATGCCACTTCGTGCAGTTTTAACAGGAAAAGCAAGAGGTGCAGACTTATATACAGTAATTAAGATTATTGGTAAAACAAGAATATTAAATAGAATTAGTCAATTTTAAAAAATGGTTTTTCATTTGAAAAACCTTTTTTAACAGTTGGAGGAAATATGAAAGGTAAACTTATAATCATAGAAGGAACAGACGGAAGTGGGAAACAAACGCAAAGTGAGTTACTTTATGAAAATTTAAAAAAAGAGTACAAAGTAAAGAAAATATCATTCCCTAATTATGAAAGTAATGCGTCATACCCAGTTAAAATGTACCTTGCAGGAGAATTTGGAAAAAACGAAGATATAAGTGTATATGCATCATCAGCCCTTTTTAGTGTTGATAGATATGCTTCTTTTAAAAAAGATTGGGAAGAGTTCTATAACAATGGTGGAATAATAATCTGTGATAGATATACAATTTCAAATGTAATACACCAAGCAAATAGAATATATGATGAAGAAGAATTTAAAAAGTATAACGAATGGCTAATAGATCTAGAATGGAATAAGTTTGGACTTCCAAGTCCGGATTTAGTAATATTTCTTGATATGCCATATGAATATTCAAATAAACTTATAAAACTAAGACTAAATAAGATAACTGGACAAGAACAAAAAGATATACTAGAAGCAGATGAAAATCAGATTATAAGAGCATACAATACTGCAAAAAAAGTTGTTGCAATGTATGATGCTAAAGTAATAAACTGTATAGAAAACAACGAAATTAGAAATATAGAAGATATACAAGAAGAAATGTTAAGCCTTGCTAAGGAGATATTATGATACAAGTATTAAAAGGTATGAAAGATATATACTTTAAGGAAACCGAAAAATATGAATATATAGTTAAAACAGCAAAAGAAGTTTTTAGTAAATATGGCTATGAAAGAATAATAACACCACTTGTTGAAGACATTGATTTATTTAAAAGAAGTGTTGGAGATGAAACTGATGTTGTTTCTAAGGAAATGTATGATTTTTATGATAAAGGAAATAGACATATAGCTTTAAGACCTGAAGGAACAGCTGGAGTTGTTAGAGCTTACTTAGAATCAAAATTATATAAATCAAATCCTAATATAAAATGGTATTACTATGGTCCAATGTATAGATATGAAGCACCACAAAAAGGAAGATACAGAGAATTTAATCAAGTTGGTATTGAGTGTTTTGGTACAAAAAGCCCTATGCAAGATGCACAAATCATAAGTATGGCTTGTGAGTTTTTAGAAAAATTAGGTATAAATGATTTAGTAGTTGAAATAAATAGCCTTGGTAATACAACATGCAGAGCAGATTATATAAATCAGTTACAAAAATATTTAATAAATAATTTTGATAAATTATCTGAAAATTCAAAGATAAGATGCTATAAAAATCCTCTTAGAGTTCTTGATTCTAAAGAAGATGATGAGATAGTTTTAAATGCTCCTAAATTACATGATTATTTTGATGAAGAAAGTAAAGATTTTTTTGAAAATTTAAAATATTATTTAGATAAATTTAATATAAACTATATAGTAAATGATAAATTAGTTAGAGGTTTAGACTATTATTCAGATACTGTATTTGAAATTAAATCATCAAAATTAGGTGCACAATCAACAGTTTTAGGTGGTGGAAGATATGATAAATTAACTGAAATTTTATCAAATACACTTACACCTGCTATTGGATTTGCAGCTGGTATTGAAAGAATCTCTTTATTATTAGATGAGAATTTACTACCTAAGAAAAAAGAAATGGTATATATAGTATATTTTGAAAAAACAAAAGACTACTTATTTGACATTTTAGAAATATTAAGAAAAAACGATATTTATGCTGAATATGAATATGAAGTTAAAAGTTTTAATGCACAAATGAAAAAAGCTAATAAATTAAATGCAAGCAAGGTAATAATACTAGGTGAAGAAGAAATAAATAACAATACAGTTGCAATTAAAGATTTTAGTACAGGAGAGCAAAAAATTGTAAATATCGAAAATATATCTAAGGAGATAAAATAAAAATGTATAGAACACATAAATTAAATGAATTAAGAATAGAAAATTGTAATGAAAATGTAATATTATCTGGTTGGGTATCAAAGATAAGAAACCTTGGAGCTTTTGCATTTGTTGACTTAAGAGATAGATACGGTATAACTCAAATAGTATTAAAAGATGAACTTATGGAAAAAATTAAGCTTATAAAACCTGAAACTGTTATAAAAGTTTGTGGAGTAGTTGCTAAAAGAAGTTCAAGTAATAATAAAATAGAAACTGGAGAAATAGAAGTAATTGCAGACAGTTTTGAAGTTTTAAGCAGTGCAAAATTATTACCATTTGAAATTGATGACGATAATATACAAAATGAAAATATGCGTTTAACATATAGATATATAGATCTAAGACGTGAAAGAATGAAACAAAATATAATAAAAAGAAACACTATGCTATTTTCAATAAGAGAATTTTTAAATAATAATGGATTTTTAGATATAGATACACCTGTACTAGCTAAAGCAACTCCAGAAGGTGCAAGAGACTTTGTTGTTCCAAGTAGAATACAAAAAGGTAATTTTTATGCATTACCACAATCACCTCAATTATTTAAACAAACACTGATGATAGCTGGTTTTGATAAATATTATCAAGTTGCTAAATGTTTTAGAGATGAAGATTTAAGAGCAGATAGACAACTTGAATTTACTCAAATAGATATGGAAATGTCTTTTATAGAACAAGAAGACATTTTAGAACTAGTTGAAAAATTAGCTAAAAAAGTTTTTCATGATGTAACTGGTAAAAATGCAGATTATGATTTTCCACGTATAACATATGATTATGCAATGGAAAACTATGGTTCAGATAAACCTGATACAAGATTTGATATGAAACTAATTGATATAAAAGATATAGTTTTTGGTAAAGGATTTAGTGTATTTGACAGTGCAAACTATATTAAAGCTATAGTTGTTGATAAAGATTTTTCAAGAAAAAATATTAAAGACTTAGAAGATTATGTAAAAGTATATTTTAAAGCTAAAGGTTTAGCATATATTAAAAAAGAAAATGATACTCTTAGCTCACCAATACTTAAATTCTTTGATGAAAAAGTTATACAAATGTTAGATGAAAGACTAAATATTAAAAACGGTCAAACTTGCTTTATAATAGCAGATGAAAAGAGTATAGTATTAAACGCATTAGGAGCTTTAAGACTAAAACTTGCAAATGAATTAGGTTTAATAGATAATAATAAGTTTAATTTCTTATGGATTGTTGATTTCCCTATGTTTGAATATAGCGAAGAAGAAGGAAGATATAAGGCACAACATCACCCATTTACAAACGTTAAAAAAGAAGATATACACTTATTAGAAGAAAATAAATTAGAAGATATTAAAACAGATTCATACGATTTAGTATTAAATGGTTTTGAAATAGGTGGAGGAAGTATAAGAATACATGATGATAAATTACAAAGTCTTGTATTTGATAGACTTTTAATTACAAAAGAAGAGCAAGTAGATAAGTTTGGCTTCTTCTTAGAAGCTTTAAAATACGGAGTTCCACCACATGGAGGTCTTGCATTTGGATTTGATAGATGGCTTATGGTTATGTTAAATGAAGCTTCAATTAAAGAAGTAATACCATTTCCAAAAACAAATAAAGGGCAAGATCTAATGACAGGAGCACCTGCTAATGTTGAAGAAAAACAATTACACGAAGATTTAATGCTAAAGATAATTGATAACAATATGTAAGGGAGATAAAATGTTATTTATATGTTATCCTAAGTGTTCTACTTGTCAAAATGCTAAAAAATGGCTAGATGAGAATAATATAGAATATACTTATCGTCATATTGTAGATGAAAATCCAAGTTATGAAGAAATTAGTTTATGGATTGATAAAAGTGGACTAGATATAAAAAAATTCTTTAATACTAGTGGACTTATATACAAACAAGAAAAGCTTAAAGATAAGATAGATAAAATGAGTAAAGAAGAGAAAATAAAGATTTTATCTACTAATGGAATGCTTTTAAAAAGACCCTTAGTTATAGATAAAGACACTATACTTGTTGGATTTAAAAAAGAACAGTGGATAGAAAAATTGAAATAAGGTAATTAAGTAGTTTAGATATTTTCTAAACTACTTTTTATATAAAATAGTACTTTTCTTGTTTTAAAATATTAAAAAATATTGTATAATTGAAGTAGTAAATTATAGGGGGTTTGTATCTGATGAGAGTAATTATATTAAAAAATAAAGAAGAAATTGGAAAATGGAGTGCTTATGTTATAGCAAAAAGAATAAATAACTTTAAACCTACAAAAGAAAGACCATTTGTATTAGGGCTTCCAACAGGTTCAACACCACTTATGACATATAAAGAACTAATAAACTTAAATAAACAAGGTATTGTATCTTTTAAAAATGTTGTAACTTTTAATATGGATGAATATGTAGGTCTTAGTGCAGACCATAGACAAAGCTATCACTATTTTATGCATGAAAACTTTTTTAAACATATAGATATTGAAGAAGAAAATATTAATATATTAGACGGTTTAGCAACTGATCTTGAAAAAGAATGCGAAAGATATGAAGAAAAAATAAAAAGCTATGGAGGAATACACTTTTTCCTAGGTGGAGTAGGAGAAGACGGACATATAGCATTTAATGAGCCAGGTTCATCACTTGCATCACGTACACGTGATAAGGAATTAACACAAGATACAATTTTAGTTAATTCAAGATTTTTTGATGGTGATGTAAATCAAGTTCCAAAACTTGCTTTAACAGTTGGAGTTGGCACTATAATGGATAGTGAAGAAGTTATGATAATGGCTAATGGTTATAAAAAAGCTGTTGCAGTAAAACATGGTATTGAAATGGGTATAAATCATATGTGGACTATTTCAATGTTACAAATGCATAAAAAAGCTATAATCGTTATTGACGAAGAAGCAGCATCAGAACTAAAACTAAAAACATACAAATATTTTAAAGATATTGAATCAAAAAATTTAGATATTGAAAAACTATATGAGATTATAAAAAAATAGACAAAATATTAAACATATAATATAATTTAATAAAAATAATGAGGTGAACAAAATGAAAAAACTTTTAATGTTAGTTACTATGATAAGCATAGCAGTTACGTCTTATTCAGCAAGTAAAACATTTACTTTTCAAGATTTTATGCCAAATAAAATGATTGAAAGTACTAAAATAACAGAGAAAAAAATTGAAGATAATATAGTATATCCAGTATTTGAAGGTTCAACACCCCTTATATCAACTATGAATAAGGAAGTAGAAAAAGTAGTATTTAAATATAAAAGAGAACCACAAAATGTTTTAATCTCATATGAGATGAAAGCAGATAATAGCTACTTTAAAAGCATACTATTTACTATACAAAAATTAGATGAAAATACAAAAGAAGTTAAAGATATAGAATATGTAACATTAAATTTTGATACAAAATCAGGTAAAACACTTGAATTAGGTGACTTATTTGTATCAGGATATAATGATGCACTAAATGGAGTAATTCAAGAAAGAATGTTACAATTTGGTTTAAAAACTATTCCTAATTTTAAAGGTGTAACACGTTATCAAACATTCTATTTAACAGAACACACTCTAGTTATAATTTTTAATAAAGGAAAAGCAACAGAAACAGCAGATAAAATAGCATTCTTACCATTTATAACACAAGAGTTAATAGGAATCTTAAAATAATAGGAAGGCATTAATATGCAAAATACAAAATGGAAACTAAAAAATATTGGGGTAGCTAATAATAGTTTACCCATTGATAATGATATTTTAAGTATTTTAGCAGGTAGGTCTATAGTCAAAAAACAGGATATAATAAGATTTATAAATCCTAGTTTAGATAATTTACAAGATCCTAAAAAACTTTACGATATGCAAAAAGCCGTAGAAAGGCTTAGAAAAGCTATAAAAGATGGTGAAAAGATTTGTATATATGGGGACTATGATGTAGATGGTATAACATCTACATCTATTTTATATATCGGACTTAAAAGACTTGGTGCAAAATATGTTGACTACTATATCCCTGTAAGAGATGAGGGTTATGGACTTAACAATGAAGCTTTAAAAAGTATAAAAGATAGTGGTTCTGATATAGTAATTACAGTTGATTGTGGTATAACTTCATATAATGAAATAAATTATGCAAATAGTATAGGACTTACTACAATAATTACAGATCACCATACATTGCTAAAGCCTGAAGTTCCAAATGCATATGCAGTAATAAATCCAAAAAGATTAGAAAATACATATGGATTTGACGGTTTAGCAGGAGTAGGTACTGCATTTATGTTACTACTTGAACTATATAATTCATATAACATAAAAGAAGATGCTTTTGAATTTTTAGACTTAGTAGCAATTGGAACAATAGCTGATATAGTTCCACTAATAAGTCAAAATAGAATAATCGTAAAATTTGGATTAGAAATTTTAAAAAATACAACAAATTTAGGATTAAAAAAATTATGTGAGAGACTATTTAGTGATAAAGATGAAGACTATGAGTATACATCTGGAGATGTTGGTTTTACTATTGCACCAGTTTTTAATGCAGCAGGAAGACTACAAGATGCAAAAATGGTTGTTAAACTTTTAATATCTGATAATGAACGTGAAATTGATGTAATAATTGATGAGCTATTACTAAAAAATGTGCAAAGAAAAACAATACAAAATGAAATATTTGAAGAAAGTAAAAAAGTTCTTGAACAAAAATCAAATGACTATATTTTAATAGATAGTAGTAAAAATTATCATCACGGAGTTATAGGTATAGTTGCATCTAAAATAGTTGACACTTATTATAAGCCGGCAATAATAATGGAAGAAAAACCAGAAGAAGGTATAGCTGTAGCATCATGTAGAAGTATTGCAAGCTTTAATATTACGAAAGCACTACAATTTTGTGAGAAGTACTTAGTAAAATATGGAGGACATGCAGGAGCTGCTGGATTTACAATTAAGATTGAAAATATAAAGAAATTTTCAGAAGCAATAAATGAGTATGCAAAGAAAAATTTAAATCAAGAAGACTTCTATAAGTTAATAGAAATAGATAAGGTAATACCAATACAAAAAATATCATATGAATTTTATAAAACACTAGAGCTTTTAAAACCTTTTGGTTTTGGAAATCCTACACCTGTATTTTTAACACAAAATGTACTACTAGAAAATGCAAAACAAATTGGTGAAAAGAAAAATCATTTAAATTTTGATATATCACAAAAAGGATATTCAAATAGAGGAGCTGTTTGGTTTTTTAAAGGTGATAAATTAAATGAAATAAATAAAAATCTATTTTATGATATAGTATATAAAATAAATATAAATCAATATAAGGGTAAATACTATACTAAAGTCATGGTTGATGATGTAAAGGTATCACTTTTAAAAGAAGACAAGTTTAGTTATTTAAATTCATTATATGAAACAAGTTTTCCTATGAAGTCAATATTCTATACTAATCAAGATATAGATATTAATAGTGAATTAGAACTTAGTTTTGATTATGAAAGGGTTACTGTATATAATAAAAGGACATATTTAGCAAGACTTGATATAGGAATTTCAAGACTTTTAATACAAGTAAAAGACTTTTATAACTTTAAATTTAATGTTAAAATTGAAAAAATAAAAAGGTTTGAAGAAACTAATATAGTTAATATCATAATAAAAAGAAATTATGATTTCATAAGTTATCATAAAAATGATATGAATTTATTTAAAAAAATAAAAAATGAACTAATACAAAATTTAGAATATAGCTCAACAACAAAAAAAGCTTTATCATCTCTATATAAAGATGACAGCTCAATTTTAATAAGCAGTAAAAATATATTAAGTGATATAAAAATAGATATGTCAACATATATACCATTAATACTTACTTTTGGTATGTATAATATGAAAAAACATAATAAAAAGAGCCTATTTTTAACAAAAAATAAACTCTTTACAACTAATTCATATATAAAGTATTATTTTGACTTTAAAAATGATAATAATGAATATGAATATTTGGTATTAGATAAAAATACATACAGTGAAAATGTTGATATAAAGCAATTTAAAAAGCTAATCTTATTTGATGATAATATAGAAGAATATGATAATTATTTGGCTATAAAAAATAATATAAAATTACCAAGCAACGTTAAGCTATTATCAAGTGATGATATAGAAAATACAGATATAGAAAATATATATGTTAAATCACTTCCAAATAGTGAAAAATTAAAAATATTAAAGAAAATAGAAGAAAATCAAATGATACTAGCAGACGATAGTATTATTGATATATTATAGGGGGTAAAAATGTCAGTTGGAATTTTCTACGGGACAACAACAGGAGTTACAGAAGAAGTAGCACAAATTGTTAAAGATAAAATAGAAGGTGCAGAAATGTTTGATGTTGCAGATGGAATTGATAATATTAATGATTTTGATTTTTTAATTTTATGTGCATCAACATGGGGACTTGGAGATATACAAGATGACTGGATGGCAGTTATAGATGAACTTCCAAGACTTACTGAAAAACCAGTAGCACTTTTAGGAACTGGAGATTGTGTAGCATTCTCAGATACTTTTGTGGATGGTTTAAAATTATTATATGATAAATGTAAAAGAGCTGGAGCAAGAATTGTTGGTCAAGTTGAAACTGATGACTACGACTTTACAGATTCTATAGCAATTTTAGATGATAAATTTTTAGGTCTTGCAATAGATCATATGAATGAACCTGAAAAAACTGAACAAAGAATTGAAGATTGGCTTGAAGGTTTATCAAAATATTTAGGATAATTTGAAAGGAATAGTATGAAGATAGTAGTTATTGGTGGTGGAGCTGCAGGGATGATGTTCTCAACACAGTACAAAAGAAGAAATCCAGAAGATGAAGTAGTAGTTTATGAAAAAACTGAATATGTTTCTTGGGCAGGTTGTCCTACACCATATTATATTGCTGATGAATTAGATTTTTCACATGTTGTACTTGGAAGTGTTGAAAGCTTTGTAAAACGTGGAATAGATGTGAAAATTAATAAAGAAGTTTCAAGTGTTAATACAAAAGAAAAATACATAATAGTAGATAACGAAAAAGTATATTATGATAAATTAGTTATAGCAGTAGGAGCCAAATCTAAAGGTAATAATGGATTTACATTGTCTCATGCTGTAGATGCTGTAAAAATTAAAAAATATATTAAAGAACACAATACTAAAAAAGCAGTTATTATAGGAAGTGGATTTATTGGGCTTGAAATGGCAGAGTCATTCATATCACAAAATATACAAGTTGATATGGTGGAAATGCAAGACAAAATATTAGCAAATATACCTGAAAATTTAAAAGAAGAACTATATAAAAAAATAGAGCAAACAGGACTTAAATTACATCTTGGTACAAAGGTTGAAAAATATTTGGATAATAAGGTAGTGCTAAGTAATAATGAAACTTTAGATTATGATATATTACTTACAAGCATAGGAATAACACCTAATATAGACTTTTTAAATAATCAGTTAGAAACATTAGATAAAAAGATACTAGTAGATGAAAAATTTAGAACATCAGTAGAAGATGTTTATGCAATAGGAGACTGTGTGTATAATAAATATAAAGGTGAAAATATGTATATTTATTCACCTTTTGGAGATGTTGCAAATAAACATGGTATAATACTTGCAAGAAATTTATCAAAGCTTGAAACTAGCTGGAATGGTACTATGGGAAGTTATGCAAGTTCATATTTTGATGTAAAATTTGCTGGTACAGGTCTTAGTTTAGAAAAAGCAATAGAGTTTGGATATGATGCACAAGCAATTGAAATGGTAGCACAAACTAAAAATTCAGGATTTAAGGACTTTAAACCAATAAAAATACAAGTAGTTTATGATAAGACTAAAAAAATTGTATTAGGTGGAGTTGGAGTAGGCTTTGATAGTGTAGCACAATTTATTGATCAAATTTCAATAGTCGCATACAATAAAATGCCAATAGAAGAATTTATAAATATAGATTTTTGCTATTCACCAACAAATTCAAGTGTATGGAATCCGCTTTTAGTTATATACAGAAAGGTTATAAAATAAATGAAACTAGGTGCAATATATACAAATAAAAAAACAACTTTTAAAGTTAAATCAACAGCAGATAAAGTAGTGTTAAAAGATTATACAAATAGTAAAGAATATGAAATGAAAAAACAGTTAAACGGGATACACGTTTTAACTTTAGAAGGTAATTTAAATGGTATGCAATATAATTATCTAGCATATTTTAATAACGATGTACAAGAAGCTGTAGACCCTTATGCTAATGCTGTAAGTGTAAATGGTAAAAGAAGTGTTGTTGTAAATTTAAAAAGAACAAATCCAAGAAACTTTAAAAGAATGACAAGTTTTGAAAATCCTCTTGATGCTGTTATATATGAACTGCATGTAAGAGATTACACTGTAGATGAAAATTTAAAGTCAAAATATAAGGGGAAATTTTTAGCTTTAGTTGAACCTAAAAATTTAAAGTACCTAAAATCATTAGGTATAACACATTTACAATTATTACCAATATTTGATTATAGTGAAAATTCTGTAGATGAAACAAATATATTAGAAAAATATAACTGGGGATATGACCCTGTAAACTATAATGCAGTTGAAGGTTCTTATTCAACAGATCCATATAATCCTGAAAACAGAATTATTGAATTAAAAAAGACAATTAAAAAATTACATGATAATAATATTAGAGTAATAATGGACGTTGTATACAATCATGTATTTGATGTTAAAAGTCATAGTTTTGAAAAACTAAATCCTGATTACTTTTTTAGAAAAGATAAGGAAAACAAGTATTATTCTAACGGAACAGGTTGTGGAAATGACGTTGCAAGTGAAAAATATTGGGTTAGAAAATATATAGTAGACAGTGTTGTTTACTGGGCTAAAGAATATAAGCTTGACGGATTTAGATTTGATCTTATGGGTATACTTGATGTGAAAACTATGAATGAAATAAGAAAAGAGCTAGATAAAATAGATAAAAGCATAATAATACTAGGAGAAGGTTGGGATCTTGACACTAATTTAGCTGATGATAAAAAAGCAAAACAACAAAATGCAGTTAAAATGCCTAGAATAGCATTTTTTAGCGATGATATAAGAGATAGTGTAAAAGGTTCAACATTTAATGAAGTTGGAAAAGGTTTTGTAAGTGGTACAAGAAGAGAAGATAAAAGACTTATACCTTCAATAAAAGGGGGACAAGGTCTACATTCATATATATCTCCTTCTCAAGTTATACAGTATGTAGAAGCACATGATAATTATACAATGTTTGATCATTTTCAAAAGCTTAACGTAAATAACATAAAAAGAAGACATTTACTTGCAAGTTCAATAATACTTACATCACAAGGAATACCTTTTATACATTCAGGTCAAGAATTTGGTAGAACAAAAAAAGGAGATGAAAACTCATATAAATCAGATGATAGTATAAATAAGTTTGACTGGACTTTAGCAAAGAAAAATAAAAGTATGGTAAAATATATTTCAGATTTAATAAGTATAAGAAAAGATGAAAAGCTATTTAAAATGGATACTTATGATGAAATAAATAAAAACTTTAAACTAATTGAATACAAAAATAATTTATTAGTTTATTCTCTAGGTTTAGATGATAAGTATATAATAATTGCTAATGCTTCGACTAAAAAGCATAAAGTAGAATTTAATGGTGAATACAGCGTTATAATAAACAACTATAAAAGAATCTACAACACTAAGGTAAAAGATAGCTTTGATGTAACGGCACTAAATTTTGTGATTTTAAAAAAAGAAAGAGCTAATTTATGATAAAAAAAGTATATGTAGTATTATTAATATCAATTTTAATGATTTCTTGTGCTAAAAAAGAGACTAAACAAAATAATAATCATTATGAAATAGGTATATTACAACTTGTAGCACACCCAGCTCTTGATAAAGCGAGAAATGGTTTTAAAGATGTTTTTAAAGAAAAGGGTATAGATGTAAATTTTAAAGAAAAAAATGCAAATGGAGAAATAGGGACTGCAAACTTAATAGCAAGTGGTTTTGTAAATGAAAAAGTAGATTTAATTTATTCAATTGCAACTACTTCAACACAGGCAAGTGCAAATGCAACTAGTACAATACCTATAGTTTTTGCAGCAGTAACAGATCCTAAGTCTTCAGGAGTTTTAAAACAAAATGTAACAGGTGTTAGTGATAAGGTTAATATTAAAGAACAATTAGAGTTATTACTTAAAATAAAAAAAGATGTAAAAACTTTAGGCTTTATATATAATTCATCTGAAAAAAATTCAGTATCACAACTAGAAGATATAGAAAATATTGCAAAAGAATTTAATATAGCAATTGTATCTAAGAGTGTTACTCAAGCAAATGAAGTTCCACAGGCAGTAAAATATCTAATTTCTAAAACAGATGCACTTTATACACCAACAGATAACTTAGTTGCATCAGTTATGAAAATAATAGCAGACAGTGCAGTTAAAAATAAAAAAATAATTATAGCTGCTGAAAGTTCACATGTAGATGCAGGAGCTTTAATAACAAAAGGTATAGATTACTATGAGTTAGGTAGAAAAGCCGCAGAAATGGCTATTGATATTTTAGTTAATAAAACTAAAGTTGAAAATATACCATATACAACATTAAAAGCTAATGAAATAAAGATAAATGAAGAAACTTTAAAAAAAATAAATATTATATTACCGGATGACATAAAATAAGGTAGATTAGGGTGATAATATTGAAAAAAATATTAATAATATTTTTATCGTTGATAACGTTAATATCATGTTCGATAAAAAAAGATAAAAAAGAAGTAGAAGAAGAAAAAGAACGTAAATATCTTATAGGAATTTCACAAATAATAGCACATCCATCTCTTGATAAAGTTGTTTTGGGTATAAAAGATGTACTTAAAAACGAAAATGTCGATATACAAGTAATGGTAGCTAATGGAGAACTAGGAACTGCAAACCTTATAGCTAGTAACTTTAAAAAATCAAAAGATATTGTAATTGGAGTTGGAACAGGATCATCACAAGCATTAAAAAATAATATTGATAACAAAGCTATAGTTTTTTCAGCAGTAACAGATCCTAAATCAGCAGGACTTATATCATCTAATATAACTGGAGTTAGTGATATGATATTAGATGTTAAAGAAAGTTTAATGCTACTAAAAGCTAAATTTCCTAATATAAAAAGTATAGGAGTGCTTTATTCAACTTCTGAATTAAATTCAGCAGTCCAATTAGAAAATATAGAAAAGATAGCAAAAGAACTAAATATAAAAGTAATAAGAGGGGGAGCTACAAACGCAAATGATTTAGTACAAATAACAAATGTACTAATTGAAAAAGTAGATGCCCTATATATTCCAACTGATAATTTAGTTGTATCTAATATAAAATATGTAGCTGATGTATCAATAAACCATAAAAAACCACTTGTTGCTTCTGATAGTTCTTCGGTTGAAAACGGGGCCTTATTTGCAAAAGGAGTTGACTATTATGAACTTGGTAAAAGAACTGGTGCAATGGTATTAGAGATATTAAAAGGTAAAGATGTAAGTCAAATACCTTATGAAATGATGAGTAAAACAAAACTTTATGTAAATGAAAATACTGCAAAAATACTGGAAGTAGATTTTAGCGAAGAAAAGGAGTAGTATGGAAGAACTAAGCATATTCATATCAATTATACCTGAATCAATAAAGATAGGTTTAATTTATTCAATAATGGCTATGGGAGTATATATTACATATAAAATACTAGATTTTCCTGATTTAACAGTTGATGGTTCTTTTCCACTTGGTGGATTTGTTTTTGCAGCAATGTCAACAACTATAATAGCTAATTCAAACCCATATATTTCAATGTTAGTTGTAGCTATAGCAGGTGCAATTGCAGGACTTTTAACTGGTATACTTCATGTATATCTAGGGATAGACAAGCTATTGTCAGGTATACTTGTTATGATAGGACTTTATAGTATAAATGCAAGAATAGTTGGTTCTCCAAGTGTTTTTATTGACAGCAGTACAAGTATATACGGTAAAATTACATATGATAGTCATTTTTCATATTTTATAATACTCTTTATTATTCTATTAATATTAAAAGTATTGTATGACTATAATATAAAGCAAAATAAGTATGTTATTATAAGCATACTAATATATTTATCAATATTTATAGCACTTATTTATTATGTATATTACACAGAAGATATATCACTTATGGTAACAGCATTTATTGTTTTTGTTATTAAGTTAATAATGGACTATATATTAACTTCAAAGTTTGGCTTTATACTTCGTGCATTAGGAGATAATGAAACTATAGTTACAAGTTTAGGAGTTAATGATAAAGTTTTAAAACTCTATGGACTTATGATAGCAAATGCGTTAGTTGCTTTATCAGGAGGTTTATTTACACAATATATAAGGGTTATAGATTTATCATCATCTGTTGGTACTATGGTAATAGGACTTGCATCAATAATATTTGGTCTTGGTATAATAAAAAAATCAAGGGTTATAAATCATCTTTCAATAGTAGTGATTGGTTCTATAATTTACTATATTGTAATAAATTTTGCTTTAAATTCAGGAGATATTACAAATGCAGTATACAGTTCTCTTGGCTTATCTAATAGTGTAATAAATACTTTAGAAGTTAAACCTACTGATGTTAAATTAATAACAGCAACACTTCTTGCAGTTGTACTAGGGTTTGAATATAGCAAAAAGAATAAGAAGGTGAAATAATGCTTAGTATAAAAAATGTTAAAAAGACCTTTTATACAGAACTTGGAACAACAAAAGAAGTATTTAAAAATTTAAATTTAGAAGCAAATCCAGGAGATTTTATTACAATAATAGGAAGTAATGGGGCAGGAAAATCAACACTATTTAATATAATAAACGGTAAAATTACACCAGATGAAGGAACTATAGAGTTAAATGGTAAAGATATAACAAAACTTGAATCATTTACACGTTCAAAATGGATATCGCAAGTATATCAAGATCCCACTCTTGGGACTGCACCATCAATGCTAGTATTAGAAAACTTATCTATGGCGATGAATAAGGGTAAGAGTTTTAATTTAGGTTTTGGTCTAGATATTAAAAATATAGATTTATTTGAGAGAGAACTTAAAAATTTAGGTCTTGGTCTTGAAAATCAACTATATACAAAGGTTGGTTTACTATCAGGAGGACAAAGACAGTGCCTATCCCTTATAATGTCAACACTACAAAAGCCTGAAATATTACTGCTTGATGAACATACAGCAGCACTTGATCCACAAACATCACAAGTAATATTAGATAAGACAAATGAAGTAATAAATAGATATGAAATAATAACACTTATGATAACACATAATATGCAAGATGCTATAAAATATGGTAATAGACTAATAATGTTACATGGTGGAGAAATAATTTTTGATATAAAAGGTAAAGAAAAAGAAGAGTTAACAGTTGAAAAATTACTTGAAATGTTTAAGCAAAAAGAAATGAAATTATCTGATTTATCAGATCAAGATTTATTTTAATAGAAACTTTACATTTTTAGTGTAACTATTGTATAATATCGTTAGATTATAAAAAAGGAGAAATTAATATGCAAAAATCAATACAATTACAAGATATTGAAAAATACAGTCAAAATTATGACAAAAAAGATTTAAAATCTTTACAAAATGCTGTATTAAAAAATGGAATTAAAAATGCAACATTTAATTCAGATGCAGTAATTAGAGATATACATGTATATTCTGAAAATATTGAAACAGGTAAAGTTGCAAACCAAAAAAGTTCTGGAAGATGTTGGATGTTCGCAGCACTTAATACATTTAGACATAAATTAAATAAAGATTTTAATATGCCTGAATTTGAATTATCACAAACATATACTTTCTTTTGGGATAAGCTTGAAAAATCAAATTACTTTTTAGAAAGTATCATAAAAACAGCAGACGAAGACCTAGATTCAAGATTAGTACACCACTTACTTGCTGTTCCACAACAAGATGGTGGACAATGGGATATGTTAGTATCAATAATACAAAAATATGGTGTAGTACCTAAATATATTATGCCTGAAGTATTCCAAAGTACAAACTCAGCTGCAATGAATGATTTATTAAACAAAAAACTTAGAAAAAATGCATATATACTAAGAAGTAAAAGAGAAGAAGGATTATCAGTTGAAAAATTACAAGAAATAAAAGAAGAAATGTTATCTGAAATTTACACTTTCTTATGTGTAAGTTTAGGAGAACCACCTAAGACTTTTGATTTTGAATACTATGATAAAGACGGTAAATTCCATAGAGATTTAGGATTAACTCCTCTTGATTTCTATAACAAATATGTAGGTATTGATTTAAACGAATACATAAGTTTAATTAATGCACCAACTAAAGATAAACCATATCACAAAACATTTACAGTTGATTACTTAGGAAACGTTATAGGTGGTAAAGAAATTAAATACCTAAATGTAACTATGGAAGAATTAAAAAATGCAACTATTTCACAATTAAAAGACGGAGTTTCAGTTTGGTTTGGTTGCGATGTTGGTCAAAGATCAGACAGAGAATTAGGACTTCTTGATTCAAATGTTTATGAATTTGAAAAAGCTTATGGAATAGACTTTAATATGAGCAAAGAAGTAACTCTTGACTACTGTGAAAGCTTAATGACACATGCTATGGTATTATCAGGTGTTAATTTAATTGATGGTAAATCAAATCGTTGGAAAGTTGAAAATAGCTGGGGAGAAGAACCAGGGCATAAAGGATATTTCTTAATGACTGATGAATGGATGGATAGATTTACTTACCAAGTTGTAGTAAATAAAAAATATTTACCAAAAGAATTAAGAGATTTAATTGAACAAGAACCAATAGTATTAAAACCATGGGATCCAATGGGATCACTTGCAATTATGAAATAAGAAAAAAGGCTGTTAAAAACAGCCTTTTTTATTGCTCTTTTGCAAAAAATCCTATTAATAATACTGAAATGATTACTAAAAATATACCTATTAATTGTATAAAGCCAAATACATCACCAAAGAACATTACAGCAACTAAAAGAGAAACTATAGGTTCTGCAACACTAAGTAGCGATGTTAATTTTGGACTTATATATCTAATACTTTCAACAAAGAAATAAAAAGGAATAATAGTTCCAAATACTACCATCATAAAAAATGCTAGTATAATTTTAATATCTGTAAAATGTTTTAATATATTTTTATCAGGTAGGAATATGAAAAGATAAATACTACCTAATATCATACCATAGCCCATTGTAAATGTAGTTGGCCATTTGAAAAAATTTATTGCATACATAAGATAAAATGCAAAACCACACGCTGTTATAATCCCCCAAATGATGGCTCTTTTATCAACTATAAGTGTATCAAAATTACCGTTTGTAACAACTAGGAATACACCGCTTAATATTACAAGAGTAGAGGCTAATTCATTGTTAGTTGGTCTTTTTCTTGTTTTTAAACTTATATATATCATTATTATTATAGGAGTTGAAAACTGTATAAGTGTTGCAAAAGGTGCGGAGCTATATTGTATGGTTGCAAAAAATGGCATCTGTACTCCTACCATTCCAAAAAGTGCATATATATACAATTTTAGTCTAATTTCTCTATCTTTTAACATCAAAACAGCTTTTTCGCTACCTTCAATATATATACCTGTAAGTAGTATAATTACACCAGTTAAAAACATTCTAATTGTAACTAGATTATAGAAGTCAAAACTTGAATGTGTGAATATATACTGAGTAAAATTACCACCTATTCCCCAAAGTGCAGCACTAAATAATGAAAGTAACATTCCCTTTGTATGCTTAGTCATAATAAACTCCTATTATATAAATTTTTTAATATTTAATACTATTTTATCTTTTTTAGTTTTTCTATCTTCACTTCCAACTATATATCTACCATATTTTTTTAGTGAAAGTATAGTGTTTTCATAAATAAGCTTTGATTTATCAAGACAAACTTCATAATCTACCATACAAAGACCTTGCTGTATATAAAGCTCGGTATTTTGTCTTGACTGATTTGTAATAGCACTTACTATATTATCAAGTCTAAATGATGAAATAATACATTTAATATCTTCGTATTTAAAATCAAGACTAGTTTTATCTGAAAGTTCAACAGTACAGTTATTAATACCAATCTTATTTAAATTATGAATAATAAAATCTGATATGCCAGACATAACATATACATAAGCAATATTATCAGATACAAATATATCACCTATAAGTTCTCTTTTAATATTAAGACCCATTATACTACCTAAAAAATCACGATGAGTATAAGTTCTAAATTTATTACTTACTTCAATTTTAAGTAGTTTTATAGGAAATTCAAAATCATCTATATAATTTGGAACAAAGGCAAATATTTTTCTAATAATACCAAAACTATAAATATTAATATCCATATATTTACTAGCTATCTTCTTATAAATATTAGGAGTAATGAACTCACTAAAAGTTATTACTCCTAAATTATTTGCATCATATATTAAATCTGATATTAAATTACGATCCATTATTTTTTGATTTCAGCAACAACACCTGAAGCTACTGTTCTTCCACCTTCACGT